>NZ_JCAWFG010000046.1:0-71540 GCF_059740505.1 Camelimonas sp. FR25 | reverse complement strand
AGGGACGCGTGGCGTAACACGCGCCCGCAAAAAGCCCGACACCTCAGTCACAGGATTATGAGCCGCCCCACCGACCTTCACCGTAATCGCTTTCGTCTGACCTGATGTATTATCCAGCCAGACAACGGGCGCATTTTCCGGGGAATAGTTTACCCCACGCAGCTTATACCATAGTTCAACACCGGCGACGGACCGTATGCTTGCCTATCCGCCCCATATCCGAAACACTCAACGCGCGGGGCGTGCGCGTCAGCGCGGCAGGCCAGGCCGCTGCGGGACGTCCTGGCGCGTGATCCCGCAGCGGACGCAACGCCCACGGATCGCCTGCCGTGCGCTGCGCTCCGCCAGACTGGCCCGCCTGTGGCGCGGCTGGCGTTGGGGCGCGGGGGCGCTGGCCAGGGATGGGCGTCATGGATAGTTATGATTACATCATCGTCGGCGCTGGCAGCGCTGGCTGCGTGCTGGCCAACCGGCTGACGGAAGACCCCAGGACCCGGGTCTTGCTGCTGGAGGCAGGCGATCGCGACAAGAGCCTGCTGATCCATATGCCGGCGGGCGTCGGCAAGCTGATCGGCGGCGAGAAGGCCAATTGGTATTATTACACCGAGCCGCAGCAGCACCTCGACGGACGCAAATTGTTCTGGCCGCGCGGCAAGGTGCTGGGCGGCTCGTCATCGATCAATGGCATGATCTACATTCGCGGCCACGCCCGTGACTATGATTTGTGGCGGCAGATGGGAAACGCCGGCTGGGGCTTTGCCGACGTGCTGCCCTATTTCCGCCGCGCCGAAGGCAATGAGAACGGCGCCGACGCGTTCCACGGCAGCGCGGGCCCATTGGGCGTCAGCAACGCGCTCAAGACCAATGTGCTGTTCGACGCCTTTGTCGAGGCTGGCCGCCAGGCGGGCTACCCTTACACGCATGACTTCAACGGTCCGCAGCAGGAGGGCGTCGGCCCCTATCAGCTGACCATCCGCAACGGTCGCCGTTGCAGCGCCGCCGCAGCCTATCTAAAGCCAGCGCTGAAGCGGCCCAATCTGCGTATCGAGGTCAACGCCCTCACCACCCGCGTGGTGTTCGAGGGCAAGCGCGCCGTCGGCGTCGATTTTGTCCAGGGCGGCCAGACCCGCCGGGCGCGCGCCAATAGCGAGGTCATCCTCTCCGGCGGCGCCGTCAACACGCCGCAGATCCTGATGCTCTCCGGCGTCGGCGATGCTGAATATCTGCGCGGCTTTGGCATCGCGGCGATCGCCGACCTGCCCGGCGTCGGCCAGAACCTCCAGGACCATCTGGACGTGACGCCGATCTATGAGTGCAAGCTTCCCGTCACCCTGCACAGCCAGACCATGCCCATCGCCCAGCTCAAGACCGGGCTGCAATATCTGCTGTTCGGCAAGGGTCTGGGGCGGTCGCAGGGGCTGGAATCGGGCGCGTTCCTGAAAACCCGCCCGGAGCTGGAGGTCCCCGACGTCCAGATCCATTTCGTCGCGGCGATGATGCGTGATCACGCTCGCATCCAGTCCGACCGCCATGGCTTCACCATCCATGTCTGCCAGCTGCGCCCGGAAAGCCGGGGATATATCGGCCTGCATTCGCCCGATCCGGCCCGGCACGCCCTGATCCAGCCGAATTATCTGGCGGCGGAGGCGGATCGGCGCGTGTTGCGTGATGGCATCCGCATGGTGCGCACTATCGTCGACCAGCAGGCCATGGCCGCCTATCGTGGGCCGGAGTTTGGCCCCGGCGACGCCGTGCAGAGCGATGAGGCGCTCGACGCATGGGTGCGCCATACGGCGGAGACCATCTACCATCCGGTGGGCTCGGCCCGCATGGGCGCTGACCGCATGGCCGTGGTTGACGAGCGCTGCCGCGTGCATGGCCTCAGCGGCCTGCGCGTCGTCGACGCCTCGGTGATGCCGACGCTGGTCGGCGGCAACACCAATGCGCCGACCATCATGATCGCCGAGAAGATCTCTGACGACATTCGCGGCCGCCCGCCCCTGCCGCAGGAGATCGTCGCCATCGCCGAAGACGGCGGCCGCGACGCGGCGTGATGTGCGGCTACCGAGACGCTGGCGCAACTGCGGCCTGCAACACTCAGGCGCCGCCCGGTTTCTGGGATGCGCCAGCCCCACGCGGCGCTTGCGCCGCGCTCATCGCCTGAAAACAGCAGCGCCGGTCGGATCCCGACCGGCGCGCTTTTCTGTCAGCATACATGACCGACCCGGCGCCCCACCAAGCCTGGGCCTGTGAGGCGTCGCGCCAGCCCGGCGATCAGGCGACCTCAAACAGGCCCGCCGCGCCCATGCCGCCGCCGACGCACATGGTGCAGACCACGTATTTGGCGCCACGGCGCTTGCCCTCGATCAGCGCGTGGCCAACCATACGGGCGCCGGACATGCCATAAGGGTGGCCGATGGAGATGGCGCCGCCATTGACGTTGAGCAGCTCATCCGGAATGCCGAGCCGGTCGCGACAATACAGCACCTGCACGGCGAAGGCCTCGTTCAGCTCCCACAGGCCGATGTCCTCGACCTTCAGGCCATGCGCCTTGAGCAGCTTCGGCACGGCGAACACCGGGCCAATGCCCATCTCGTCCGGCTCGCAACCGGCCACGGCGATGCCGCGATAGATGCCGAGCGGCTGCAGGCCGCGCTTCTCGGCCAGCTTCGCCTCCATCAGCACGGCGGCAGAGGCGCCGTCCGACAGCTGCGAGGCGTTGCCGGCGGTGATGTGCTTGCCCTGCTTGATGACCATGCCGTCCTTGAACACCGGCTGCAGCTGCGACAGGTTCTCGTAGCTGGTGCCAGGGCGGTTGCCTTCGTCCTTGGTCAGGGTGGTCTCGACGTCCTTGACCTCGCCCGAGACCTTGTCCTGCACCTTCATCACCGAAGGCAGCGGCACGATCTCGTCGTCGAACTTGCCGGCGGCCTGGGCGGCGGCGGTGCGCTCCTGCGACTGGGCGGCGTAGCGGTCCTGGGCCTCACGCGACACGCCATAGCGCTCGCCAACCGTCTCCGCCGTCTCGAGCATGCTCATGTACAGCGCCGGCACGTGCTGGGTCAGCCACGGGTCGCGGGCGCGGTAGTGGTTCTGGTGTTCGTTCTGCACCAGCGAGATCGAATCGAGGCCGCCGCCGACATTGACGTCCATGCCGTCGGTGATGATCTCTTTAGCGGCGGTGGCGATGGCCATCATGCCCGAGGCGCACTGGCGGTCGAGCGACATGCCGGCCACCGTCACCGGCAGCCCGGCGCGCATGGCGGCCTGGCGGGCGATGTTCAGCCCCTGGGCGCCCTGCTGCATGGCAGCGCCAATGACCACGTCCTGGATCTCCGCCGGATCAACGCCCGAACGCGCCACCGCATGGCGGATGGCGTGGCCGCCCAGTTCCTGCGACTGGGTGTTGTTGAACGCGCCGCGAAACGCCTTGCCGATCGGCGTGCGGGCGGTGGAAACGATAACTGCCTCTCTCATGGCGTCCTCCAATTAAATCTGTCTGCGCCTGCCAGAGCGGCCTGGCGCACGCCCTGCCAGCCCAGACGGGCGACGGGCCTGATTGTACGTATGCTGCGTCCCACGCCCGCGGCTTCGCCGTCTTGTCATGGTTTCTCCTGCCTCAGTCCCGGCGCCGGCCCGGACCTGTCGCCGCCAGCCGGCGCGGCTGACCAGGCCGACCAATGCGGCGGCGATCATCGGGCGGCGGCGCCGTCCTGTCCAGCCACGGCGCCGTGCGGCCTGGCTAAGACTTTGGACCCAGGCCAATCTGCCAGCATCGGCTGGCGCGAGGGCCTGCGCCCGCAATAAACCAGGGCGAAAACGACAACGGGCGCCTCGCGGCGCCCGTCATGTGGTTCAGCCCCGGCCTGGCAGGGTGATGCCCTGGGCCTCGGCGGCGAGGGTGACGAAATTCGCCGTCTGCTCGCCGGCGCCGCTGACCTCGCGCTGGCCCGCCGGATCGGTGATCTTCGCCCAATTGGCGGCGACGCCTTCGGGCGTATTGTCCTCGGGCTTCAGATAGGCGCCGCGGGTCTGGTAGATGCGGGTCTGGGCATAGACGCCAGCCGCAGCTTCGAGGATCACCTTCGACGGCGCATCTTCCGAGAGCAGATACAGCACGCCAGGCGAGATCATCTCTGGCGTCATCATCTCCAGCATGGCCGGGGCCATCAGCTCTTCGGTCATGCGGGTGGCGGCGGCGGGCGCCAGCGTGTTGATGCGGATGTTCTTCGACGCGCCTTCCAGATGCAGCACGTTCATCAGCCCGACCATGGCGGCCTTGGCGGCGCCGTAATTGGCCTGGCCGAAATTGCCGTAAATGCCGGTGGCCGAAGCCGTCACCAGAATGCGGCCGTAGTTCTGCTCACGCATGATCTCCCAGACGGCCCTGGTGCAATTGGCCGTGCCCATGACGTGCACATCCATAACTTTCCAGAAATCGTCGAGAGTCATCTTGGCGAAGGTCTTGTCGCGCAGGATGCCGGCGTTATTGACGAGAATGTCGACGCGGCCCCATTTATCCATCGCCGCCTTGACCATGGCGTCGACATGCTCCCGGTTGGAGACGTCGGCGCCATTGCCGATGGCCTCGCCGCCAGCGGCGATGATCTCGGCGACCACCTTCTCAGCCGCCTCGCAGCTGCCGCCGGTGCCGTCGCGGGCGCCGCCGAAGTCATTCACAACCACCTTCGCGCCGCGCGCGGCCAGCTGCAGCGCATGCGAGCGGCCAAGGCCGTTGCCCGCGCCGGTCACGATGGCGACGCGATTGTCAAACCGGATGCTCATTTAGGTCCTGTCCCTGGTCGTATGGCCGTGCGGATCACGGCTCTGCCAGGCGTCGCGCCCTGCGCCCATGATGGCGCACGGCGCGATGCCATTGTTATGAACTGATAGGTGATGACGACGCTCAGGCGATGAAGCTCATGCCCAGCCACTCGGCGATCAGGGCGGGCTTGTCCTCGCCCTCGATCTCCACGGTCACCTCATGCTTCAGCAGGATCTGCGTCGGCGACTTGCGGGTGAATTCCTTGAGCACGAACCGGCCGCGAATCCGCTTGCCAGACTTCACCGGCGCGAGGAAGCGCAACTTGTCGAGACCGTAATTGACGCCCATGTGGCGGCCCTTGATGCCAGGCAGCACCTCATAGGACATCGGCACCATCAAGGACATGGTGAGGAAGCCGTGGGCGATGGTCGTGCCGAAGGGGGTCTTGGCCGCAGCTTCGGGATTGACGTGGATGAACTGCCAGTCCTCGGTGACATCGGCGAACTGGTTGATGCGGTCCTGGTTGACCTCGATCCAGCGCGAGACGCCGACCTCCTTGCCAACCATGGCCTCGAGTTCTTCAGGGGTCAGCTCGACCTTGGCGGCAGCAGAATTGTCGGCGGAAGCCGTTGCATTGCTCATATTATCTCCTCCCCGGGGACGTCGTTGCGCCCGGTTTCATACCGCGCCTGTCATAAAACACGATCCGCCAGTTCTGAAGCAGATCGTGCTGAACTTTTTGTGGCCATTGACTGGTGGCCAGGAACTTCAGGCAAGCAGCTTTAGGCCAGCAGCTCTTGACGACAAGAGCTGGTAGCCAACAGCGCCTTGAGATCCTGGGCGCAAGCTCGTGCTGGCCCTGCGCCCAGGCGCCGCGCAAGCCGTACAGCCTGCATTTCTGGATAAATTATCGCAGATGCGTGGTCCAGCGGCGGCGGCGCAAGGGCCGCCGACACGCGATGCAATCAGGACATGGACCGGCGGACGGCGCCGACCCTGCAGCATGCGACAGGGCCAGCCAATGCTGCCGAACCCACCCTGCAGCGGGCAGCGCAAGCCGGCGCCGCCCAGGCTCCCGGCCACGGGCCTCGGGCACCATGGAGTTCACCTGATCGTCAGCGCGCCTGCTGGTTATCCGGCTCCTGCTGGTTGTCGGGCGTCTGGTCATGATGGTTGGCGCCCAGGTAGCAGAAGGGCGTCAGATACCATGGCTGTTCGGCACAACGCCGCTGACGCTCACAGGCGCCGGAGGATGGCGCCAGCGAACAGGCGAGGGCTGGCAGCGCGCTGAGAATCACCGCGACGGCGGCGAGGGTCAATCTGGTGTTCATGAAAAAATCTTTCCAGTATTCGTTTGTCATATTGATCGACATGACGATCAAATACTGGAATTGAGCCGGCAATAGGCGGCGGCGATGAAATATTCGCGGCAAAATATGTCAGATACGGCGACCCGCACAGGATACGCCGACCGCCGATGCGCCAGTCATGCGACGACGTGGCCAGGGTCGCCGCCGCCCGCATAAGGGGTTCAGCGAGCGGGCGCCGGCAGCTGCCAGCGACGGCGCCTGATCGTCCATCGGGGACGTTGATCATGTGCTGCGACGATAGGCGACGGTCGCGCCGCCAATCCTTCCAGCAGCGTCAAAGACAGTAGCGGCGCCCGCACATCGTGGGCGCCGCCGCCACAGCTTACTTCTTGGTCACCAGCGCGCAGCCGCCGTCCTCAAGCGGGCGGAAGGCCTGCTCGCCGGGGATGGTGGCCAGCACCTTGTACAGGTCCCACGGACCCTTCGACTCTTCAGGCTTCTTGACCTCGAACAGATACATGTCGTGGATGGCGCGACCGTCGGGACGGATGTAGCCCTTGCCCATCAGCGGGTCATCGATGGGCGTCTCTTTCATCCTGGCCATCACCGCCTTGGGGTCCTTGCTCTTCAGCGCCTCAACCGCCTTCAGATAGTGCAATACCGAGCCATAGACGCCGGCATGCACCGAGGTCGGCATCTTGCCGCCGAATTTGGCGGCGAAGCGCTTGGAGAAGTCCCGGGTCTTGTCATTGAGATCCCAGTAAAACGCCTCGGTCAGCACCAGTCCCTGAGCGGTCTTGGTCCCCAGCGCGTGGATATCGGAGGAGAAGATCAAAAGGCCCGCGAGGTTCTGGCCGCCCTGGGTGAGGCCGAATTCACCCGCCTGCTTGACGGCGTTGATGGTGTCGCCGCCGGCATTGGCCAGCGCCACAACCTTGGCCTTCGAGCCCTGGGCCTGCAGCAATTGCGAGGAGAAATCCGGATTGTTCAGCGGATGCTTGACCGAACCAAGCACCTTGCCGCCAGACTTGTTGATGACATTGCTGGCGTCACGCTCCAGCGCCTGGCCAAAGGCGTAGTCAGCGGTGATGAAATACCAGCTGTCGCCGCCGCGCTGGATCATCGCCTTGGCGGTGCCGTTGGACAAGGCCGCCGTGTCATAGGTCCAGTGCACGGTATTGGGCGAACAATGCTTGCCGGTGAGGTCAGACGAGCCCGTGCCGGAATTCAGATAAACCTTGTTTTTCTCACGCACCACTTCATTGACAGCGAGGCCCACCGATGAGGTCGGCACGTCGGCGATGACGTCGACGCCATCCTGATCAATCCACTGGCGGGCGATGGTCGAGCCAATGTCCGGCTTGTTCTGGTGATCGCCGACGACCACCTCCACCTTCATGCCCTTGTCATTGGCCTTGAAATCTTCCACGGCCATCCGCGCCGCAACGGCCGAGCCCTCGCCGGTCACATCCGAATACAGCCCGGCGCGGTCGTTGAGCACGCCGATCTTGATCGGGATCGGCTGCTGCGCCATGGCGGGCCCGGCCATGGCGATGGCCACCGCCCCGAGGGAGGCGGCTCCCAGAATGGCGGAGGCCAGACCACGTCCTTTTGTCTTCCGCATGATTGTCACGGCGTAACTCCCTGATGATTATCTGTGCTGCGAGGCGCTCCAGGGCCTGTTGAACTTATGGTCGGTGAGCGCGCGATGACCGGCGTGAGCGCGAAATGACCGGCCTGCGCGCCGGGAGCGCCGCATCGCCTGGCGCCATGCACAGGCGACAGCCACGCTGGCCTTTCCGCATGACTTCCCGCTGCAACACGAACACGTGCTCCAGTTATCGCCCGCTGCGAGCCAGAAATACGTGTTCATGATCGCGGTTTGCGCCGCGAAACCACGTAAAAGCCGCCCCTTGATCCTCGCTTATGACTAGCGTGGAACAGTGCTTCACTGGGGTCAATTTAAACAATCGTTGTAGGCGGCCCCTCCTTCCACTCCGCTGCAGGCGGGCGTGGGGCGCAATTGTGCAGAATTCGGGCGCCGGGCTGGCCGCCTTGGCCCGCGCGACGGGCTTTGCCGTCTGGGGGGTGGTTGCAGAACCGGCGCGGGCGCACGATTATCTGACAAGGTCATGGCCGACGTCAGACAGGCGCGCTGTCTTTCTGTCACGTTTGGCTGCCATGTCTGGGGCGCTTCTGGGGCTGCGCGACGCCGCGTAGCCTTGAGCGAGATGACGTGGCGCGGCCTTTTGCGCCTGCCGGCGCGGATCGTCGCCTGCGATCCGGCGAGACACGAAAAGAAAGCGGAACGTATGAATCCTCTCAAGACGCTGTCAGATTTCGGTCAGGCTGCATGGCTGGACTTCCTCTCCCGCAGCTTCATCGAGAAGGGAGAGCTGAAGCGCCTCGTCGACAATGACGATCTGCGTGGCGTGACCTCCAATCCGGCGATTTTTGAGAAGGCCATCGCCGACACCGACGAATATGACGCCGCCGCCGCCAGCTTCCTCGCCGGTTCCGACGCCTCGGTGTCGGCGCTGTATGATCACCTGTCGATGCAGGACATCCGCCGCGCCGCCGACGTGCTGCGTCCGGTTTACGATTCGACCAATGGCGGCGACGGCTACGTTAGCCTCGAGGTGTCGCCCTATCTGGCTGACGACACCGAGGGCACCATCGCCGAGGCCCGGCGCTTCTGGATCGAGGTCGACCGCCCCAATCTGATGGTCAAGGTGCCGGCGACGCCAGCTGGCATCCCTGCCATTCGCACCCTGATCAGCGAAGGCCTCAACATCAATGTGACGCTGCTGTTCTCGCAGAGCGTCTATGAGCAGGTGGCCAACGCTTACATTGACGGCCTGCGCGAGCGCCTGCGCAATGGCGGCGACATCAGCCGTATCGCCAGCGTCGCCAGCTTCTTCATCAGCCGCATCGACGTGGCGGTGGACAAGCGGCTGGAGGCCGCCGCCGCCAGCGCCGCGGGCGCTGACGCCGAGCGCATCCTGGCGCTGCAAGGCAAGGTGGCCATCGCCAATGGCAAGCTGGCCTACCAGCGCTACAAGCGGCTGTTCGGCGAAGATTTCGCCGACCTGCGCGCCGCTGGCGCCCGCGCCCAGCGTCTGCTGTGGGCCTCCACCGGCACAAAAAACAAGGCCTATAGCGATGTGCTTTATGTCGATGAGCTGATCGGCCCGGACACCGTCAACACTTTGCCGCCGGCGACCATGGACGCCTTCCGCGACCACGGCCGCGCCGGTTTCACCCTCGAAGCCGATGTGGCCGAGGCCGAAGCCGTGATGGGCGCCATTGCGGGGCTGGGCATAGACATTGAGGCCGAGGCCCGCGCCCTGGTGGTGGACGGCGTGCGGCTGTTCGCCGAGGCCGCCGACAAATTGCTGGGTTCGGTGGCGCGCAAGCGCACCGCGGCGCTGGGCGATCGCCTCAACAGCCAGACGGCGAGCCTGCCGCAGGACATCGCCGACTCCGTCGCCGCGCTCACTGAGAAATGGCGCGCGTCTGGCGCCATCCGCCGCCTGTGGGCTGGCGACGCCAGCCTGTGGACCGGGACTGACGAGGCCAAATGGCTGGGCTGGCTCCGGGTGATCTTCACCGAGCGCGACCGGGTCGAGGATCTGATCAAGTTCCAGCGCGACATTGCGGCGCTGGAGTTCAATGACGCGCTGCTGATCGGCATGGGCGGCTCAAGCCTTGGGCCGGAGGTGCTGGCCGCGACCTTTGGCTCGCAGGGCCGCGCCGTGAAGCTGCATGTGATAGATTCCACCGATCCGGAGCAGATCGCCGCCGTGGAGGCGCAGATCAATCTCAAGCGCACCCTGTTCATCGTCGCCAGCAAGTCCGGCTCGACGCTGGAGCCGAACATTCTCAAGGATTATTTCTATGAGAAGGTGGCGGCGGCGCTAGGCCGCGAGCAGGTCGGCAGCCGCTTTGTCGCCATTACCGATCCAGGTTCGTCCATGGAGCAGGTGGCGAAGGACAGCGGCTTCTGGCGGATCTTCCACGGCGAGCCATCCATCGGCGGCCGCTACGCCGTGTTGTCGCGCTTTGGCCTCGTGCCGGCGGCGGCGATCGGCATGGACCTGCGCCAGTTCATTCGCAACGCCCGCACCATGGCGTGGAGCTGTGGCCCGGATGCGCCGCCCGCCGACAATCCGGGCGTGCAGCTTGGCCTGATCCTCGGGGCCGCCGCGCAGGCTGGCCGCAACAAGGTGACGCTGATCGCCTCGCCGGCCATTCGCAGCTTCGGCGCCTGGGCCGAGCAGCTGATCGCCGAATCCACCGGCAAGCAGGGCAAGGGGCTGATCCCGATCGACAATGAGCCGACCACCGACGTCAGCGCCTATGGCGCCGACCGGGTGTTCGTCTATCTGCGCATGCGCAAGGCCTCCAACCTCGCCCAGGACGCCTTCGTCCAGGCGCTGGAGCAGGCTGGTCATCCGGTGGTGCGCATCGAGATCGCCGCCGCCGAGCGCATTATCCAGGAGTTCTTCCGCTTTGAGATCGCCACCGCCGTGGCGGGGTCGGTGATCGGCATCAACCCGTTTGACCAGCCGGATGTCGAGGCCAGCAAGGTCAAGACCCGCGAGCTGAGCGCTGCGATCGAGCAGACCGGCCAGTTGCCGGCCCAGCCCGCCGTGGCGCAATTGGGCGCCTTCACCCTGTATTCGGATCAGGAGGGGGCCGCCGCCATCGCCGCCGGCGCCGCCAGCAATGGCCTCGCCGGGGCGGTGCAGGCGCATCTGGCCCGGCTGCAGCCTGGCGATTACCTCGCCTTGCTGGCCTATATCCAGCGCAATGATCGCCACGCCGAACTGTTGCAGGGGGCGCGCCAGGCGGCGCTGGCCCGGCGCCATGTCGCCACCTGTCTCGGCTTTGGCCCGCGCTTCCTGCACTCCACCGGTCAGGCCTACAAGGGCGGTCCCAATAGCGGGGTATTCGTCCAGATCACCACCGATCATGCTCAGGATCTGCCGGTGCCCGGCCGGACCCTGAGCTTCAGCCAGGTGCTCGCCGCCCAGGCGGCCGGTGATCTGGCGGTGCTCGACGAGCGCGGCCGGCGTTACCTGCGCGTCCACATCGCGGGCGACGTCGAACAGGGCCTCGCGCAACTGGCGGCGGCCATGGCCTGATAATCCGGCGCGGAGCCCTGCTCCGCGCCATTTTTGTCTGGGCCCCTCGCGTGCGTATCCGTCGCACACGACAATCACGATGACGGCGCGCCTCCCCCACCCCTGGGCGCGACCGTGTTTGGTAAGGGAAAGGCGTTGTCACAATGCAGCTTGGAATGATCGGTCTTGGCCGTATGGGCGGCAATATCGTCCGCAGGCTGATGCAGCGCGGCCATGCAACGGTGGTTTATGACCGCGCCGCCGATGCGGTGACGACGCTTGAGGCGGAAGGCGCCCAGGGCGCCAGCTCGCTCGCCGATCTGGTCAGCAAGCTCAGCGCCCCGCGCGCCGTCTGGGTGATGCTGCCAGCTGGCGTCCCCACCGAGGATACGGTTCAGCAGCTGGGCGAATTGCTGTCGCCAGGCGACGTCATCATCGACGGCGGCAACAGCTTCTGGCGTGACGACGTGCGCCGCGCTGAAGCCCTGAGGGGCAAGGGCGTTCACTACATCGACGTCGGCACCAGCGGCGGCGTCTGGGGGCTGGAGCGCGGCTATTGCATGATGATCGGCGGCGACGCCGAAGCCGTGACCCGGCTTGATCCGATCTTTGCGGCGCTGGCCCCTGGTCGCGGCGACATTCCGCCGACGCCAGGTCGCGACGGGCGCGATCCACGGGTCGAGCAGGGCTATCTGCACGCCGGCCCCAGCGGCGCCGGCCATTTCGTCAAGATGATCCACAATGGCATCGAATACGGCATGATGCAGGCCTATGCCGAAGGCTTCGACATTCTGAAATCCGCCGACGCGCCGGTGCGGCCCGAAAATGAGCGCTTCAGCTTCGACCTCGCCGATGTCGCCGAGGTGTGGCGGCGCGGCTCGGTGGTCACCTCCTGGCTGCTCGATCTGACCGCCGACGCCCTCGCCCAGGATGGCAAGCTCGATGGCTTCTCCGGTTATGTCGATGACAGCGGCGAAGGCCGCTGGACCATCCAGGCGGCGATCGAGCAGGCGACCCCGGCGGAGGTGCTGACGGCGGCGCTCTACACCCGCTTCCGCTCGCGCCAGGAGCATACCTTCGCAGAGAAGATGCTCTCGGCCATGCGCAAGGGCTTCGGCGGCCATGTCGAGGCGCCTGGCGCGCCCAGCGCCGCCGATCGCGCGGTCACTGGCATGGAAGGAAAAGCTTTGGAGAACAAGGCATGAGCGCTGTCGACGCCGCCGACCAGGCCCAGCCAGACCCGTGCTGCTTCGTCATTTTTGGCGCGTCCGGCGACCTCACCCGCCGCCTGCTGACCCCGGCGCTATATAACCTCGCCGCCACCGACCTGCTGCCAGATCATTTCGCTTTGGTCGGCGTGGCGCGCGGCGAGGACACCGACGCCAATTTCAAGGCGGCGCTGGAAAAGGCGCTGCAGGAATTCGCCACCCGGCCCATCACCCGCAAGACCGTGGCGCGACTGCTGAAGAATGTCAGCTATGTCCAGGCCGACCCGGATCAGGAGGGCAGCTTCGAGCGGCTCAAGCAGCATCTCGACAAGGTCGACGCGGAGGTCGGCTGCGGCGGCAACCGCATCTTTTATCTGGCCACGCCGCCCAGCGGCTTTGCGCCGATCGTCACGGCGCTGGGCGACAACGGCATGGTGACGCAGAGCAAGGACAGCTGGCGCCGGGTGATCGTCGAGAAGCCATTCGGCTCCGACCTCGCCTCGGCCCGCGCGCTAAACGCCGCGCTTCTGGAGGTGCTGCAGGAGGACCAGATCTTCCGCATGGACCATTACCTCGGCAAGGAGACGGTGCAGAACATCATGATGTTGCGCTTCGCCAATGGCCTGTTCGAGCCATTGTGGAACCGCAATCACGTCGACCATGTACAGATCACCGTTGCGGAAACCGTGGATGTGGGGCGACGCGGCAAATTTTACGACGCCACCGGCGCGCTGCGCGACATGGTGCCCAACCATCTGTTCCAGCTGCTGTCGCTGATCGCCATGGAGGCGCCGTCGCGCTTCGACGCCAACGCCGTGCGCGCCGCCAAGGCCGAGGTGCTGCAGGCCATCAATCTGTACACCCCCGCCGAGGCGCTGAAGCATTCGGTGCGCGCCGCCTATGAGGGCGGCGTGGTGCGCGGGCAGAAGGTCATCGGCTATCACGACGCCCCCGACGTCGCCCCCAACAGCGCCACCGAGACCTATGTGGCGATGAAGCTGATGATCGACACCTGGCGCTGGGCTGGCGTGCCGTTCTATCTGCGCACCGGCAAGGCGCTGGGCGTGCGCAAGTCCGAGATCGCCATCCGCTTCAAGGAGGCGCCGGTCAGCATGTTCCGCAACACGCCGGTCGAGAGCCTGTCGCAGAACTTTCTGGTGCTGGGCATCCAGCCAGATGAGGACATCAAGCTGCATTTTAACGTCAAGGCGCCCGGCCCGGAGCTGGAAATTCGCGGCGTCGACATGACCTTCCGCTACGATGACTTCTTCGACGCCGCCCCGAGCACCGGCTATGAGACGCTGATCTATGACTGCATGACCGGCGACGGCATGCTGTTCCAGCGCGCCGACGCGGTGGAGGCCGGCTGGGCTGCGGTGGAGCCGTTCCAGAAGGCATGGGCCAAAGCCGGCGGCAAGGACATCGCCAGCTATCCGGCGGGCACCGACGGGCCTGAGGAGGCCAACCGGCTGATCGGCCGCGATGGCCGCGCCTGGCGGCCGCTGACCTGAGCCTGGCGGTCATCGGACTTGCGACGGCGCCCGGCGCTGCGCCGGTAGCGCCGCCGCCAGCGCCTTGGCGCCACTGCTAACCCGTCGAGACCGGCGCGACAGCGCCCGCAAGGAGGTCGCCTTGGCCATTGAAGAGACCATCGTCGCCGCCGATCAGGCTGGCCTCGCCGCCAGCGCCGCCGTGTGGCTGGTGGAGGCGCTCGCCGACGCAGAGGCGGCTGGCGCGCGCCGGCTGCGGGTCTGCCTGTCTGGCGGTTCGACCCCACGTCGCCTGTATGAATTGCTGGCGACGCCAGCCTGGGCCTCGCGCCTGCCCTGGCCGAAGATTGACTGGTATTTCGGCGACGATCGCTTCGTGCCGCATGACCACCCCGACAGCAACGCCCGTATGGCGCGCGAGGCGCTGTTCAACCATGCGCCGGTGGCGGCGGAGCAGCTGCGGCTGATCCCTTATGGGCCAGACATCGACCAATGCGCCGCAGATTATGAGGCGCTGCTGCGCCACGAGCTGGCCGTGGACGCCGCTGAAGATCCAGGCCGGCCGTTGTTCGACGCGATGATCTGCGGCCTCGGGCTCGATGGCCACACCGCCTCGCTGTTTCCAGGCAAACCGGCGTTGAGTGAGACTGACCGGCTGGTGGTCGCCGTGCCGGAGGCCGGGCAGACGCCGTTCGTGCCCCGCATCACCCTGACGTTTCCCGCCCTGAACAACGCCCGCTACAGCGCCTTTCTGGTGTCTGGCGCCGACAAGCGCCCGGTGCTGGCGCGCCTGCAGGCGGGCGCTGACCTGCCCGCCGCGCATATTGGCGCCAGGGAGACCCTGTCGTGGCTGCTCGACCGGGCGGCGGCGGGCGGGGCTGAGTTCGGCGGTCACGGCGCGCCCTCATGAGCGGGGCGCCGCCAGCGATGACGCGACAGGCCAAAGCTGGGGCGCAACCGGCTGCGATCGTCGTGATGGGCGTGTCGGGCGCGGGCAAGACCACCATCGGCCTTCTGCTGGCGGCGCGGCTCGGCTGGGCGTTTATCGACGCCGACGACCTGCATCCGCCGAATAATGTGGCGAAAATGGCCGCAGGCCATGCGCTGGACGACGCCGACCGCGCCCCATGGCTGGCGCAAGTGCGGCGGACAATCGACGGGGCCCGGGCAGAGGGTCGCCAGCTGGTCCTGGCCTGCTCGGCGCTGAAGCAGTGCTATCGACAACAGATTGCTGGCGCGGCGAAGGATGTCGCCATCCTGTGGCTGCATGGCGCGCCGGAATTGTTGCGCCAGCGGCTCGCCGTGCGCAGCGGCCATTTCATGGGCGCCGCCATGCTGGATGGTCAATTGGCGACGCTGCAGCCGCCTGGCCCGGATGAAGCGGTCATCGCTTTGGATGTTGCGCCCGCGCCGGAGGTGATTGTCGCCAGGGCCTTGGCGCAGCTGGCCACGCGTTTTCCGGGGCTGGCGCCTGCCGGGCACGACCGCCCCGCGCCTGAGCCATGAAAGGAGCCGCCTGTGAGCAACGGATCGCCTGAATCGCCTGTGCGCGCCTCTCCCCCCCTCCCGCGCCCCCGCCCTCAGCCATTGCGTTGGGTGGTGTCCGACGTCGACGGCACCATCGTCACCTCGACCAAGGAGGTGACGCCTGCCGTCAAGGCGGCGGCGGAGCGGCTCAGGGCGGCGGGCGTCGGCCTGACCATCGCCAGCAGCCGTCCGCCATGGGGCATGCGCCACGTCGCCGATGCGCTGGCGCTTGACGGCCCGATCGCCGGCTTCAACGGCGCGGTGATCGTCGATCGGGCCGGGGCGATCCTGCAGAAAACCGTGATCCCGGAGGCCGCGGCCCGCGCCGCCCTCGCGCTGCTCGCCGCCGAAGGCGTCAGCGCCTGGCTGTTCACCGACAGCCATTGGCTGATCCTCGACGCCGACGGGCCGCATGTGGCGCATGAGCGCCGCACCATCCGCTCTGATCCGGCGGTGGCGCCGGATTTTGAGCCGTGGATGACCGAGGCCTGCAAGATCGTCGGGGCCAGCGATGACTGGGATCATCTCGCCGCCGTGGCGCGACGCATGCAGGACGTGGTCGGACCCTTGGCCAATAGCGGCCTGTCGCAGAAATACTATCTCGACGTCACCCCGCCTGGCATCGACAAGGGCACGGCGGTGGCGTGGGCGGCGACGGCCAATGACGTGCCGCCGTCGCAGATCATGGCCATCGGCGACATGGACAATGACATCGCCATGTTCCGCGCCGCCGGCTTCGCCGTCGCCATGGGCAATGGCTCCGACGCCGCCAAACAGGCGGCCGACATGGTGACGGCCGGCAATAATGACGATGGCTTCGCCGTGGCCATCAACACTCTGCTCGACGCCGCCGCAGGCTGAGACGGCTGGCGACGCCCGCGCGCAGAGACGCCGCCAATGCGTAGCCCTGCCGGGCGCTGGGAAAGTCGCTGTAGCGATGCGGCGACCCTGAGCGGCGCAGCGTCAGGGCCGCAAACACCACCTAGCGCAGATGCATCCGCCCGGCGAAGGGCAGCGACGCCGACAGGCCGCCATCGACCGGGAAAGCATGGCCATTGACGTAGGAGGCGTCGTCGCTGGCGAGGAAGGTGGCCATGGCGGCGATCTCATGCGGCTGGCCGGGACGGCGTAGCGGGTTGAGCTGGCCGATTTTTTCCTCGGTGCCGCGCTCGCGCGCGCCTTCAAAGATCGGCTGGGTCATGCCGGTCTCGATCAGCCCCGGGCAGATAGCGTTGACGCGCACCCCTGTGCCGGTCAGCGAAGCGGCGGAGGTCTGCACCAGCGACACCACCCCGGCCTTGGAGGCGCTGTAGGGATTGCCGCCGGCATTGGCGCGCAGGCCCGCCACCGAGGCGGTGCAGATGATCGAGCCGGCCCCGGCCTTCACCATATGCGGCGCGCCATGCTTGATGGCCAGAAACGGACCGATGAGGTTGACGCGCAGGATCTCCTGCCACTGCGCCACGGTCTGCTCGAACAGCGGCACGATGCCGCCGCTGATCCCAGCATTGGCGAACACCACGTCGAGGCCGCCGAGCTGGGCGACGGCGCTGGCGGTGTAGTCCATCACCGAGGCCTCATCGCCGCTATCCCCGGCGAGCGCCGCGATATCCAGACCCTCCGCGCTGGCCAGCGCCGCCGTCTCCTCCACCGCAGCGGCGTTGCGGTCGACGGCGACCACCCGCGCCCCTTCGCGGGCGAAGCGCAGGGCGCTCGCCCTGCCGATGCCGCTGCCTGCGCCTGTGACGATGGCGCGTTTGCCCTTCAGTAATGCCATGGCGTTCTCCCTGCCCCGCGCCGCATGGACGCAAGGGTCGTTGTGGTCGCAAGGGTCGTTGTGGTCGGGACAGCCGCCCGACCGCGCTACGCCGGTCCGGGCGTCATTGCCCTGGCGCGACGCCGCCTCATACCAGGATGCGAAGATGCTGACGCATCCGCATCCAGACATGCTCAGGCGCCGCACGGGCTTAGCCAGAACCCGATGAGTGAAGCTCATCGGGTTCTGCAATCAGGGCATGAAGCCGCCCGCCATCAAACGCCACGGCTTGTGGCCCGGCAACCGCGCCTTTCGACGGGAGCCCGAACCACCCTTATTCACATTTTTGCGCGTATTTTATTTATTTACCCTTACAAGGATGATGAAATATGCTAGCTGGACGCATCCCATGGAGGAGTTTGCGCATGCGCCCGAACCAGCAGCAGTCAGTCACCACCCGTCACAGCCTGTCCGGCGTGTTCAGCAGGCTGGCCCCGACTGGCCACAAGTTTGCAGCGGCGGCGGTCCTCGCGCCATTCATGTTTGCGTCAGCCGCCGAGGCGGAGACGCCGGTGCGCATCGGTTACATTCCGGTGATCGGCGCCGCGCCGATCGTGGTGGCCGACAAGGAAGGCTGGCTGAAGGATGCGGGCGTCAAGCCGGCGTTCACGGTGTTTGAGTCTGGCCCCAACATGATCCAGGCGCTCGCCTCCGGCACCATCGACGTCTATGTCGCGGGCATCGCGCCGCTGGCCGTGGCCCGCGCCAAGGGCATTGACGTCAAGGTCGTCTCGGCCACCGCAATCGAAGAGATGACGGTGATGGCTGGCCCGAAGCTCGCTCCGTATTTCGAAGGCGGCAAGAAGCCCGCCGAAGCCTTCAGCGCGTTCCGCGCCAGGGAGGGCAAGCCGGCCCGCCTCGCCACCCAGCCGCCGGGCTCGGTGCCAGACACCACCCTGCGCCACTGGCTCGACCGGGTGAACAAGGTCGACAAGGCCGATTACGAGATCATTTCCATGGGCATCGACGCCACCCAGCAGGCGCTGCTGGCTGGCGCGGTGGATGGCGCGACGGTGCGCGAGCCGGCCGATTCGATCATCGCCGCGCGCAATCCGGCGATCAAGATCGTGGCGCTGGGTGGCGACATGTTCCCGATCCAGCCTGGCACGGTGATCGGCGTCTCCGGCAAGTTCCTCGCCCAGCATCCGGATGCGGTGCAGTCGCTGGTCAAGGCCAATATTCGCGGCATTGATTTCATCAAGGCGACCCCGGATAAGGCGGCGCCGCACATTGGCGCGGTGCTCGGCAAGGGCCTGATCTCCAACGAGATCATCCAGAAGGCGCTGGCCTCACCGGCGACCAGGCTGGAGGCTGATCCCTCGGTGATCATCGAGCCGACCGCCAAGATGCAGGCCTATCAGGTCGAGCTCGGCTCGATCCCGAAGGCCGAGCCGCTCGACGGCCTGTTCGACGTGACCTTCTATGAGAAGGCCAAGGCGACAGCGGGTAAATAATCCAGCCCCAGGCGAATAGGCCGCCCAGGCGCAAGCAGGTCCAGCCAAGGGCCTACGCCTCACCCGGCTGGGCGATCCTTTCGCGCCAGGCGCCCTTGCGGCGCTCTCGCCAGCAGTCGGTCACGATGGCGCAACATGGATTGCGCCTGTGGCCGCCTATGCTGCATGGCTATCCGCCACAGGCGTCCCATCGTCCTTATGGCGCAGTCGCAACAACCCCGGCCTGAAACGGCGGAGACATGTCCTTGAAGAATACGAGGCCGTTCATCCTTGGCGTGGCCGGCTTGCTGGCGTTTCTGGGGTTGTGGGAGCTCGCGCCCCGGCTCGGCCTGGTCAATCCCATGCTGCTGCCTGCCCCCAGCGCTATTCCGGCGGCGCTGCGTGGTGAGATCGCCACCGGCATGTGGCAATCGGCCATGGCCAGCTCGATCAGCCACTATCTGATGGGTCTGGGGCTTGGCGCTGCGGCTGGCGTGGCGCTCGGCGTCGTCACCGGCATGAACCGGGTGGCGGAAGAATCCATCTCCTGGGTGGTGCGGTTGCTGCGGCCGATCCCTGGCCTCGCCTGGGTGCCGTTCGCCATTATCTGGTTTGGCGTCAACACGCCTGCGGCCATCTTCATCATCGCCATCGGCGTGTTCTGGATCGTCTATTTCGCCACCTTCGGCGCGGTGCGGGCGGTGGACCGCGACCTGCTGGAAGTCGCCCAGGCGTTCGGCCACCGCTCGGCGCTGTCGCGGCTGTTCAAGATCATCCTGCCCGCCGCGACCCCTGGCATCTTCGTCGGCCTGCGCACGGCGCTCGGCCAGGCGTGGATGGCCGTGGTTGCGGCGGAAATCTTCGGCGTGTTTGGTCTCGGCCAGCGCATGATGCAGGCCTCCAGCCTGCTCGCCACCGATATCGTCGTTGTCTACATGCTGACCATGGCCGTGCTCTATGGCCTGATCGACACCGGCTTCATGCGTCTCCAGAACTGGCTGCTGCGATGGAAACCATAATCGACATCCGCGGCCTCGGGCTCACCTTCGAGCAGGATGGCCGCAAGACCGAGGTGCTGCGCGGGCTCGACCTGCAGATCCGCCGTGGCGAGTTCGTCGCCATCGTCGGTCCCTCTGGCGTCGGCAAATCGACCCTGCTGCGGGTGCTGATCGGCCTCGCCAGGGCCAGCTCCGGCACGGTGACGCTCAACACCCGCCCAGGGCCTGTGCCTGCGGCGCTGGTGTTTCAGGACGCGCGTTTGCTGCCGTGGCGCAAGGTGGCTTCGAATGTCGCCTTCGGCCTTGAGCATCCCGGCCTGACCCGGGCCGAGCGCCGCGCCAGGGCGATTGAGGCGCTGGAGTTCGTCGGCCTCGCCAATCTGGCCGACCGCTGGCCGCATCAATTGTCGGGCGGCCAGCGCCAGCGCGTGGCGCTGGCCCGCGCCCTCGCCGCCGGCTCCGACATTCTGCTGATGGACGAGCCGTTCTCGGCCCTCGACGCCATCACCCGCGAAAACTTGCAGAACGAATTGCTGCGCGTCTGGCAGGCCACGGGCCGCACCATTTTGTTCGTCACCCACGACATGGATGAGGCGGTGTATCTGGCCGACCGGGTCATCGCCATCGTCGGCTCGCCCGGCGAGGTGCGCTCCTCCATTGAGGTGACGGCGCCGCGCCCGCGCCGGCGCGACGATCCGCAATTACAGGCGATCATCCGCCATTTGCGCTCCGACCTTGCGGCGGATTCCGCCGCGCTCTGATCCCGGCTGACCTCCCGTCGCCGCCCCAACAAGGACAAGGCCCATGTCCAGCGCCCTTTCCCGCCGCCACTTGCTCGCTGGCCTCGGCGCGCTTGGCGCCCTTGGCGCCCTCGCCGCGCCCGTGCCGCTGACGGGCGTCTCCCGCGCGCGCGCCGCATCCCTGACGCCTGTGCGCGTCGGCTTTGTGCCGGTGATCGGCGCCGCAGCGCTTTATGTGCTCGACAAGGCGGGCTGGGCCAAGGAGGCCGGCCTCGCCATCCAGACCACCAAATTCGATTCCGGCCCGGCCGCCATCTCCGCCCTCGCCTCCGGCACGCTTGACGTGCTGGCCATCGGCATCGCGCCAGTGGCGGTGGCCTATGCGCGCGGGCTCGACGTGCGGGTGATCGCGGCGGGCGGCATCGGCGGCTCGCTGTTCCTCGCCGCAGCGCCGCTGGGGGAAGCGTTCGCCGCCGCCGCCAATCCTGCGGAGGCCTTCGCCGCCTTCCGCAAGGCGCACGGCAAACCTGCCCGCATTGGCGCGCTGCCGCCTGGCGCCATGCCGACCACGGCGTTCCGCTACTGGCTGAAGCAGCACGGCGTCGCCGCCGCCGACATCGACATCGCTTATATGGGCATCGAGGCGACGCAGCAGGCGCTGCTAGCCGGCGCCATCGACGGCGGCCAGGTGCTGGAGCCAGCCGCCACCATCGTCCGCGAGCGCATTCCCACCGCGCGCGTCATCGCCACCGCGCCGCAGATGTTCCCGGATGCGCCCGGCGTGGTCTACGCCGCCACCAATGCGTTCATGAAAGCCCATCCGGCGGCGACGGACGCGTTTCTCAAACTGGCGATCCGCGCCACCGAGCTGGTGAGCGCCCAGCCAGCGGAAGCGGCGCAATATGTGCAGCAGGCGCTGGGCTCGGGTCTGGTTAGCGCGAAGGTGCTGGAGAAGGCGTTGGGCTCGCCCGCCGTGTCCTTCGCCATTGACCCGCGCGCTATCCTGAAGACCACGACAGACGTGCTCGATTTCCAGGTCGAGCTTGGCGACTACAAGGCGGCGCCGAAGATTGACGGCCTGTTCGACCTGACGCCCTGGCGGCGGGTGACAGGCGAATAAGGCGCCCTGCACCCTAAAGCGCGCATGAATGATGCGCGCGAGTGACCAACCCGCGCGGAGCACTGATCGTCTGTCACCGCCGGGCTGGAGGCGCGCCAGTCAGAGCGCGCCAGTCAGAGCGCGCCAGTCAGAGCGCGCCGACAAAAGGCGCCGGCACGGGGTCACTGGCGGGCGCGCCGCGCGCGCGCAATACATCCGCTGCATTGTAGAAGACGCGCCGCGGCGTGAAGGGCTGCGGGCACGCGGCCACCCGATCCAGATCTGCGCCCTGGCCCTGCAGCCACAGCAGCATGTCGAGAAAATGCGTCAGGGAGGGCGTGTAATGGCCGCTCTTGTTGGTGACGCCAATGACAAGCCCATGGCGCACGGCGATCTCTCCGGCCGATCGCACCGGCCCGCCGGCATTAAAGCTGGAGTGGTGAAAAGCGTGCACGGCAGGCTCATGGACATACATGCGGTCATCGAGGGTACGCACGAATATCGCCCAGCCGCCATGCAGCCCTAGCCCCATCAGCCCGGTGTGCACCAGTTCCCCCGCCGCGTCATGCAGCAGACCATTGCGGAAAATCACCCGCCAACGCGCCCGATCGGCGCTGTCGCCATAAGCGACGCTGGAAAACACCGTGCGTATGGTGCGGGCCAGCGCCTGGGGGGTGGCGATCGCCGGGATATGCTCATCGCGCAGCCAGTCGATGTAATTGGCGCGGCTGGCGGAGGCTTTCCATAGCTCGAAGCAGTCTGGGGCGCCGTCACGCCCGGTGAAGGGATAGTGCTCCTCCACCACCGCCTCGCCCCAATATTGCGTGTTCATGACCAGGCAGCCGGACTGGGCGCCGCGGATCACCGGCTGCACGGCGGCGCGCAACCGCGCCCAGCCGGTCTTGCCATGCCCCCGGCTTTGTGAGCACACAGCAGCGCGCAGCAGCGTCTTGCCCTCGGTCATGGCGTCCTGTCGCAAGGCGCATACCGAAGGCAGGCTGGCGCTCGTCGGATGCCGCAGCGTAAAGCGATGGCACTCCTCCAGCACCAGCACCAGCACATGCATCTGTTCTGCTGCGCGCAGCCTTTGGTCTGCTGTGGCGGAGGCCTGCACAAAGGCCTCCAGCAGCCTGTCGAAATAGGCAAATTTCGCGTCGTTTCGCCGCCCGAGAAAGCCAGTCGCGGTGCGCCGCCGGAATTCCTGCAATGTCATCATGCCCGAGCCCTCTGGCCTTGCGCCGCCGCGCCCGCCGTCCTGTCGCAGTCGAGAACCCAGCAGTACGGTTTAAATCGCCTGGCAGGTCATGCCGCCGTATCCCGTTGCCGGCGAAGCCACATTCTGGCCGGCACTAGGCGCATCTCGTCGCATCTGCGGCTATCACCAGACACGGGGCATTGGCCCTGACGGCGCGCCTTGCCCACACGAACCCTGCAATGAGAAATTCGATTTGCGCGCAGGGGCAAATGCGCTATCTGGGCTGGATGCGAAAAGCCGTTTCGCAATTTGCGATCAGCGGCCGTCAACGCCATCAAGAAGGGAAGTTCATGGCTCTCGAACCGGAAACCTTCAGGCAATTGCTTGACACTGTTGAGCGTTTCGTTCGTGAACGCCTGATCCCGAATGAGGCGCTGGTCGCCGAGACCGATGAGGTGCCCGAAGAGATCCTCGCCGAGATGCGCGACCTCGGCCTCTATGGCCTGTCGGCGCCGGAGGAGTTTGGCGGCCTTGGTTTGACCATGGCTGAGGAAGCTGAGGTGGTTTACCTGCTCGGCCACGCCTCGCCGGCGTTCCGCTCGGCCATCGGCACCAATGTCGGCATCGGCTCGCAGGGCATCGTGCTCGACGGCACCGAAGAGCAGAAGCAGGAATGGCTGCCGCGCATCGCCAGCGGCGAGGTCGTGGCCTCCTTCGCGCTGACCGAGCCGGAGGCGGGCTCCGATTCCGCTTCGGTGCGCACCACCGCGCGCCGCGATGGCGACCATTATGTGGTCAACGGCGCCAAGCGCTTCATCACCAATGCGGCCCGCGCAGGCATGTTCACGCTGATGGCCCGCACTGGCGGCCCCGGCGCTGGCGGCATCTCCGCCTTCATCGTCCCGGCGGATCTGCCTGGCATCAAGATCGGCAAGCCGGAGAAGAAGATGGGCCAGCAGGGCGCCCATATTCACGACGTGATCTTCGAGAACTGCCGCGTGCCGGCCGCCAATATCATCGGCGGCAAGGAAGGTCAGGGCTTCAAGACGGCGATGAAGACGCTGGAAAAGGGCCGGCTGCACATCGCCGCTTTGTGCTGCGGCGTCGCCAACCGGCTGATCGAGGAGAGCGTGCGCTACGCCGCCGAGCGCAAGCAGTTCGGCCAGGCCATCGGCGAATTCCAGCTGATCCAGGCCATGCTGGCCGACAGCAAGGCCGAATCCTACGCCGCCTGGTGCATGGTGCGCGACGCCGCCCGCAAGCGCGACGCGGGTGAATCGGTGGCAACCGAGGCCTCCTGCTGCAAGCTGTTCGCCTCGGAAATGGTGGGCCGCGTCGCCGACCGCGCCGTGCAGATCCATGGCGGCTCGGGCTATATCCGTGAATATGCGGTCGAGCGCTTCTATCGCGACGTGCGCATTTTCCGCCTGTATGAAGGCACCAGCCAGGTGCAGCAGCTGATCATCGCCAAAAACCTGCTGAAGCAGGCGGCGAACGGCTGATCGCAACGCTTCTGGCATAGGGCGGCCGCCAGCCGCCCTGCCTGCACAATAACGGGCGCGGTCCTGCGATCGCGCCCTGACGCCACGCAGGCGACGTTACGCGGACATGCCAGAATGGCGGCCGTGGCGCGTCGCCGGCCTGCGCCAAAGGCGCGAAGCGAGGCCTGGTGAGGGAGGCTCACCAGTCCTTGCGCCCAGCGACACATCGGGGAGGATGCGGAAGCCGCCCGGACCTTGGTCCGGCGTGGACCAGCGCCTTCCCGCGCCTCTTCCCTTCCTCCTGGATTGTTCTGGGCGCATCGCGCCGCCCGCGACGCCGGTTGCGACGCCATCAGGTTGTCCTGGCTGCTGTTTGCCGCCAGGCGGCTGTCGGCGCCCGTCGGACACCGATAATAATCCAGAGGAAGACTGCCTTGACGACCAATTCCGGCTTCACCCGCCGCAGCGCCCTGCTGATGGGCCTCGCCGCCCCGCTCAGCCTTGCGGCCCCTGCCCTGCTCAGCACCCGCGCCATGGCCAAGGGCTCCTATGACACTGGCGCCGATGACAAGGAAATTCGCATCGGCCAGACGGCGCCCTATAGCGGCCCCGCCTCATATCTCGGCGTCACCGCGCGCGCCGAAGTCGCCTATTTCGACCGCCTGAACAAGAACGGCGGCATCAATGGCCGTCAGGTCAAGCTGCTCAGCCTTGACGACGCCTACAGCCCGCCGAAGACGGTGGAAGCCACCCGCCGCCTCGTCGAGAGCGACAATGTGCTGGCGATGATGGGCTCGGTCGGCACCGCCTCGCAGGTCGCCGTGCAGAAATATCTCAACGCCAAAAAAGTGCCGCAGCTGCTGGTCAGCTCGGGCGCCTCGCGCTTCAACCAGCCCAAGGCGTTCCCGTGGACCACGCCGAACTCTGGCGATTTCGCCGTCGAAGGCGCGGTGATCGGCAAATATCTGCTGGCCAAAAAACCTGACGCAAAGATCGCCGTGCTGCACCCGGTCGACGAGCTCGGCCGTGATTTCGTGCGCGGCCTAAAGACAGGCCTCGGTGAGCGCGCCAAGACGATGATCGTCATGGAGGAGATTTACGAGACCTCCGCTCCGACCGTCGACTCGCAGATCGTCAAGCTCGCCGCCACCGGCGCCGACGTCTTCGTCAATGGCGCAATTGGCAAATTCGCCTCGCAGTCAGTGCGCAAGGCGCATGAGCTCGGCTGGAAGCCGGAGCAATATGTCACCTCGGCCTCGGCGACGGTGTCGCTGCTCAAGCCCGCAGGGGTCGAGGCCAGCAACGGCCTGCGCGCCATGCGCTACATGCGCTCGGTCGGCAGCCCGAAATGGGCGGATGACGCGGCGGTGAAGGATTACCAGGCCCTGCGCGCCAAATATCTGCCCAACGTCGATCCCAACGACAACACCGGCTTTTACGGCTATTCGACCGCGATCCTGATCCAGCAGATCCTTGAGAAGTGCGGCGACGATCTGACCCGCGCCAATCTGCTCAAGGTCGCCACCGACCTGCGCGGCATGACGGCGCCGATCAATCTGCCTGGCATCACCTTCGCCACCCAGCCAGACGATTACGCCATCTACCGCACCTATGAGCTGTCGCGTTACGAGAACGACGACTGGCACGGCATCGAGGCAGTCAGCGCCAACTAACCAGCCGAAAGACGCCTTACGGGGCCTGCATTCTGCGACCTGCGCCGGAGACGGCGCAGGTTTTTTGTTTCGCGACATGCAGGGCGTGCGGCGGCGCAGGCTGGCTACCTGCCCGAGCCTGCCACGCCTGTGCTGGCGCCGCGCGCCGTGGATTTGACCAACGCCAAGGCTCCACACGTATATATGTGATGACAAATAACATTGCGGCGCGTTGTTACTGCTGTCACCCTGTCGTGAGGCTCCGGACCACAAGAGAGCCGGCCAATCGACTGGGAGAAACACATGGCCCATCATGAGTTTGACGGTAATACTGGCGCTGGTGCGACCCAAACGCCTGCCCTGACGCGGCGGCGGCTTCTCGGCCTCGGCGGCGGCTTGCTCGCCGCCAGCCAATTGGGCGGCGTCGGCGCGCTGATCGCGACGCCAGCCCTGGCCAAAGGCCAGTATGACCCCGGCGCCAGCGACACGGAGATCAAGATCGGCCACACCACGCCGTTCAGCGGCCCGGCCTCTTACGCCGGTGTCGGCGGTCGCGTGCAGATGGCCTATTTCGAGCGGCTCAACAAGCAGGGTGGCATCGGCGGCCGCAAGGTCCTGTTCATCGCACTCGACGACGCCTATAGCCCGCCCAAGACCGTGGAAGCGACGCGCCGCCTGGTGGAGAGCGACCAGGTGTTGGCGCTATGGGCCGGCGTCGGCACGGCGCCGCAGGCGGCGGTGCAGCGCTATCTCAACAGCAAGAAGATCCCGCAGCTGATGGTCGGCACCGGCGCCGCCCGCTTCAATAATCCGAAAGAATTTCCGTGGACCACGCCTGGCATGGCGCTGTATTCCACCGAGGCGCGCGTGCTCGCCCGCCATCTGATGAAGACCAAACCGGACGCGAAGATCGCGGTTCTGCACCAGGTCGATGAGCTTGGCCGCGATTATATGGTGGCGTTCAAGGACGAGCTTGGCGACAAGGCCAAGAAGATGATCGTCGCCGAGACCACCTATGAGATCGCCGACCCGACCGTCGATTCCCAGGTGGTCAAGCTGGCCAGCTCCAACGCTGACGTGTTCCTCAACCTCACCGTGGGCAAATTCGTCTCCCAGGCCTTGCGCAAGGTGCGTGAGACCGGCTGGAAGCCAGATCAATATCTGATCAGCGGCTCGGCGACGATTTCGCTGCTCAAGCCAGCTGGGAAAGACGCCGCCAATGGCGCGCTGGCGCTGCGCGCCGCCCGCAGCATCTCCAGCCCGCGCTGGAAGGATGATCCGGCGGTGAAGGACCATCTGGCGCTGCTGGCGGAATATCTGCCCAACCTCGACAAGACCGATAATATCGCCTTCGCCGGCTATTCCACCGCGGTGCTGCTGCACCAGATCCTGGCGCGCTGCGGCGACAATCTCACGCGTGAAAACCTGCTCAAGGTCGCCACCAATCTCACGGACATGACCAGCCCGATCAATCTGCCGGGGGTGAATTACAGCACCACGCCAGAGGATTATGCGCCGCTCAAGACCTATGAGCTGTCGCGCTATGAGAATGACGACTGGATCGGCATCCAGCAGCTCAGCATGAGCTGAGCGGCTGATACCAGAACCCGATGAGCATGATAGATCGGGTTCTGGCCAAGCCCGTGCGGCGCCTGAGCATTTCAGGATGTGGATGCGTCAGCATCTTCGCATCCTGGTTTGAGGCCTTACCCGATCGCGAAAAGGCTGACGCAGCTGTGACCTGCCGGCCTCACGCGCCGCTTGCGCTGGACCAAAGCCCGATGAGGCGCCCTCATCGGGTTCACGCATGAGACGACGGCGTGGCGCCGCGTCCGCTGCGCATGTAGCGGACGATCACGCCGCGTTCAGGCGGCGGGCGCCGATCGTGGCGCGCAGTTGGTCGGCGGCGGCGAAGAACTGGTCCTGCACGTCGCTGACGTAGGGGTTGGCGAGCACGATGGCGTCGAACACCGCCGGATTGTCGTGCCGCACCATGTCGACAGCCTGCATCAGCAAGGCGAAGCTGCGGGTGGCCATGCGGCTGCGCCCCGCCGCGCCGTCCGTGTCGATCTGCGCCACCAGCCGACCGATCATGTGGGTGACGCCCTGGACCATGGCCATCTCCCGGTCATGCGCCTCAGGCGTGGCGATCTGCACCTGTAGCCCCATGCGCCGCAGCACGGCGGCGAGCCGCAGGCTGCGGCGGCCGCGCAGCGGGCACAGCACGACGCGATGGCCGGCGACGCCATCGCCTGCGCTCTGCGGGCCGAACAGCGGATGCAGACCGGCGATCTCCACATGGGCTGGCAGATGCGCCAGCATGTCGGCGGCGGGCTTCACCTTGACCGAGCCCACGTCCACCACCAGCGCGCCAGGGCGCAGCATGGGGCTGATGGTCTGGCAAATCTGCGCCGTCGCCGCGACCGGCGCGGCGATCACCACGAGGTCGCAGCCGGCGACCTCGGCCAGCGAGGCCTTGCGCACCGCATAGCCGTCCGTCGCCGTCTCGCAGACGTCATAGGCGAGCAGACGCGCGTCCGCCGGCGCATGACGCGCAATCAGCCGGGCGAAGGCCCCGAAGCCGATGAGGCCGATGCTGGAGAAATGACGGCTTGCGCCTGGTCGCGCCTGAGCCATGGCTGCGGCATGCGCGCCAGGGGGTGGCTGCAGCGGCGTGACGGTCCCGGCGTGGTCGGGGGCATCGATGGGGAACAGACGATCTGGCGCAAACATCACAAGGCCCTTGGGCAGGCCGCGCGCCGGAAAGCTTGAATGGGAGAGAACATCAACCGCCGACGACGCGGCGGTTGAACATGATCATGCAGCCGCCGTTATGTGAACGGCGTATAATAGCGACCCGAAATGACGGCGGAGCTGGCGCCCCGTGCGCTGATGCATGACATGGGTGGGCCTCGTAGCCGCTGGCGGGGGCGCTGTCAAGCGAGAGGCGCTCGCCTCCCGCGTGCTTGCGCCGGGACCAGCGTCACTGGGGCCGTTGGCGAAAGCCCCTTAAGCCCCCGCCCTTAGCCGCCAGCCCGTGGCGCCATGCCCGGCAGGTCGAGGCCTGCGGCGCGGTCGTCCTCGATGTCGACGCCGAAATTCTCCAGGAAGCGGCTGACCATCATGTAAAAGCCGATGGCGAACACGAGGTGCTGGGTATGTTTGGGTCCCAGCTGCTCATACACCGGCTGGAAGGTGGCGTCGGAGGCGCGCACATTGTGCACCACGTCGTCGGTGAACAGCATCACCTGGCGCTCCAGCGTGTTGAAAGCGCTGGCGTAGGGCCCTTCGTGGATCGCCTTTATCTTGTCCTCGCTCATGCCAAGCTGCCGGCAGATCGCCTCGTGCTGGTAGACCTCATAGCGGGCGCGGCACAGCACGCCGGCGCGGACGATGGCGATCTCGCGCAGCACCGGGTCGAGATCGGAGTGGATCAGCAACTGATTGCCGAATTTGACGAACTGCCCCATCAGCCGGCCCGAATGGCCCATCATGCGAAACAGATTGAGGTCGGGTAGTTTCTGATAGAGCTTCTCGACCTCGGCGTCGGCCTGGGCGCGGTCGAAATAGGGGATGCGGGCCATGTTTCCTCCTGTGGGGCGCGATAGGCCCCTGGCGTCAGCGAGCGCCTTGTGGCGCTTTGGTTGATGGTGGTCAGCATAGGCGGGGCCGCCCGGGCCTGACCATAGGCGACGGCGATATAGCAGCGCCCGATGAGCATCAGGCAGTGATCGGTGGCCGGATCGGGGAGCGCCTGAGCCTGGCAGGTCGCCGATGCGTCAGCTTTTCGCGTCCTCGTCCTGGGCCTCGGGCGCCGTGGGTGGGTAGAGATGGGCTTGGCCCTGCGGGTCGGTGATCGTGATCCGTCCCGAACCATCTGGCGCGTCGCAGACATAATTCGGGCCGATGGGCGACTTGCCATAGCCGCCAGGAATATCCAGCACATAGGTCGGCTGGGCGATGCCCGAGAGACGGCCACGCAGCTGGCGCATCAATTCCTGGCCCTCGGCGATGCTGGTGCGCAAATGGCTGGTGCCTGGGGCAAGATCGCCCTGGTGCAAATAATAGGGTTTGACCCGGTTCTCGATGCAGGCGCGCAGCAGCGCCTCCAGCGCCGCCGCAGCATCATTGACGCCGCGCAGCAGCACGCTCTGGGCCAGCAGCGGCAGGCCGGCGTCGGCCAGTTGGGCCAGCGCGGCGCGACCGGCCTCGGTGAACTCCCGCGCGTGATTGACGTGCAGCACCACCCAAACCGATTTGCCGGAGGCCTTGAGCGCGGCGATCAAGGGCGGGCCAATGCGCTCCGGCGCCACCAGCGGCACCCGCGAGTGGAAGCGCACCACCCTGATATGGCCAATGGCCGCCAGCCGCTGCATCACGCCCTGCAGGCGGCGTGGGCTGAGGATCAGCGGATCACCGCCGCTGATCACCACCTCCCACACCTCGGAATGGGCTTCCAGATAAGCGTAGATCGCCTCAAGCTCTTTAGGCGGCAGCATGGCCTCGCCGCCCGGCCCCACCATCTCGCGCCGGAAGCAAAAGCGGCAATACACCGGACACACCGAGGCCAGCTTGAGCAGCACCCGATCGGGATAGCGATGCACCAGACCATGGAGCGGACTGTGAGCGTCATCGCCGATCGGGTCGCCGCGCTCCTCGGGCAGGGTGTTGAGCTCCTCAAGGCGCGGCGCAAATTGCAGCGCCATCGGATCGTCGGGCGCATGCGGCGGGATCAGATCGGCCATGGCCGGGGTCACCGCCACGGCGTAGCGCGCCGCCACCTGCTCCAGCCCGGCGCGCGCCTCCGCCGCCGCAAGGCCAGCGGCAGCGAGGTCCTCTACGCTGGTGAGAGACTTTCCGGCCATGGTTCCCATCAATCCTGGCGCAGCACGCGCTCAGCCTTCCTGCGCCACAGGCGTCCAGATCACCTCGTCGATGCGCTCCGCCCCGGTGGCCAGCATCACCAGCCGGTCGAGGCCCAAGGCGACGCCGCTGCTGTCTGGCATATCGGCCAGAGCCGCAAGGAAATCCTCATCCAGCGGATAGCGCTCGCCATAGATGCGGGCCTTCTCGTCCATGTCGGCGAGGAAGCGCTGGCGCTGTTCGGCGGCGTCGGTGAGTTCGCCGAAGCCATTGGCCAGCTCGACGCCGCAGGCATAGAGCTCGAAGCGCTCGGCGAAACGCGCGTCATCTGGCTTGCGTCTGGCGAGGGCCGCCTCGCTGGCGGGATAATCGCACAGCAGGCTGGCTCGCCCGGCGCCGAGTTGCGGCTCGATCTTCTCCGACAGCACCCGCGAGAACACGTCCGACCAGGTGTCGTCATCGCCGGTGCGCACGCCAATGCTGGCGGCGGCGGCGCGGAAGCGGGCGATGCAGGCGGCGTCCGCAGCAGCGCTGTCAGCCGCCGGCAACAGCGGCTCGAGCGCCAGGCCGGCGTGGCGCGCAAAGGCCTCCACCAGGCTGATGCGCTCTGGCTCAAGCTGCGGGTCGCACTGGCGGCCGCGATGGCGCCACAGGCCGTCGGCTGGCGCAACGCCGGCTGCGCTGGCGACCTCGGCGGCGCGGCGCAGGATGCGGGCGCAATCGGCCATCAACGCCTCGGGCGAGCCGCCGACGCGATACCATTCCAGCATGGTGAATTCAGGGTGATGCAGCGGGCTGCGCTCACGGGCGCGGAACACATGGGCGAACGCATAAATCCGCTCCTCCCCCGCCGCCAGAAGCTTCTTCATGGCGAATTCGGGCGAGGTGTGCAGATACAGCGCCGGATTGGGCCCACCGGCCCCGTCATCGACGCGAAAGCCATGCAGATGCGTCTCATTGCCCGGCGAGGTCTGCAGGGCATTGCAATCGACCTCGACAAAACCGTCGTCATCGAAGGCGCAGCGCAAAGCGTTGACGATCCGGCCACGCGCGAGAAGGCGGGGCCGCCGCCGGGCGTGCTGGCCGGGCAGTCGCCAGCTCATGCCGGCGGAAGAGAAGGCGCCTGCCCCGCTCATGGCTCGCCCGCCTTCACCCGCGCGGCGACGCGACCCGCAAGCGTCGGCGGCGACGGCCACGCCGTACGCAAGCGGTGGCTCGCCTTTGGCCGCAAAACAATGTAGAGGCTTCCCATTCGCATCGATAACTCTATGTTGCCCGCGATCCGGAGCAGGTCAGTCGCGGTGGGTTTACCCCACTGGCGGCGGCGTGTCCCGCTCCACAGCGCTGGAGCGGCGTTCTGGCGGCCAGGCCCACGCCTGCCCTGGGGAAACTGCTCCTTCTGACAGCCTCGCCCTGCGGCTGTTCCCACGGACCGCTCACATGGTCGGGAACGCCGTCGCCGGCGCTGGCGTTCCGGCGTGTCCGGGGCAGTGGCGCGGGCGCTGGCCAACGCCCGCCGAGGATGCACAGGCAAGTTTCAGCCCCTGCGGCCCACATGCTGGCCCAGGCGGCGCAGTCACACGAGGTTGCACGTGAAGGTCATCGCCAGCTCCGTCCGGAAGGGCAATGTGCTCGAAGTCGACAATCAGCTTTACACCGTGATTTCGGCGGAAAGCTTCTTCCCCGGCAAGGGCACGCCGACCACCCAGATCGACATGCGTCGCATCTCCGACGGCGTGAAGACGTCGCAGCGCTACAAGACGACCGAGCAGGTCGAGCGCGCCTTCGTCGAGGAGCGTGAACATTCCTATCTGTACCAGGAAGGCGACCGCTACATTTTCATGAACCAGGAGAACTTCGAGCAGGTCGAAGTCCCTGCCGACGTGATCGGCGACCAGGCCGTGTACCTCCAGGAAGGCATGGTGGTGCAGCTGTCGATGTTTGACGACAAGGCCGTCGCCATCACTTTGCCGGCCCGCGTGGTGCTGGAGATCGTCGAGACCGAGCCGACCACCAAGGGTCAGACCGCCTCCTCCTCCTACAAGCCGGCCATCCTGTCGAACGGCGCCCGCACCACCGTGCCGCCGCATATCGAGGTTGGCACCCGCGTGGTGATCCAGACCGCCGACGGCACCTATGTTGAGCGCGCCAAGGGCTGACGCGGTTCAAAGCAGTTACGCAGGAATTTTGGGGGGAGGCGTTTTCGCCTCCCCCTTTTTTTTTGCGCGCGGCGATGGGACAGGTCGCGCCCTGGGCGCTTGCTGCGGACCTGGTCACGCCTTCCGTAGGATAAAATTGCCAGCACGCCCAGGGCGTTGCAGCGGCGACCTGAATCATGGTCTGCGCAGCCCGGCAGGCCTCGGGCCGCATTTAGCGAGATCAGATTCTATCAGATGACCTTACGTCGTCTCGAGGGCGCCACAGGGGCTCATGGGCCAGCTGGGGGCGTGAATGCTCCCGCCGATGGCTGCAACGCCGCCATCGCTATTTTGAGTCCAGTCTCAGCAAATTGGCATGTCGGGCGGAATCAATCCATGAACACTGGTCAAAATCGACCAGCGATCCAAACGCCCATGTCTGGCAGAGACTTACAGCCCAATGATCGCACCGCGACTGACCACCGAGGTTGCGCAGGCAAGGGACAGCCACGGCTTAGGTGAATCAGAAAGCCCACGCGCCGCGCCATCTCCCTGCGCGGATTCGGCTTTCGGCCCGGGCCTCATCCTGATTCAGAACATGAGCGCCCGTCAGGCGCCGCGCTGCAACACCTGAATCAGCCTGCCAACACATGCCGCCAACCCCTGGAACCGGCTCATCAATTCGGCGCTGTTGAATCAATATCTTAAGCGCCAGAAGCGTCGTCCACGGCGAAAACCTTCGGAAACGGTCCTATGCGTGCGGGGAGCATCTCATCATTGTCACCCTGACGGGCAGCCCTTCGCGACGCCAGCCCCACGCGAGGACAGCATGGGCCGCAATGGTGAAGGTTTCGTTGCGGGCGCACTCACCCGCCAACATTTTTGCCGCCCTGCCCGATCGCCGCCTGCGCCGCCCGCCGCGCCGCCGCCGCGGTCAGAAACGCCGCATAGCTCCAGCTGAGATGGCGGGCGGATTGCGGGGCGCCGCTGTCGCGGTTGACCTGCTCGGCCATGGCGCCATCGGCTGGCGTCACGGCGCGCACGGCGGCGAAGCCCATATCGCCAGCCCGCAGCAGCCGCTGCGCGATGTCGGCTGGCGTCAGCGACGCGCCGTCTGCTGATCCGGCCGCCGCCTCACCAAACCAAAGGGCCGCCGACGGCGCAGCCTGGGTGACGCCGGTCGCCACTGCGACAGCAAGGCGATAGCGGAACTCCGCCGCAGCCAAAGTGATCAGTGGCCACGCCCCGCCGTCGAAATAGACGTCGGCGGGATTGCGCCCGAGATGCGGCGCGCAATCGGCGCTGCGCTGCTGGTTGAGCCCGAAGGCCCCGGCATAGTGCTGCTCCAGCCGGATCAGCGTCGCCTGGGCCGCTGGATCACACACACTGAACGGGCCATCCGCCAGCCCGGCGTGGGTTACGCCAAGCAGCACCGAGCCATCGAGCAGGCGGGCGAGCGACACCGGCGCGCCGCCGGGGGCGGCCATGCGGCTGATGATCCAGCCATCGCCGTCGCGCAGCCCGCCGAGGCGCGCCCACAGATCGTCAGCCGCCATGGCCCACAGCCGCACCCGGCCGGCCAGCCCCTGCCCGGCCCCGCCCGCCTCCACCCAGGCCACGCCAGCGCGCAAAGCGGCGTATTGGGTCAGCATGGTGTGCAGGTGGAACGCCTCTTCCTCCTCCCACAGATCGACGCAGGGCAGGCCAGCGTTGCGCGAGACGCAGTCGAGGTCGCCAGCGATCAGATCAGCCCAGTCGTTGGCGTCGCGGCTGGCTGCGCAGCGCAGCAGGCCGAGGGCGCGCAAGGCCACGCCGTCATATTGCGGTCGCGACCAGCGGCTGATGTCGAGGCTGGCGTCGGGGTTGAAGCGCACGTCGCCGCGCACGCTATCGCCACGCACCCCCGCCATGTCCTCGGGCGTGCGCACATATTGCAGAAACGCCGGCGCGACGCCGCGCGTCAAAGGCCCTTCGGCCAGCCGCGTCGGCCCATCCAGCTGGGTGAGGCTGCGCGAAAAGCCGACATATTGCGCCAGCTCCCAGGTGGCGAGGCGCCCATACAGCGGCCAGTCCGCCAGCAGCCGCACCGCATCCATCACCAGGGCTGCGTCGCGCAGCCAATGGAAGAAATAGTCCGGCTCCGGATCCCAGTCGGCGTCGTCGGGCGAGGCCAGCACCGAGCCCGGCGCCGGGGTGATGGCCTGGCCAAACCCGGGCCGCCGTTTCAGCAGATGCGTCGCCGATATGGCGCCGAACAGCGACGCCGCCGCACGCGCTTCCTGGGCGATGATCCATTCCGCAAGATCTGCGGCGGGCGTCGCGGGACCGGCGGGCTGTCGCTCAGGCTGTTGCTGCATCTGCATCTCCATCGCCTTGTGTGCGCGCATCCGGCGCGCCGGATCATCAACGCCCGCTCAGGCCGCCGCGCCGCCCTCGCCAGTTGGCGCTGGCGCCGCGCCGATCAGCACCTGGCGCAGGCGGCGGCCATCGTTGAACCGCGCCGCTGGCTCGGCGCAGGCCATCACCAGGATTTCGAGGAAAGCGATGGGGCGCGGCGGCGCCAGACCTTCGGCGGCCAATTGCGCCAGCGAGGTCTCGAACACCACCTCCCCGGTCGCGCCAGGCGCCAGCGTCAGCCGCGCGAAGTCCCGTAGCAGAATGTCGGGCCGCGACCGGCCAGGGCTGCGCGCCCGCACAAACAGAAACACCGTCTCGGTGGCCGCGCCGTCCCAGCCATCTGCACCGGGCGCCGCCGTCGCGGGCAAGGCATCTGGACGCCCCCCAGCCTGGCGCGCCCCGTCGTGCTGCACGCTGAGGCTGATGCGCAGCGGCGCGGCCGGGTTGGCGGCGTCGACGGGGCTCACCGACAACGCGCTCCAGCGGAAGCGGGCATAGGACAGGCCGTGGCCGAAGGGGAACTGCGGGCTGAACGGCAGATCGGCGTAGCCAACCGAATAGCGGTTGCCGTCCTCGTGTGGCCGGCCCGTGGTGTGGCGAGCGTAATGCACCGGGATCTGGCCGACGGCGCGCGGCCAGCTGACGGGCGTCCGCCCCGAGGGGCTGACCGCCCCGGACAGCACGTCGGCGATGGCCGCGCCCGCCGCCTGGCCAGCGCCCCAGATGGCGAGCACCGCGCAGGGCGCGGCGAACAGATGCGGGGCGACCAAGGGGCGCCCGCTGGCCAGCAGCGCCACCACCGGCACGCCCGCATCCAGCGCGGCGTTGACCAGCGTCTGATGCTGTTGCGACAGCACCGGATTGGCCCGCGCCGCCGCCTCGCCGCTCTGGCTCGCCCGCTCTCCAATGCAGACGATGGCCACGTCGGCCCCGGCCAGCGCATCAGCGGCGGCCAGCGCATCGTCTCCGCACCAGGCGACGCCAGCCTGCGGCCAGGCCGCCCGCACCCCATCGAGAATGGTGACGGTGGCCTCGACGTCGCCGCTCCCGGCCCAGGCGCCGTGCATGTCGACGGCTGAGGCGGCGAGATCACCGAGCACGGCGATGCGCCTGAGATCTGGCGGCAGCGGCAGCAAATCCTGCGGGTCACGCAACAGGGTGAGCGCGGCGCGCGCCGCTTGCCTGGCGAGATCGCGGCGCGCCTCGCGTAGCTCTGGCGGAGATGGCGGGCACTGCCGGTAAGGATCGTCGAACAGGCCCAATTGCTGCTTCAGCCGCAGCACCCGCAGCACGGCGGCGTCAAGGGCGGCGAGGCTGACCAACCCCTCTTCCACCGCCTGGCCGAGGTGGCGCAGATACAGGCCCGACACCATGTCGATATCGACGCCCGCGTTGAAGGCCAATGCCGCTGCTGCGGCTCCATCCTCGGCGGCGCCATGGGCGATCAGCTCGGCCACGCCATTGTAGTCGGCGATGGTGACGCCGCCGAAGCCCCAGCGCTCGCGCAACAGCCCTTGCAGCATGGGCGCGTTGGCGTGCATCGGCACGCCGGCGACGGCGGGAAAGGCTGGCATCAGCGCCGCCACCTGCGCCGTCACCGCTGCGTGGAACGGCGGCAGATAATCGGCGGCCAGCGCATGCTCCGAGACGTCGACGGAATCATATTCGCGTCCACCTTCACCGGCGCCATAAGCGGCGAAATGCTTGACGGTGGCGGCCACCCTTGTGGGGTCGGCAAGATCATCGCCCTGGAAGCCCGCGACCTTGGCGCGCGCCATGCGGGCGTTGACCAGCGGGTCCTCGCCGGCGCTCTCGGAGATCCGGCCCCAGCGCGGATCGCGGGCCACGTCGACCATCGGCGCGAAAGTCAGGGCGACGCCATCCTCCGCCGTTTCGCGCGCCGCCGCCGCCGCCGTCTTTCGCCACAAATCCTCGTCAAACGCCGCAGCTTCACCCAGCGGGATCGGAAACACCGTGCGGTGGCCATGGATGACGTCGAGGCAGAACAGCAGGGGCACGCCGAGCCGGGTGGCGTTGACCGCCTTGTGTTGCAAGGCGCGCGCCAGCTCGCCCCAGAGGTTGAGCACGGCCCCGGTGCGCCCCTGATCGAGGTCGCGCAGGCCGTCTGGCGGCCCAGCCGGGCCGGTGATCACCGCATCGGCGCTGACCATGTGCAGTTGGCCGATCTTCTCATCCAGCGTCATGGCGGCGAGCAGGCGTTCAGGCGTCATGCCTCCCGCCCGACCCTGGGCAGCTGGCGCGCCGGGGCGGGGCGTGGGCGGAACGGCGCCAGACTGGGCTTCGGATCGCCCTCCCCGCCTCGCTTCCGACTCGGCTCGCGACATGACGCCTCCTGGGCTGTTGCGCTGTGAGCGTCGCATTGCCTGGCCGGGCGGGTTGCGACGCAGCCTGACCGCAGACACAGGCGAGCACGGCGCGGCTGATTTGCCAAGGCGTTTGGCCAGAGGGATTGGAAAGCCGCTTGCCAGGTCTTCGCGGGGCGCGTTGCAGTCGCTTCACGAAGGCGCCAGACTTGGTCGCAGGAATTGCGCGCACAAAGCGTGCCAGCTTGACTGACATTGAGGCCGCCGCTAGCCCTGCTTTGCTCCCTTTAACCACGTCAGCCGGGCGAAAATGGGCTATAGTGACGACTTTCCGGCGTTTTTGCGCCGCGATTGAGCAGCATAAGCCTCATTTGGCGCCGAGCGGCTATCTGGCGCGTTATCCCTGCGGCGCGATGGTCCAGGACGCCGCCAATGCACCCGCGTTGGGGCATGGGGGCGAGCGGCCTCGAATACAGGTCGCGGTCTGACGTCACAGCCCGTTTGCAGGCGGCGCAAGTGGGCAAGCGCATCTGATATTCCGGTCTGGCCGCTTGAGGCCCTGACGCGCGAGCCCGCGCGGCAAAGCGTGGGAGCAGTGAATGGCGCGAGCCAGCGACGTCAAGGCGCCCTCGGCGACGACCCCGCCCAATGGCGCAGCCGGTCCTGTCGCCGACGACAGTCCGTCCGGCGGCCTCGACAGCCTCGCCGGCCTGCCACAGGATAATCCGCGCGTATTGTTCGCCGATGTGGTGTTGCTGGTGCGCTCGGCGCTGGTGTCGCCCGAGCGAAACCAGCTTGGACTGCTGATTCTCGGCATCGTCGCCATTGTCAGCGGCGTCGCCTATATGCAAATCCGGCTGAACGCCTGGAACCAGCCGTTCTATGACGCGCTGTCAGCGCGCAATTTCAGCGCCTTTCTGAGCCAGCTGGGCCAGTTCACCATCATCGCCGGCATCCTGCTGTGCCTCGTGGTGGCGCAGACCTGGCTGCAGGAGATGCTCAAGCTGGTGCTGCGCAAGCAGGCCACCCGCGACCTGCTCGATCAATGGCTGAAACCAGGCCGCGCCTATCGCATCAGCCGCGCCGGCGAGATCGGCGTCAATCCCGACCAGCGCATGGCCGAAGACGTCCGCCACCTTACCGAGCTGTCGGCGCAGCTGGCGGTGGGGCTGTTCCAGTCGACGCTACTGCTGATCAGCTTCGTCGGCGTGTTGTGGATGCTATCGCGGTCGGTGGTGTTCTCATGGAATGGCCAGGAGTTCGCCATCCCCGGCTATATGGTGTGGGCGGCGCTGTTTTACTCGGGCGCGGCCTCGTGGCTGAGCTGGCTGTTTGGCCGCAAGCTGATCAGCTACAACAGTGAGCGCTACGCCCGCGAGGCTGATCTGCGCGTCGCCATGGTGCGCGCCAACCAGCATGTCGACGCCATGACGCTGGAGCGCGGCGAGGCCCATGAACGCGCCTCGCTTGAGCAGCCGCTGAACAATGTGCTCGGGGCCATGCGCAATCTGGTCTCGGCGTTAACGCGGCTGACTTGGATCACCTCTGGCTACGGCTGGTTCGCTTTGGTGGCGCCGATCATCGTCGCCGCCCCGGCCTATTTCAGCGGCAAATTGAGCTTTGGCGCGCTGATGATGGCGGTGGGCGCCTTCAACCAGGTGCAGCAGGCGCTGCGCTGGTTCGTCGACAATTTCGCGGTGATCGCCGACTGGCAAGCGACGCTGATCCGGGTGGTGTCCTTCCGCCAGGCGCTGATCGCCCTCGACAGCCAGACGCCGGACCCGGCAAGGCCGCGCATCCACCGCGTCGACAGCGACGGCGAGGAGCTGGCGTTGAAGGGAGTGGAGTTGCACTGCAACAACCACATCGCCCGGCTCAGCGAGGATGTGGTGGTGCATCCGGGCGACCGGGTGCTGATCGTCGGCCCGACCGGGGTGGGCAAGACCACCATGTTCCGCGCCATGGCCGGGCTGTGGAGCCGGGGCGCTGGCGAGATCATCGCCCCACCCCGCCAGGAGATCGTCTTCCTGCCGCGCGTGCCGTTCCTGCCCCAGGGCAGCTTGCGCGATTCCGTGCTCTACGCCTGCAGCGGCCAGGTGGCGGATGATCGCATCGTCGCGGCGCTGGAGCGCGTCGGTCTCGGCAAATATGCCGACAGCCTCGACAAGACAGGGGCATGGGACCGCGAATTACCGCTGGAGGACCAGCAGCGTATGGCGCTGGCCCGGGCGATGATGCAGCATCCACGCTGGGTGATTATGGATGAGGCGCTGCATGATGTCGGCGCCGACGCCAAACATGGCCTGCTCGGCATCTTCGACAAGGAGATGGCTGGCATTGGCCTCGTGTCCACGGCATCCGACGACGCCAACCAGTCGCTGTTCACCCATGTGGTGCGGCTGGAGCGGGTGGAGCGCCCCAAGGGGGCCAAACAGGCGCCGGACGCCCCAACAATGGACGCATCTCGCAACGCCGACGCCGGCGCGCCGGCCTGACGCCGCATTGACGTGACCAGCTCCAGGGCCAGCCCTGGAGCCATGCCAGATAGCCGCGCCGGCCTGAGCCTGAGGCCGGGCGTAAACCGCAGGAGCAATGATATGAGCGATGGGCTTTACCGGATGGCGCCAGTGCGGCGCGGGCTCAGCGATGCGGAATTGCTCGATGAGACCCAGCGCAACACCTTCCGTTATTTCTGGGACTTCGCCCATCCGGTCTCCGGCCTCGCCTATGAGCGCACCGATTTCTTCCATTCGCGGCCAGACACGGCGGCGGTGGGCGGCAGCGGCTTCGGACTGATGGCGATCCTCGTCGGCGTGGAGCGCGGCTTCGTCACCCGGGCGGAGGCGGCGGAGCGCGTGCTCAGGGTCGTGCGTTTCCTGATCAACGCCCCGACCTATCACGGCGCCTTCCCGCACTGGCTGAATGGCGCGACGGGCGCGACCGTGCCGTTCAGCCGCAAGGACGACGGCGCCGACAGCGTCGAGACGTCCTATCTGATGATGGGCCTGCTCTGCGTCCGGCAGTATTTTCACCGTGACGATGCGGTCGAGAGTGAAATCCGCCACTGGGCCGACATTCTGTGGGGCGAGTGCGAGTGGAGCTGGTTCACCCAGAATAATCAGGCGGTGCTGTTCTGGCACTGGAGCCCCAACCATGGCTGGGTGCTCGATCATGAAATCCGCGGATGGAACGAGTGCCTGATCACCTATGTGCTGGCGGCGTCGGCGCCACGCTATCCAGCGCCGCCGCGCGTCTACCATCGCGGCTACGCCGAGGCGCGGGTGTTCGACAACCGCCGCGCCTATGAGAGCATCGAGCTGCCGCTTGGCCCCGACTGGGGCGGGCCGCTGTTCTTCGCCCATTACACCTTCATGGGCCTCGATCCGCGTGGGCTCAAAGACCAATACGCCGACTATTGGGCGCAAAACGTCGCTCACACCCGCATCAATCGCGCCTATTGCATGCGCAATCCTGGCGGCTTCAAGGGCTATGGCGCCAATTGCTGGGGGCTGACCGCCACCGAGACCGACCAGGGCTATCGGGCGCTGTCGCCGACCGAAGACATGGGCGTCATCTCCCCCACCGCCGCCATCAGCTCGATGCCCTATACGCCCGATGAATCGCTGGCGGCGCTGCGCTGTTTCTATGAGGAGAAGGGCGGGCGCATCTGGACCGACCTCGGCTTCGTCTCCTCCTTCAGCGACGCCCGCAACTGGGCCTCACAGACCCACATCGCCATCGACCAGGGCCCGATCATCTGCATGATCGAGAACTACCGCAGCGGCCTGTTGTGGGAGCTGTTCATGAGCTGCCCGGAGGTCAAAAACGGCCTCTCGCTGCTGGGTTTCCGACGCGACGCTGCGGCGTAGGTGGTGGCTTGGTGGTCCGGGGCGTGGATTGTGTGAGGCGAAGGAGGTGCTGGTCCGGCGAGGTCGCTGGCGCCAGCAAGAGCGTGGATGCCCGTGACGAGCACGGGCATGACGGCGGGAGGTTTTGAAGGGCGCCCATAGCCCGGACGTTTTTGAACCGCCACTGGGAGACAGTCATCTCGCCTCGCAATGTCCCAAGGCGCCAAGTCTCCCGGCCAACCAGTCATCCACCCACCCAGCCATCCACCCAGCCACCCAGCCACCCAGCCACCCAGCCACCCAGCCACCCAGCCGTCATGCCCGTGCTCGTCACGGGCATCCACGTCTTTCTCGCGCATCTGATCCAACCCAACCACCCGCCCTCGCGCGCTCAGCCCGTGGACGTCCATTGCCCGGGATCACTGCGCAATTGCGCGGTCAGCGCGGGCGGCGTTGGTGATTTGCCGCGCCAGACGCCCCAGTCGCGGCGCAGGCCGAGGACGTCGCGGACCAGCAGGTTGAGGAACAGGCCGGGGCCGCTGGAGTAGATGCGCCAGCCGCCGTCGGCGGCGATGGTTCCGGCGCGGACGCGGTCCCATTCGGCGTCGGCCTGGGCGCGGTTGTCGAAGGCGGCGTCGGAGCTGCTGAAATAGGCGTTGCGCTGGCGTGGGCTGGCGTTGGCCACCACCGCGCTGGCGTCCACCGGATTGACCTGCGATAGCGCCGCGACCAGCGCCTCCTGCAGCGCGGCGCAGCCCTGGTCATCGCGCGCCGCCTCCAGCCGCGCCGCCAGCGCCTGGGCGTATTGAATGTGGCTGTGGGTGTACATCAGACCGATCTCGCGCCCGAAATAAGCGGCCGACTCCGCCCGGCGGAAGATGGTCTCGACGCCGCCGTGATAGGGCAACGGCCGGTCCATCAGCCGCACCCCGTCTGGATCCGCCAGATGCGCATGGATCAGCGCCAGATGCGCCTCCGCCTGTTCCGGCGTGAACAGCCCGCCGGCGATGGCCCGCACCATGGGCAACATCGAGTAGCGCACGCCGGTGCGATCGTCGGATGGGTGCAGCAACAATTCAGGCAAGGCGCCGTCGAAGCCCGCATCGGCGAACAGGCCATAGCCGGCGATCACCCCGTCGCGGATCAGCAAATGATTGACCTCGCGTTGCATGGTCTCAGCGTCGGCGCGCAGGCGCGCAGCCTGCTCACGCTCGCCGGCGCGCGTCAGGATGGCGGCATAGCGATTGAGTTGCTGATACAGCAGCGCCACCGTCCAGCTGCTGACCATGCGCTCTTTCAGCGACGCATCGGAGGGCTGCAGCGAATCGTTCCAGTCGCCTTCGCCCAGCCGGATCAGATGCGTGCCAGGCAGATATTGGCTGGCGATGGTCTCAAGCAACACATTGATGTGGTCGGCCAGCGTATCGCTGTGGGCGCTCGCCGTCGCATCCTCATAATTGCGCCAGGGGATTTGCGCCCTGAGGCAGGCCAGATCGCCGGTGGCCTCGATGTAATCGCAGACCATTTTCAGCGGCCAGACGATGACGTCGCCGTGGCTTGAACGGTCGCGGATGAAGGAATAGGGCGGCAGCATGAACCACTGCGACCAGTCGCCTCGCCCAGCGTATTGCTCGGCGAACACCGCCAGCATGATGGCCCGCGCCTCGGCGTCATGGCCGAGCGCCAGCAACATTTCGATCGGCCCCTGGCAGACATCGCGCGTGCCCCAGGCCGCGCCGGTGTATTGCTCCAGCCCGTGCGGCACGCTGACGTGCACGATGGCGTTGTTGACCAGCCACGGCGCCGCAAGCGATAGCGCCGCGCCGCGCCCCGGACCGGCGATGGCCAGATCGCGGGTCATGCGGCTCCAGTAAGCGGCCACCGCCTGTTGCTCGGCGTCCGCGTCCCAATGCGCGGCGGCGACGGCGAGCGCCACTGCCCCGGCAGCGTCGCTGAGGCTGCCGGTGATGCAGAAGCTGAACGCCGACACGGCCGTGGTCTCCACCACCAGCCATGGCTCGCGCGTCTCGCCTGCGTCAGCGTCAGCGAACAGCAGTTCGGAGCCGCCGATGCGGGCGACGGCGGCGGCGTCGCCCGCCTGCCAGATATAGACGGATTCCGGATAATTCTGGCCCCACAGCGAGCCCGGATCAGGGCGCAGCAGCGCCCGGCCAGCGGCGGCGTCGACCAGCACGGCGGCGCTCTGGCCATATTCGCGCTCGCCCATCACGCAATGGCCGGCGATGAGCAGCCGCACCGGCGCCCCATCGCTGGCGACGCGCCAGCGCAGCACCGGGCTTGCGGCGCTGGCGAAGGCCGTCACCGTCAGCCGCCCGGCCGGCGCGTCATAGATCCAGCGACAGTCGTTAAGGCCGATCTCGAACGCCGACGGCGTGGTCAGCAGGCGCCAGCCGTCGCCCTGATCGACGAGCAGCCGCAGTCCGCTGGCGCGGGTGATGTTGAAGGGATCGCGCGACACCGAGAACAGCTTGTGGAATGAGGTGTTGCCAAGCGTCAGCTGCGCCCCAAACACCCCATGCATCCAGCAGGTCGTGCAGAAAACATCATCGGCGGGCAGCACGCCCTGGCCGCTGCGGATCAGCGCGCCGTGGCGGCGCTGCATGGCCAGTTCCTTGTCGCGCAGCGCCACGTGGCGGTTTTGCGCGCCTTCAGCGACAAAGAATGACTCCAGAGCGCCGTCCATGTGCTCCTCGCCCAGCCGCTGCGGATACAACGCTGCGATGCTGGCGGCGTCGAGCGCCTCGCCCACCAGCGCCGGCGCCTGTTGCAGCGCCGCGCGGCGAACCGGCTTCAGGGCCAGGGCTTCGGGGGCCTCGCTGGCGTCACGAAGGCGCGCCAGCGCGCGATCGATGATGGCGAGATCCGCTGGCCCCGAGGCCGCAGGATGATCAGCCTGGAACAGGCCGAAGAACCCGACCTCCGTCGTCGCTCCAAGCTCAAGCCTCACCGGCGCCGATTGCAGCGCGGCGCAGGCGACCTCGCGCTGGTAGACCCGTGACGGCAGATCGACGCCGAACGGCAGCACCACAACGCCCTCGCCCCGGAACGACGCGCCGAACACCTCGTCGGCGTCGGTGGCGAAAGCCGCCACGGCGGTAAGGCCGCCATGCGCCGCCCACGGCCGGCGCCCCCCCTGATCCAGCGCCTGGCGCGACAGGATAACCGGGCCGTTCGCCCCATGCTCCACCACCGTGTGGTCGATATATTGCGAGGCATAGGCCTCATTGTTCATCAGGAAGCCGCGATCGCCGAGGCCAAGATCCTGCACCAGCACGACGTCAGCTGTCAGGGGCCCCGCGGCTTTATTGGCCAGAGCGATCCGCCAGGTCCACAGGGCCCCGGCGGCAGGATCATCTGGCGTGTGCAGGGCCAGCGTCACCTGCCAGTCGAGTTCACCAACGCGCCCACGCCACTGCGCCTGCGCGCCGCTGGCGGCGAAATCGCCGGCGAAGCCCGGGCCGAGCAGATCGTGGCTCACCGTCTCACCGGAAAGCCGCAGCATGATGCGGCCGATGCCCCAGGCCACGCCTGAGCCAGCGATCTGGTTGATCATCACTGGGGCAGCGCCGGGGTTGAAGCTCAGCTCATAGAGCGCGCCATTGGGCATGAAGCTTGCGGCGGCGGCGCCGGCGGCGATGCGCACAAGCCCGGCCTCAGCCTCCTGCGGCAGGCGCCAGCCTGGCGGCTGGGTGGCGGCGTCTTCCCCGGTGTGATCGCTCATGCGCTATCCCTTTCTGACGGTAACGCCAGCTTGCCTGCGCCCCTGCCCTGTCGCCGCGCGTGGCCAGTGCGGCGCCAGCCACCGGCCAAAGCAGCCGCCAGCACATGCCTCTGCGCCATGCCAACGCGCGAGAGCGCCTTTGGGTTCACTGCAGAACCCGTTGAGGTTTGCCCATCGAGTTCTGCTCAAGCCCGATCGGCGCCTGAGCCTGGCAGGCGACGCTTCAGCATCGTCGCGACCAGGTCCGCCGGGGCAGACATTGCATCGCCAAAGGCAGCGCCCGCGCGCTCAGCGGGCGGCGGCGTCCTCCAGCGGCAACCGCGCAATCATCACCGACGGATCGTCGCGATCGGCGCGGATCGAGAAACCGAGCTTGCGGCAGACGCCGAGCATGGCCTGATTATCGCGCAGCACCTGGCCTTCCACCACCTCGATGCCGTCGGCCCGCGCCCATTCGATGATCAGCCGCATCAACTCCATGCCGAGGCCAGTGCCCTTGAGCTGCGAATTGACCATGATGGCGTATTCGCCGGTCTCGTGATTGCTGTCGGCGTGCAGCCGCACCACGCCCATCATCTTGCCAGTGGCCGCTTCCAGCGCCACGAAGGCGATGGCCCGGGCGTAGTCCACCTGCACCAGCCGCGCCACGAAGGCGTGGTTGAAGTCGCGCACCGGCGCGAAAAAGCGCAGGCGCAGATCGTCCTCGGAGACGCCCTTCATGAAGTCGATGAACATCTGCTCATCTTCCGGCAGCACCGGGCGGACGAAAAACACCCGGCCATCGCGGGCGGTGATGGTGCGCTCCCATGCCTTGGGATAGGGCCGCACCGACAGGCGCGGATGGCCCGAGCCACGCCGCGCCCTGGTCGGGGCTGGCGCGACGCGAATCCGGGCGTTGAGCGCCGCGACGCCGCGGGCGTCCGACAGCAGCGGGTTGATCTCCAGCTCGCGCACCTCCGGCAGATCGACGGCGATCTGCGACAGCTTGACCAGCGTCATGCGGATGGCGTGTTCGTCGGCTGGTTCGGTGTCGCGATAGCCCTTGAGCCGCAATGAGACTCGGGTGCGGGCGATGAGCACTTCGGCCAGCTTGAGATCGAGCGGCGGCAGCGCCAGCGACACGTCATTGATCACCGACACCGCCGTGCCGCCGCGACCAAACATGATCACCGGGCCAAATTGCGCATCATCGGTGATGCCGGCGATCAGGTCGCGGGCGCTGCGCTCGTTGATCATGCGTTGCACCACGAAGCCGGTGAGCTGGCGGTCGCCGGCCACCTGCTTCAGCTCCTCCACCGCGCCCAGCACCTCATCCTCACTGCGCAGATCAAGCCGGACGCCGCCGATGCGCGAACGGTGCAGCACCTCGGGCGAGACCAGCTTGACCGCGACCCGATCGCCCTGCGCCAGCAACGGCCGCGCCGCCGCCGCCACGTCGCCGCCGAGCGGCACGAAGGCCGCCGGGATCACCGGGATCTCATAGGCCTGCAGCAGGGCCTGGATTTCGACCGGGTTGAGCCAGTCGCGGCCCTCGTCGATCACCCCGGCGATCACCCGCCGCGCCGCCTCGACGTCTGGCGCGAAATCATGCGGCAGCGCGTCCGGCGTCTCCATCAGCAGATCGAGCGCCGCGCGGTAGCGCACCAGATGCATGAAGCCGGCCAGCCCTTCAGCCTCGGTGCTGAAATGCGGAATGCCCGCCTTGTCGAAAATCGGCCCAGCCTCGGTGTCCGACGACATCCACACCGCCAGCACCGGCTTGTGCAGCGCCCTGCCCTTGCGATGCTTCAGCACCGCCTCGACGAGGGCGTTGGCGCTGACGATGGGGTCGGCGATGGCGCTGGGAATATTGATGACCAGCAGCGCGTCGACGCCCTTGTCGAGCAGCAGGGTCGGCGCCAGCCTGGCCAGCGATTCCGCATCCATATAGCCAGTGGTGTCGACGGGATTGCTGACCGGCGCCCGCTGCGGCATCACCTCTTCCAGCTTCGCCCGCGTCTCATCCGACAGTTCGGCCAGTTCGCCGTGCAAATCGAGCAGCCGGTCGTGCGCCACCGCGCCCACGCCCCGGTCATTGACCATGATGGCGAGGCGTCGGCCAAAGAACGGCCGCTGCCGGCCCAGGGTTTCGGCGGCGGAGAACAGTTCATCCAGATCGAACACCCGCAGCAGGCCGGCGCGACGGAAGGCGGCGTCATAGACGGCGTCGCGGGTGGCCAGCGCTGCGACGCTGGTCATGTCGGCGGTGGAAGGGCGCTTCTCGTGGCGGCCCGGCTTCAGCACCACCACCGGCTTGGCGCGGGCGGCGGCGCGGGCCGCTGACATGAATTTCGGCGCATCGGCGATATCCTCGACATAGACGATGATGGCGCGGGTACGGTCGTCGGCGGCGAAATAGTCGAGGCAGTCGGCGACGTCGATGTCGGCCTGTTCGCCGATGGAGATGACGCCGGAGAAGCCGATCTGGTGCTGGCCGCCCCATTCGACGAGGCCATTGGCGATGGCGCCGGATTGCGAGATCAGCGCCAGATCGCCCATGCCGGGCATGCGGGCGCCGAGCGAGGCGTTGAGCCGGGCGCGCGGCGAGATCACCCCGACGCCGCCAGGGCCGACGAGGCGCAGGCCATACTGGCGCGCCTCGGCCCGCACCGCCGCCAGAATCTCCGGCGAGCTGACGCCATGCGACGGCGGCACGAGGATCGCCGCCGAACAGCCGATGCGGCCGGCGGTGGCGACGTTGTCGACAATGGTCTCTGAGGGCGAGACGATGACCACCAGATCTGGCGGCGCGTCTTTCAGTTCATCGAGCGTGGCGGCGAAGCGCACGTCGCTGGGCGCGTCGATGCGGTTTTCAGGCGAGGCGAAGGCGGGATTGACGGCGTAGACGTGGCCGCCGAAGCCGCCGGCCAACAGATTGTTGAGCAGCACCCGCCCCAGCGACCCGGGCCTGCGGCTGACGCCAACCACTGCGACCGACGCCGGCCGGAAAACCCTGTCGAGACGGTACGTGCTCACGCTACTCCCCCTGGCTGCCTGGCGGCGCGGCTGCGGCCTGCCACCGAAATCCCGGCTGCGCTGATGATTCACGTCAGCCGTGACAGTGTTTCGTCATGCGCCGCCCGAGGCAATAGAGACCATGGGGCAGCGGGCGCACGCCTCCTGCCAGACCCCGATGCGCATGACTCATCGGTTGCTGGCTAAGCCGGTGCGGCGCCTGAGCATTCAGGATGCGGATGCGTCAGCATGGTCACATTCTGGCATCAAGGACCTGTGATCGGCAAAGCGGGCGAGCCTGTGGCGGCGGACGGTGGCAAGCAGACGTTCGCCCTTGCGTCCACAGCCGTCGCAGCTTGCACACGCCCGCGTGGCGCCAGCAAGCAACGTCGCAGTACGAGGCGCCTGAACCTTGCTGCTGCGCCTCAGGGGGCGTGGCCAGCTCGCATCAACCGCACCACCGCCAGATCGAGCGCCGACAGGAAGGCGGAGCGATCCCGCGCCGAAAATGGCTTCGGCCCGCCGGTGACCGCGCCGGCCTCGCGCAGATCCTGCATCAGATTGCGCATGGCGAGGGCCATGCCCATGGCGTTCTCGGTAAAGGCCTTGCCAGTTGGGCCGATCACCGTTGCGCCGGCGTCGACACAGCGGCTGGCCAGCGGCACATCGGCGGTGATGACGATGGCGCCAGGGCCTGCCCGTTCGGCGATCCAGTTGTCGGCGGCGTCGAAACCGTCGTCGACACGGACGAATTGCACCAGTCCATCGCGCGGCGTGTGGATGTAGCTGTTGGCGACGACGATGCAGCGCACGCCATAACGCGCGGCGACCCGGTAGACCTCGGCCTTGACCGGGCAGGCGTCGGCGTCGACAAATATGCGCAACGAACTGTCAGGGGCTGGAACATCCTGCATGCTGGGGCCGTCATCTCCGTTTGTGCCATTCTGCAACCGGAGCGCTGTGGCTTGCGGCGCAATGGCAGACGCCAGTTCATGACGGAAGCTGGAGGAAACGCAACCTTGTCGATCACCGCCCCTGCGGCTAGCCGCCCTCACCTGTTCTCACCGCTGCGCGCCGGCGTGCTTGACCTCGCGCACCGGGTGACCATGGCGCCGCTCACCCGCATGCGCGCCGGCCCGGGCGAGGCGGCGCTGCCAGTTAACGCCGTCTATTACGGCCAGCGCGCCAGCAAGGGCGGCCTGATCATCGCCGAAGCCTCGCAGGTGCATGTCACCGGCCGCGGCGCGCCCAATACGCCAGGGATCCATAGCGAGGCGCAGATCGCCGGCTGGAAGCTGGTCACCGAGGCGGTGCATGCCCGGGGCGGCCAGATTTTCCTGCAATTGTGGCATGTCGGCCGGGTGTCGCACACCTCGCACCAGCCCGATGGCGCCCTGCCCGTCGCGCCGTCAGCCGTCGCCGCTGACATCAATGTGCTGACGGCGGACCGCGCGCCCACGCCGATGCTGACGCCGCGCGCCCTGACCGACGCCGAGATTCATGAGCTGATCGGCGCCTATCGCCAGGCCGCCATCAACGCCATGCAGGCTGGCTTTGACGGTGTCGAGATCCATGGCGCCAATGGCTATCTGCTCGAACAGTTCCTGCAATCGCGCAGCAATCTGCGCACCGACCAATGGGGCGGCGGCATCGAAAACCGCGCCCGCCTGCTGCTGGAGGTGACCCGCCAGATCGTCGGGGCCATTGGCGCCGAGCGGGTCGGCATGCGGCTGTCGCCGTTTGGCGTCGCCAATGGCTCGGGCGAGGACGACCCGATGCCGCTGTACACCCATGTGGTGCAGCAACTGGCCCCCATGGGCCTTGCCTATCTGCACCTGATCGAGCCGCGCGCCAGCGGCGCGGGCCAGCGCGAGGTCAATCATGAGGGCGTGCCCTCGGCGGCGGAGCTGTTCCGGCCGCTGTGGCCCGGCGTGCTGATGTCGGCGGGCAATTACACTGGCGATGACGCCGAGCGCACAATCGCCGCCGGCCACGCCGACCTGATCGCCTTCGGCCGCTACTTCACCTCCAACCCGGATCTGCCCGAACGCCTGCGCCTCGACGCGCCGCTGACGCCCTACGACCGGCCGACGTTCTACAGCCCCGGCGAAAAAGGCTACACCGACTTCGCCCGCCTCGACGGCTCCCCGGCCTGAACGCGGGGGGCTGAAGGCCTGGCGCATGCTTGGCGCCGCGCTGCAAGAGATGGCGCGGCGCGCCGGTCTGGCGTGGGCCGCGCGCCGCATCCTGTACGGTGGGGGAGAAGTCCGGTGTGATCAGCGGGCCGGCGCCGGAGGTAAAGACGTGGATGCCCGTGACAAGCACGGGCATGACGGTGGGGGAGTTGTGGGGGGCGGGCGCAGATCGCCGTGCTGCTGGCGCTACGGCTCCCCGGCCTGAGCGCGGGAGCGGAACGCCTGGCGCAAGCTTTGCGCCGCGCTGCAAGAGATGCCGCGGCGCGCTGGCCTTTGCTTGCTCCGCGCGCCACAGCCTTCAAGGATGGGGGCGCAACGCGGCGCCATCAGCGCGCCGAAGCGTCGGGGCGTCGGGGCGTCGGAGCGTCGGAGGTGAAGACGTGGATGCCCGTGACAAGCACGGGCATGACGCGGAGAAATTGTGGAGTTCGCGGGGTAAGCCGACGCTGCTGCTGACGTTGATGACGCCACTGAGGCTCCTGACCTCACCGAGGCTGCTAACGCTAACGATGCCACCGAGGCTCATGACGTCACCGAGGTTGCTGACGCTGATGACGCCACCGAGGTCATGACGCCACCGAGGCTGATGCCGCTGCCTCGCTCCCTCGAAAGCCAATTGCTCTGCCGACGCACCTCATCGCCCCGCGTTGGCCACGCCCCCGCCGCCACCAACAGCCGTCATGCCCGTGCTTGTACGGGCATCCACGCGTTTGCGCCGCGCAAATCCGCTACCCCAGAAAAGCCAAAGCGAGCCCGCCAGGATGCGCCAGGGGCAGCGCCGTCGGACCTCACCGTTTCAGCCCCGCAAGGTCATTGACGCCCAGGCGCCCGTCGCCCTGGCACCCAGGCACCCGCCGCCCGTCACTCGCCGCTCGCCGCTCGCCGCTCGCCGACACGCCTGTCGCGGCATCGTCAACGCGACAACGGCAACAGGCTGCGTAGGGCCGGGAAGCGCAAATAGAGGCTGGCCCAGGTCATGACGCCGAGCAGCAGGCAGATCAGCTGTGGCGGCGAGCCGATCTCGCCCATACGAAAATGCGTGCTGATGGCGCCGCCGAGGAAAGCGGTGATCAATATCGCCCCCAGCACGGCGGTCTGGGGTATGGCGTAAAGTATGGCGCAGACCGCCATGATCACGCCGAGCCGCGGCGCCAGCGCCACGGCATATCCGGTGGCGTCCATCTCGGCCCGCAGCAGATCGACGGCCACGAATTGCACGGCGGCGTCGAGCGCCAGCGCCGCAACCACCAGCAACCCCAAAATCCGCCCCACCCAGACGGCGGCGAGTGAAAAACTGTCCTCAGTCGACATCGAAGCCCCCCGGCAGCCAAACCAACCCCGCGACGTTCACCACGCCGCGCCACAGCACAACTCCCAGCAGGCGCCGCCTGCCAGAAAGCCTGCCATCTTGCCCACCGCCCGCTGGACATGAGCCGGCGACGCCCCAAATATCCAGCGGATGTCCCAAAAAGTTTATCAAGTCATGTTTAAATGATTCTGGCGACCTGTACAGGGAACGGAGCGCGGCTTTACAGCATCCGTTCTGTAAAATTAAATCAAGGAATTCACTTCTGGAAGTAACCGCTCGGGAGAGACAGTGAGGGCATCGTCTATAGGCCAGTCGTCACGTCGTGAGGCCCTCGCGCGCCGCCAACAAAAAGCCGGCCCGACGACGCCGGACCGGCTGTTGCTATTTGCCCGCCTCCGACGCACGCCGGATGCAGTTGCTATGGCGCGTCTCAGCCGTCGATGGCTTCCACCGCGCGCTCCGCCATTTCGCGGGCCAGCGGCTCAAGCTTCGCGGCGTCGTCGCCAGCGGCGTTGCCGGAACGCACGCGGTCATTGATGCCCATGAAGATCACCGAGAAGCGGAACAGCGCGAAAGCGACATGGAACGGCTGCAACGCGGCGGTCGGCACGGCATGCTTGTAATAATGGGCGACAAATTCTTGCTCGGTCGGAATGCCGAGCGCCGCATGGTCAAGGCCGCGAATACCGCCATATTGTTCCGGCGTCGTCCGCCACGGAATGCAGGCGAAGGCCAGATCAGCCAGAGGATGGCCCAGCGTCGACAGCTCCCAGTCGAGAATGCCGATCACCCGTGGCTCGGTGGGGTGATACAGCATGTTGCCGAGGCGGAAGTCGCCATGGGCGATGGCGACGCGGCCATCGTCTTCCGGCATGTTCTCGGGCAGCCATTGCACCAGACGATCGAGCGCCGGCACGCGATCGCTGGGGCTCTCATTATAGGCGCGGGTCCAGCGCGAAATCTGGCGCTGGAAGTAATTGCCCGGCTTGCCGAAATCGCCGAGGCCAATCTTATCTGGCTGCACGGCGTGCAATTTGGCCATCGCTTCGGCGAGGCCGAGATAGACGGCGCGGCGCTCTTCTGGCGTGAGGCCCGGCAGGGCGCAATCGTGGAACACCCGGCCATCGAGCCGGTCCATCAGATAGAACGGCGTGCCGACCACATCGCTGCGGGTGTAGTGCAGAATGGCGCGCGGCGTCGGCACGTCGACCGGGTTCAGGGCCTCAAGGGCGCGGAATTCGCGGTCGATGGCATGGGCGCCTGGCAGCAGCTTGCCCGGGGGCTGCTTGCGCAGCACCATGCGGCGGGCGCCAAAATCGACGAAAAACGTGGGGTTTGACTGGCCGCCCGAGATTTTCGAGATGGCGAAATGCTCCGGCTGTTCGCCAAAGTACCCCTCCAGAAAGCTGCGCAGCGTCTTGCGACCTGCCTCGCCATCCAGCGCATCCGGCTCCCTGACCTGCTCGGCCATGTCTGATCTCCTGCGTTACGACCTTACGGAAGGTGATCGCATCCCCGAAACGGCGCGTCCCCACCATGGCGCGCGCCGACGCGCACGCCCTGATCCCGTCACGTAAACGCATTGATCCAAAAAGTGTACCTCCAATCCGCGCTGCGCCCGGCGATTGCAGCGGAAAATCCGTCGCAAATCGCCGGGCGCAGCTCAGAACGCCAGGGTCACAAGTTCACACGGAGCTATGGACCGTCAGTGCGCGCCCGTCAGCGCAGGATGGTGACCCGCTCGACATCAATGTCAGCGTCTCGGGTCATATGTGTGTCGACCTCACCTTCCAGCCGCAGCCGGGTATTTTCGGTGATCTTCTCCTTGGGGAATTCCTCGTCGTCGATCTCGACCTCGATCTGGCCGGAGGAATCGGCGAACAGATAGCGCTCATCCCCCAGCTTGCGGACAATCTTGCCCTCGAGGATCACCTTCTGGTCGTCCTTGGGCGTCGCCTTGATCGCCGCAATGGTGGTGGCGGCATATTTCGGCTGGCTCTTCGCCGGGGCATCAGATGGGCCAGCCCATTGCGCCACCGCTGGCGCCGCCACAAAAAGCGCGGTGGCCATGGCCGCAGCCGTGCCCAGCCTGCGCAAGGCGGCGCGACGCGCGCCAGTCTCGGATACAGAATGCTTGGTCATGGAACTACCTCCACCTGGGCAATGCATGGAGTGGATCGAGGTTCCGTTACGGCACGCATATGCCGATCACAGCCGCGTCAGGGCGCGGCGCGCTTGGGTTCGCCCGCCCCGCATCACGGCTCGTGGATTATTTTTCGTGACTCATGGCCGCCGCCGCCAGCCGGTGGGCCTCGTCCACACCGCGCGGCTGTGGCTGGGTCCGCGCGACGGCCTGCCGCCCGGCCATCTCCTTGCGCTCGCTGTAGCGGTCGGTGAGATAATCTGAACGGTCGCGGATCAGGAGCGTGAACTTCATCAATTCCTCCATCACATCGACGACGCGATCATACCAGGACGACGGCAGCATCCGCCCCGCCTCATCGAACTCCTGAAACGCCTTGGCCACTGAGGACTGGTTGGGAATGGTGATCATCCGCATCCAGCGGCCAAGCACGCGCATCTGGTTGACGGCGTTGAAGGATTGCGAGCCGCCGCACACCTGCATCACCGCCAGCGTCCGCCCCTGGGTCGGCCGCATGCCGCCTTCTGACAGCGGCAGCCAGTCGACCTGCGCCTTGAGCACCGAGGCCATGGCGCCATGGCGCTCCGGGCTGCACCACACCTGCCCCTCTGACCATTGCGACAGCGTGCGCAACTCCTGCACCTTGGGGTGATCGCTGTCGGCGCCGTCGGGCAGCGGCAGGCCGGTGGGGTCAAACACCCGGGTGTCGGCGCCGAAGCGCTGCAACAGCCGCTCGGCCTCCAGCGTCAGCAGGCGGCTGTAGGAGCGCTGGCGCAGCGAACCATAGAGCAAAAGGATGCGCGGCTTGTGGGGCGCCAGCTGGCCGGTTTCCAGCCGCTGCAGGTCGATCGGCGGCGCCAGCGCGGCGTCGAGGGCGGGAAGATCAGTCACCTTGCGGGTTCCTTTGCGCTTTGGCTGCGGGCGCGAGGCCGCGCTCGTACCAGGGCTTGCTGCGATTGACGAGCCAGACCACCGACAGCATCACCGGCACTTCGACCAGCACGCCGACCACTGTGGCCAGCGCCGCGCCGGACGTGAAGCCGAACAGGCTGATGGCGGCGGCGACCGCCAGCTCGAAGAAGTTCGAGGCGCCGATCAGCGCCGAGGGACCGGCGACGCAATGCTGCTCGCCCAGCAGCCGGTTGAGGCCATAGGCGAGGCCTGCGTTGAGGTAGGTCTGGATGAGGATCGGCACGGCCAGCAGGGCGATGACCAGCGGCTGCGCCAGAATCTGTTCGCCCTGAAAGCCGAACAAGAGCACCAGGGTGGTGAGCAGCGCCAGCAGCGACAGCGGGCCCAGCGCGGCGAGCAGCCGCGCCAGGGCGGGCTCCCCGCCCCGCGCCAGCACAAAGCGGCGCATAAGTTGGGCGATGATCACCGGAATGACGATATACAGCGCCACCGACAGCACCAGCGCGCCCCATGGCGTGGCGATGGCCGAGACGCCGAGCAGCAAGGCGACGATAGGCGCAAAGGCGATCACCATAATGGCGTCGTTGAGCGCCACCTGGCTGAGGGTGAAATGCGGCTCACCCCTGGTCAGGTTCGACCAAACGAACACCATGGCGGTGCATGGCGCGGCGGCGAGCAGGATGAGCCCGGCGATATAGGAGGCGATCTGCCCCTCAGGCAGCAGCGGCCGGAACAGATAGCCGATGAACAGCCAGCCCAGCACGGCCATCGAAAACGGCTTGACCGCCCAATTGATGAACAGCGTGACGCCGACGCCGCGCCAGTACTGGCCGACCTTGCCCAAAGCTGCGAGATCGATGCGCAGCAACATCGGGATGATCATCAGCCAGATCAGCACGGCCACCGGCAGATTGACGTGAGCCATCTGAAGGGCGGCGATGCCCTGGAACAGGGACGGCAGCAAATGCCCCAGGGTGACGCCAACGAGGATGCACAGCGCGACCCACAGGCTCAGATAGCGTTCAAAGCGCGACATGGCCTGCCTCAGATGCTCATGCGCCGGCGCAGCAGCGCGGCGCCCTGCGCCAGCGCCACAGGCTTTTCGGCGCGGATCGCCTCAGGCGCAGCCTCCGGGCTGATCACAGAAAAGCCCCTCGCCTCGAAGAATGGCCGCGCCGCGCTTGCATGCACATAAGCCTCGCGTGCCCCAAGATCGAAGGCGCGGCGCATCAGCAACAGCAGCATATTGCGCCCTGCCCGCTGGCCGCGCCGCTCCGGCAGCACCAGCAGCGGGCGCAGCAGCGCAGCCTCGCCATACAGCGCAAAGCCGGCGTAGCCGACCGGCGCGCCGTCGAGGGTCGTGTAGGCGAACAGCCGTCGCCCCGATGCTTGCTGCGCCGCTGGCTCACCGGCGGGCAAGTCCCACGCTTTCAGCTCATCGGCGGACAGGCCTGCGTCAGCAAGCACGGCGCGCAGCGCCCCCGTGGGCGCGATGGGCTGGTCGCGCAGAAAGGCTGCGCCATCTTCCTTCACCAGGCCCGGCGCCGTAAGCGGCGGCAAGAGGTCGAGCGCCAGTTCGGAAGGGCGACACAGATTGACGCCGCGCGGGCTGATGACGATGGGCCGGTTGATCAGCACCGGATGGGCGACCATGGCGTCAAGCAAGGCCTCGTCGCCGACCTCCGGGCGATCCAGCCCGAGGTCGGCGAACACGCGCTCCTTGTCGCGGACCACGGCCCGCACGCTGACGCCCATGGCGTCGATCCAGCCGCGCAACGCGTCGCGCGTCGGCGGCGTGTTGAGATAATCGACCACGTCGGGGGTAATCCCCGCCGCCGTGATCAGCCGCAGGGTGTTGCGGGACGTGCCGCAGGCTGGATTGTGAAGGATTGTCACGCGTTGTTCAGACATTGCCCTGGTCCTTGGGTGCGCAGCATGGGGCGAGCACGGCGAGCAGCGGCGTGCAGACATCGGGATGGCCGCCGCAGCAATCCGCGAGCAGATGGCCCAGCACGTTGCGGATCTGGTCGAGGCTGGCCCGATAGATGATCGAGCGGCTGCGCCGCTCGGAGCTGACCAGACCGGCGCGGGCCAGAATGGTGAGATGGCTCGACATGGTGTTGTGCGGCGCCGCCAGCCGCCGGGCGATCTCCCCGGCTGGCAAACCTTCCGGCTCATGCCGCACCAGCAATCGGAACACCTCCAGCCGGGTCGGCTGGGCCAGCGCCGACAGTGCGGTGATGATGTCTGTCTGTTCCATATGTCGAGACTTATGGACATTTGACGCGAAGGTCAAGCGGCCGCGTACCGTGGCGGCCGGCGAGGCACGGACACGTCGGCGTCTCAGGCCATGTCACCGCGTGGGTGCGGCCCAGGCCTATTCGCCCTCATCCGGAATCTTGAGCACCTGGCCGCAGGCCTTGCAGTGCACCGCGTCGGGATCATGCCGCTGCAGTCCGCATTGCGGACAGGGGAAATAGACCTTGTGCGGCCGGAAGATGGCCTGGGCTAGCCGCACAAAGAGCGATATGCCGACCAGCATCGTGACGATGGCGGTGAGCTTGCCGGCGACGCCAGGCAGCACGATGTCGCCAAAGCCCGTGGTGGTGACGGTGGCGACGGTGAAATACAGCGCATCGACATAGCCGACGATGCCTGCGTTATTGCGGAAGAAGAAGGTGTAGACGAAGCCCGTCACCACCAGCAGAAACGTCAGCAGATTAATGATGGCGTGGCTGGCGTCGCGCCATTCGCGCACGGTGCCGCGGGTAAAATGCCGCCACAGCGTGCCGCTGCGCGACAGCGACCACAGCCGCAGGATGCGTAAGAACCCAAGGTTACCGAGCGTTTCCGGGAATAGCAGGGTGACCAGGATGAACAGGTCGACCCATGTGGTGGGCTGGCGCAGCAATCGGAGCGCATCATTGGCGGCGAGCAGCCGCGCCCCCAGATCAGCGGCGACGATGGCCGCCACTGCGTAGTCGAGCCACAGGAACGACGGCGTATCGCGCAGCACAGGGGTGGCGATGAAAAAGCCGATGATCAGCAAATCAACGACGATGACGCCGATCTGGAAACGGAAAGCGGCGGGCGTTGTGCCGTAATACAGTTTGCGCAGCCTGTCACGCAGCCGCGCCAGGGGCGAGCTGGCTTCAGGCGTCGTCGGCTTGTTGCTGGCTACCATAAACCCACCCGGGACATCGTCCCATCGCAGCGGAGGCCCGACGCCAGAGGCGCAGAGGCTTGCCGCGCCGGCGCCGCTGACACGACAATCAGGCTGCGCGGTTCTTCACGGCGCCGATAATGGCGGTCAGGATCGCCCCGCCTGCGCCGCCGGTGATCAGATTGGTCAGCACGCCGCCAATGCTGAAATTGCCGCTGGCCAGCGACGCCTGCACGGCCGGCAGCACCAGCGGCACGAGCTGACCAAGCACGCCGCCGCCGACGAGGCCGGCGATGGCGTTAGCGATCACACCCATATCGATGGCTGGCGAGGTCTTGCCGACTCCAACGCCGCCGGCCGCGCCGGCGATCAGATTGATCAGAAGCTGTTCCATGACGCACGTCCCGTGTCGCGCGCAGGTTGCGTGGCCACACATGGCCACCTGCCGCAGCAGCAGGTTAGACCAAGCCCGGCGACGCGCATCAAACATCCCGGTGATCCCGCATCCTGATGCGGCGGGGCGAACGGTTCTCAGCCAGCTGGGGAACGCTTGGCTGGCTGGACGCATTGGGGAAACGCGGGGCGATCGCTGCGCAGCGATCGCCCCGCGGCAGCACGTTCAATAGCAGCGTGGACAAAAGACCAGCGCCGACAACAACTGCGCGAACAGGGGCGTCAGCGCGCCCAGACGCCAGCCTTTCTAGGGCCAGTCTTTCAGGGACAGAATTTCAGCAGACAGTTTTTTCTGCCGCCACGTCGCTCTTGCCAGTCATGCGGAGATCTATCGCCTGCAGGCCTGCGATACATGCCCCTGCCAGCGCGGCTGCGCCCAGCAGCACGGTCGTGGCGCGGATTGACCGGCCTGCGCCGCAGCGGGCGCCCGCCCAAGTAAAAACAAGGTTACTTGTCGATTTTTCAGCAACATGCACCATATCCGGGCAGCGCTACCGGAGAAAACACATGTACAGCCACATTCTGATCACCACTGACGGCTCCGAACTTGCTCGCAGAGGCATTGAACATGGGCTGGGGCTGGCGAAACCGCTGGGCGCCAAGGTCACGGTGCTGACAGTGCTGGCTCCGATCCGCTCACAAGTGGCGCAGGCGGCCCGCATGGGCGGTATCGAAGACCCGGTCGGGCACTATGACCACCAGATCGACGAGACGATGAAAGAGCGCTTCGCCGCCATCGATCACCTCGTGTCGTCCTATGGCGTGAAAGCCGAACTGGCCCACGAAATCGACAAATCCCCGGCCGAGGCGATCGTCCGCTTCGCCCGACATCACCATTGCGACCTGATCGTCATGTCCTCCCACGGCCGCCGCGGCGTGGAACGGGTGCTGCTCGGCAGCCAGACCGCCGAAGTGCTGGCCCACACCACCATTCCGGTGCTGGTGGTGCGCTAATATCGGCGCTCGATGGGCATGGCGCATCGGGTGCTGGACAAGCCCGTGCGGCGCCTGAGCCTTTCAGGATGCGGATGCCTCAGCATCTTCGCATTCTGGTAAAAAGGGCCAAACCCACCGCAAACAATTTGCTGCGCCGGCGATGACGCAGCGGGCGGCGAGCGAGCCAGGTCAGGGCGGGGCAATCTGAGGCTGGGCGATCAACTGTCGAGGCTTGGCCAGCCAACTGGCCAGCGCCGCCGCCCGGCCACGATCAAGCCCCGCCCCACGACGCCCTTGCCCAGACGCCAACGGAGCCCACACGTGCACCACATCCGCCGCAAGACGCGCGCCGGTCGCTGCCCGAACGTGAAAAATCGGATTGTGTAATGGGATTGGCTGGGGCGCCAGGACCCTCTCTTCACGGAGCAACCCCCCTCTGAAATCGTTGCTATTAAAGCATTTTTACACTTGTTTTGGGCTACCAGATTGGCCTACCACTGGGCTACCGGACCGCGTAGCACCAGCCTTCTGGACCCCTCATGGCTGCAGACAAGACCTACCTGAAGAAGCACGGCAACCAGTGGCGCGTTGTCGTCAAGGTTCCCGAACGCCTCCGTCAGATCATCGGCAAGGCCCATCTGATCCAGCCCCTTCACACTGACAACCTCACCATCGCCAACCGTGAGAAGCACCGGATTGTCGCTGACATGAAGGATATGCTCCAAAAGGCTGAACGGGAGATGCAACGGAAGGCCAGCAAGGCAGGCGATCCCCTCATGGACGAGGCGATGGACTGGCGGCAATCGTTCACGGCAGACGACCAGCACAACGACACCATTGACCTACTCATGTCCGAACGCGCCCGCGAGATTGAGGCACAGGAGGGCTTAGGCAGGGCCAAGGCGTTTGTTGACACAGCGAAAGGCCAAGCGACCCCTCTACTGACCATCGTTGATGACTGGCTTGCAGAACGCTCCATGAAGCCCCGGCAGATCATTGATTACCGCAGGGCCGTGGTGAAGTTGAACGCTTGGCTATCCAGCAACAGGCACCCAACCACACTGGAGGGCGTCACCCGCCGCATCGCAGGCAGCTACATCACCGCTGCCTTCGTTCAGGCCAATGTGAACGTCCGCACGACCAACAAGGACATTTCAGCCCTCTCCAGTTTCTGGAAATGGGCCGAGCGGAAGGGCATCGTTGAGGCCAATGTCTGGCAGGGGCAGTCCTTGCCCAAGGTTCAGACGCCCAAGAGCGAGGACAAGCGCCCATTCACCGATGACGAAATGCACAAGCTGTTCAGCGGAAACGCAAATCCGCTGATCCGGGATTTCATGTCCATTGCAGCCCTCTCCGGTATGCGCGTTGACGAGATAGCCAAGCTGCGTGTCCGGGACATTGTGAATGAGTGCTTTGACATTGTTACCGCGAAAACCACGGCAGGCGTCCGCATGGTCCCGATCCACTCAGGGCTGACCAGCATCGTTGAGCGCAGGACGGCCGGCAAGGCCCCTGACGACTGGCTCTTTCCTGAACTTCCGGAACCCAAGCCCGGATCGGCAGTGGAACGTTCGCAATATGTCGTGAAGGCTTTCGGAAGCTACCGGAAGCGCGTGGGCGTAAACGATGTCCCTCCCGGCAAGCGCCAGTCCCGCGTGGACTTTCACAGCTTCCGGCGCTGGTTCATCACCAAGGCCGAGCAAGCCCACCAGCCGCCCCACTTCATTCAGTCGCTTGTAGGCCACAAGCGCGAAGGGATGACGCTTGGGCGGTATTCAGCAGGGCCAGAAGTGGAACAGTTCAGGGCCGTGGTGGAGGCAGTGACTATGCCCGGTCAGGGAGTTGCCGCTTCGGCCTAACCCCACGCAATGAAATAACTGGCAGCCGCTTATCGCCCATTCATTTGCACGGGTATTTTTGATGCATAGTAAACAGAGTAGTGGACAGGATACCCATAAGCATTGCAGCATCTAAGCCCTTATCCATCACTGGATTTGCCTCACTCACGCTTGCAGATGAACTGCAAACATCGTTGACAATTTCTGAAATGGATACCGGTTTATTCCCGACACAAAAGCCAATTCTTCTTTTCGTTGCTTCGTCGATATGGGCAAGCCAAAACGTCGTTCCGGCTAAGACCCCATGCACATGTGCTGTTACAAGTCGCCTGTCCTTTGTGCATGACTGCACGAGTTCTCGTCCGGTTATTGATTGGCTTTGTGCAGCCGCAGGAAGAATCATTAACGCTAGGATTGCGCAAACCGCAGAGCGCATATGCCCCTCCCCCCCTTGTTTCAACTTGTCTTTAATTACCGGGCTATTCGATTGCAGCACAAGTCGGCCCGGGACGTTCTGGGCAAAAAATGTCTGACGCCTCCATATAGCGTAAGCGCCAGCGTTTCCCCCGTATGGGGTGGGCCAGCGCGATGCACACTCTCGGCCCCTCACTCCCATATCGAAGCACCACCGCCCCCACGCCGTTCCATATGGGCAGGCCCTAGTGGACCGTTCCAGCCAGCCACCGGAGCCGTTCCGATAGACTGGTCATGCCGATTTGGAACAGCGGTCAGCCGCATGTCTTAGACGTTGTGGAACGGCGCTCGCCCTGCGATTACAGGAGTTCGACGGACACTGTGTCCGCCATACACTCCATCCAAGCCACTGTGATACATACACCTATACCAATGCAACCAACCCCGGCCCTAACACAGGCCCCATCATTGGCGGCAAAGAGTGGGGGAAGGCCCCTAGAATGGCCACTTCCACCTTCCGGGTACGATCACACCAGCCGGACCATAGTTGGCGGTTTTAGGCCACCCCGCCCCACCTTCTAGGGCCATCCAATGCGGCGAAGCCGCTAGGCAGCAGGGGCAGCCCCTGCGACAATCCACAGCCCCACTATCGCCACCACCGTAGCCAAGCGATTGGACGGACTCAGGATTAAAGCGATGCTCCCGCTTCCGTGACATTTTCGATAACGAGATCAATAACTTAGCTTGACCATGCCAATCATTTTCGTAACCTGGCCCTGTTCAACCAGCGATACAGGAGCAAGTCATGAGCCTATTCATCACCACCCCGCTGTTCTCCATTCACGTCGCCCGCCAGCCTAGGGGGCAAAGCGTCGGTTGGGGCTTTGAGCGGCACAAGTCAGTTCATCATGGCGTGGGCGGATCGCTTGTCGCCCGCCTCGGCAGGCTGGAAGTCAGTACGTCGAAGGAACGGCTGAAGGAGTTCACCATCCAGTGGTGACGTTGGGTCAGGTGAAGTGGGACTATACCGAACGGATGCTTGGTATAGTCCACTATACCGTCAGCTACTGCATTGTAAATAAATGGCTTTTTTGACAGGGGATAAAACCCCCACCCTTACCGGTAGCCCCCATCATAGCTACCACTAAAGATACACTATAGTGTAACTCTAGCGTTCCATCTTCCGTATCATCTTTCTCCCTTCCTTATGTAGGTTACTAACGCTGAACCTACAGTGTCACTGAAGTGACCCCTGAAGGGGGGAAGACAAGAAAGAAGGAAGAGGAACGGACAGCTTCACGGAAGCCCTGTCACAGCTTTCTGAAGCTACCTCAGTCCCTTGTCTGGACTGCCTGTCATCAGGGTCACGGTCACACCTCTGTCATTGCTGAAGACTTCCCCGCCTCCCTTTCTCAGAGCGCTTGCGCTGATAGGGCCTCTCAAGGCTTGCCTGAAGTGTAGCCACTACACCTACGGCCAAGAGGCGGGGAGTTCACGCCAGCTTTGATTGTCCCTCTGTGTCTTATGCCCTGTTTGTTTTCCATTTTTCCTAGATCAAAACCACCGCAACCCTTTGGCAATGCAGAAGAAAATCCTCAGGCCACCTTACCTAATCACCGACAAGGACGGATCGTCCGTCTACCGCATCCCTCTGGCAGGCACTGAATTGCAGGCCCGGATGCACCCTGAAGACTGGCACAAGCTGATCGACAGCGGCATCACGCCCAACTGGTACTTGAACAAGGGCGGCGTCAGCTACAGCCGCAGGATCGGAAAGACCGTCCGCGTTGATCGTGTCGCCCGCGCCATGCTGGGCATCACAGATTCACAGTCCTTCGTCCGCTTCCACGACAAGAACCCGCTGAACCTGCGTCGGGAGAACCTGTACGTCTACACAGTGAAGACGCCAGCGGAACGGGATCGGGCAATGTCCCGCAAGACCTTCCACCGCATGAGCCGCTGACAATGTGCAACCTCGCAGGTGGCGCTTCCATTCTGTCCACTGGCTTGAGCATTGCTGGCTCAGTAATCAGCCACAATGAGCAGAAGGCCAACGCCTACAACCAGTGGCTCTACAACGTCCAGAAGGAAGCGCAGGACGAGAAGTACCGTGGTCAGGTCATTGAGTACCAGAACACGGTATATAAGCAGGAGATCGACTACGGCTTCGACGTTCTGGATTACCAGAAGGAAGAGTTCGACCGGCAGAAGAACCACCTCACCCGTTCCACTGAGATCATCGAAGAGAACCGCTTCGCTCAGTACGGGCAGATGCTCCTTCGTCAGGTTCAGGAAGGTATAGCCGCTACACTTGGGATGGACGACATTCGCCGTCAGTCCCGAAAGATGGCAGCAGGTGGCGCAGCAGCCGCAGCCGACAAGGGCATTGAAGGTATCACCGTTGACCAGATCATCGGGGACGTAGCACGGCAGGAGGGTGAAGCCCTCGCCGTCATGGGCCTGAACTATCAGATGACCATGCAGCAGCTTGATACCGAGATGCAGGGCATCAAGGCGTCCAACGATCAGCGTGTCTTCGACATGCCGATGGCTACCTATTCGCCGTCTGGCAGGATCAAAGCCCCCGCTCCCCCGGCTCCTAGCACCCCCGCTCAAATCCCACCGCAGCCAAGCAATAGCGCACTGGCAGTGAACATCGGCAGCAGCCTTGTTCAGGGCGTATCCAACTACGGCAAGTGGTCTGGGCAGTCCCTGAACAGCCTGAAGATCGTTTGATAGCCCACCTCACGCCCTCAGAACCGGACAGCAGCAATCAACGCGTCAGGGCTGGGGGCTCTCTTTTTCCATTCTCAGCATCCCCAAAGCGAAAGGGAACATGAGCACACCGCACACAATCGGCATCACCGTCCGGCCAGCCAAAGTCACGGCGCGGGGCCAGACCTTCGACGCCTTCCACGAAGGCAACCACATCACCACCAGCCGGACCCCGTTCTACGCCGCAGCACGGAAGCTGATCGAAGAGGGCCACGACGCTGACGCCCTTCTGGTCATGCGCCATGAGGGCAAGGACATGGATTGTCTGAAGCAGCGCCTTGGCGATGCGGCGAAGCTGACCGTCAGCGAGACGGCAAAACAGGGACCGCGAGTCACGGCCTATGCGCCATTCGTGACTTAAAAAATAGCCAGTTAAAAGAATTACTTAAATGTGAGTTGCGGAAAAAGAAACGCTTATCCGACAATGGTAGACGTGGGTAGATGGCGACTGCCGGACACGAACAACGCAGTTTCGACCTTCGACTTCAACCGCAACTCAATCCGCGTCGTGGAACTGGACGGGCAGCCTTGGTTCGTCGCCACGGACGTTTGCAAGGCGCTCGGCCTGACCAACACCACCAAGGCCGTTTACGTTCTCGATAGCGACGAGAAAACCCTTACCACTATTCAGGGTTTCCGAGGGCCAGCGATCAACCTTGTCTCCGAGCCGGGGCTTTACAAGCTGATCCAGTCCAGCCGGAAGCCGGAAGCCCGCGAGTTCGACCGCTGGGTCCGTCACGTTGTCCTTCCGACCATCCGCAAGGAAGGCGCTTACGTCGCTGGCGAAGAGAACATCGGCAAAGGCACTGAAGAGGACGACGAAGCGATCATCTTCCGCGCCATGAAGCTCATGGAAGCGAAGATCGAGAGGCTGAAGGCCGAGCGTGAGAAGGCACGGCTGGAGCGTGACCGCGCCATCGAAGACAAGGACGCCATGAAGGAGTCCGTGGGCACCTACCTCCACACCGTCCGTGACTACGTGAAGATGCTCGACCCTCGCATCAACCTTGGCATGGTCGCCCGGACGCTGGGTTGACCTCGGCTACTACCGCAGCCCCTCTGTCAATTGCTACCGCGTCCGTCGTGGGGCGAAGGCCGAGGGCAAGTTCGTCGAGAAGATCCACCCCGAGCGTGGGCAGACCCACCCGGTCAGCGGCGCTGGGCCTCCTCACTTGACGCGGTTGTGTGACCGCAAGTAGCCCTGTAGGGGAACTATGTTGGAGGGGGGAATGAAATTGCTCAGGGCCTTGCTTGGCGCGTATATCGCCATCGGCGTTCCACTAGGATACATCAACTTCGCCAGCTTTATCTGGCCACTAATGCGGATCAATTGGTCTGGCTGCTCATTTTCGGAGTGGTTATCTAACTCAATGAGCGTGGCATTCGCGGCCTTGATGAGTTCAATTCTGAAGGCGGTGACTTGGCTCCCGAGCCTATATCAATGGGTAGCCGTCAACGCTGGTTCAGAGACATTCTGGGAATGGCTGCTTCCGGGCATTACAGTGCCTGCGTTTTGCGTCGCCTAGTCAAACACGGCGCACGATCATCACCCTCCACGAAATCGACGGACAGCCGCTGGTGCTGGACGAAGACCTTGGCCGTGAGCTTGGGTATGAACGCCCCCGCAAAATCCGCGAGTTGATCGAAGCCAATTTGCTGGAACTTTCGGGGTACGGCCCCCTTGCGCCCCGCCGCAGGGCGCAACTCCGAGCCAACGGCGCGACCCATTACGTTGACGCCTACTACCTGAACGAAGAGCAGGCCCTGCTTCTCTGCATGTTCTCGGGCGCGGAGAAGGCCAAGGAAATCCGCAAGCAGATCATCGCGGTCTATCAGGCGTGGCGGAAAGGGAAGCTCCAGTTTTCCATGCCGGACTTCTCGAACCCCGCTGAAGCTGCTCGGGCATGGGCGCTTGAGTATGAGCAGAAGAAGGCGCTCGAAGCTGAAGCCGCAGCCCTGACCGAAGAGGTGGACACCAGCTCACAGACGCTGGCGAAGAACGCCGGCACGGTCCCGCGCTTCATGGCTACGCTGGATCACCGCATCAACCAGATGCAGGTGTCGAAGACGCATGAAGGATGAACGATTCGCTCTGGGCTACCGTGGCCTACCGGAATGGCCTACCGTTGGGCTACCAAGGGACACAAGCCCATCCGGCAACTCATTGAAATCGTTGAATTATAAGGGATAAAAATTCACTGGCTGGGGCGCCAGGATTCGAACCTGGGAATGGCGGTACCAAAAACCGCTGCCTTACCACTTGGCTACGCCCCAACTGCGGCGGAACATAAGCTGCGGGCGCAGGCCTGACAATCTGCATCTGTGGCCCGCGTGGCCTGCTGTGAATAACAGCGGCCGCCGCGAACAAAACCCAGGGCTACGGCTGCGCCCGCGCCGTTTTGCCCAGACAGGCGATTACATCTGGGCCGGCACGTTGAGACGGGTCATGGCGGCGTGCTGCACGGACTGGGGATGGGCAAGGCGGATTTGATCAATGCCCCAGGCGAGGCCAACCAGCACGGTCAGCGCGGCAAGGCCTGCCCGCGCCATTTTGGGGGCTGGCAACAGAAACGCCAGCATCGCCAGCACGCCGACGCTTGCGATCACAACCAGCACACTGCTTACAATCGACGCCGCCACACGCACACTCCACTTTCACCAGCACCGCCCGCCGTACGCATGGGCTCGCCGCAATTAAACCTGCGAGACAGCGACAAGTTCCACACCTGACCACAACATAGGCCAGAGTTTTTTCTTGCCGCCTCGCCGGAATTGTCAGGATGAAAAAGGTTAACGCTAGGTTAACACTGATTCGCCACCATTCCGGCCCGCTCACGTCATAACTGTGCCCGCAGTTCTTCATGCTGGTGGTGCGCCAGCGCACATGGTGGCCCTGCGAGGCAAATGGCTGCTCGCGAAACCGGCGTCGCCGGAGCTTCCGAAGGCGGTCAGACAGCCGTCGCCCGCCACCGCATTGGCCGGCCCCTCCCCCCACTCGCCCGCGCCAGATATCGGCGAGCTCGTCAGTATGAGGTCTGCTGTCTCGCAACCCGCCTGCGGCGCCAGCCCTCGTCGACGCCGCCCGCAACACGCACATGTCCAGCCTGGCATATTGGAGCGGCGCCCCCGGCGTCGGGAGGCTCGCGCACCGTGGGGCGACCGCGGGCATGAGCAGGGCCGAGAGCGATCTCGCTGCGCGATGCGTCGTATCTTACGAGGATCGCAGAGCACGATGAGAGCACGTCATGGCGCCGTTGCCCCGGCCCAGAAACATGCGGTCGCTGGAACAAATGCACGCAAACACCGAGCCGGGCTCAGCCGGCTGCCCCAGCCACTTGCCCCAGCCACTTGCCCCAGCCGTCTGCCCCGGCCGCTTGCCCCGCCTTAACCAGGCGCCGCCTCGCCCCCCTGCCCATGCGGCTCATGCCTCGTATGGTGCTACAGCGCGCGCCACGCCCCGCACTTGCAGCAGCAAAAACCGGCGCATCCGCCACATATCCCCAGGCCGCAGCGCCATTTCGGTGAAAAAATCCAACAGGTTCCGGCACGACGCCCGTGGCATCAACAGGGCGGCCGAAATTCAGCCGGGCGCCGCTTGCAGCCCGGAAATCTCCCGCGTATAAGGCACTCACGTTGGCGGCGACGCCAGCAAGTCGGAGTGTAGCGCAGTCTGGTAGCGCACCTCGTTCGGGACGAGGGGGTCGGAGGTTCGAATCCTCTCACTCCGACCATTTATTTCAAGGGGTTAGCCAGAGCCCCAAAATGGTACGGCAATAGATACGGCAATGGAACGTGTAATGTTGCGGCCTTTCTGCCCTTGGCCTTGGTGAACGCAGCCGCCACGCCCGATTGATAATCAGGGTGATGATGCGCATAAGTCTTCTCAAGTGTCTCGCGGGTCATGCCCAGGTAGCCTGACGCTTCCCACATGTCCGCTCCGCCTTGCATGAGCCATGTCGCGGCAGTGTGTCGCAGAGTGTGGCGAACAATCCCTGCACCGCCCTCCCCCAGCACATCATCAGCGAGTCGCCGGAACGCTTTCTTCGGGTCCGCAGGCTTCCCGTTGTATTCCACCACGTAGCGTGCGCCGTTCTTGCGCCAGCGCTTCAGGTGTCCCAGCAGGCCAGGGGGTAAGCGAATCGGCGGAGCCTGCTTGTTGGCTGCAACTTTCTCCCCTTCAGCAGCGCGATAGAACACGCCAGCATCCAGATCGATCCAGGGCAGCCCTGGCTCCTTCACAAACGACGCCTGCCACGCACGCGCCGAGCGCGAGCCTGTGTACAGCGCCATCAGCAGGAATCGCGCCACGTGCCGCATGGGCCGCTTGGCCGTCACCCTGCCCCGCTGCACCTCTTTCCGGCGGTATGCCTCCCACACTAGCCGCGCCACCTGGCTGCGGTCCAGATGCTGCGTCCTGCCCTTCGGCTTGGGCGGCAGCGTGACCTTCACAGCCTCGCGGCAGACGTTATCAGCAATCGCCATATTGATGGCGGCTCGCAGATCCTCTAGCTCCCGGCGCGCGGCGTTCGGGGTGCTGCGGCTATCGGTGTAGGCCTTGCATGTGTTGCGGGATACATCGTCCAGCGAACGCTCGCCCCACCAGTCCAGCAACGCAGCAATCCGCGCTGCCAATTCTTTGGGGCGACGCGCGGACTCCTTCTTATTGGAAAGGTAGTGAACCAGCACTTCCGCAATGGGAACGTCTGCCGCCGCGCGGTGCCTATCCTGACGCTCGACCAGGTATTTGCGCGCTTTGTAGGCGTCTAGCGCTCGGTCAGCTCCGACAGCATCGTCCGCAGCGCAGTGCGTGCTAACCTGGCGCGATCCGTCGAGGATGATCCAGACAGCGGCGCGGTCGTTTGCGGCTGGGCGGAGCCACAGGCGGGGTTGTTTGCGGCGCGGCGGCATGCGGACAACATCTCCTCTATCGAAGCCAGGGTGGTGAACTCCTTTCCGGCCACCAGCCATGTCGTAAGCCTGCCGCGGTCACGCTCCTTACGCAAACCGGGCAAGGTCATCCCGCCAGCCGGGAAGCCCAGCCGCAAGGCGTCAGCGAGCCGCAAGGGCGTGTCAGGCCCGATGTTGTCATTGGCCGCGCCATGGGGCGGGGCAGCTTGTGCTGTCATCGCATCTCTCTTGGACACAGGTTCCCGGTCGCCGGAACGGTTGAACCGGCGTCAAACTTCAATCGCCGTAGGCGGCGTTACTCGTCAGGAAGCCTAAAAAGGCGTGGCCCTATTCGGGCGCGTGGCTGCGATGGGTTGCGATGCGATGCCACTGAATCGCTTTAATCACAGCAGCCTCAAAAAAGTCAATACCAGGGGCGCATTTTTTCTTGACAACGTACCCTGGCTATGAATTGGCGCCCCCGCCCGGGCTCGAACCGGGACCCTGCGGTTTAGAAGACCGCTGCACGTCCGTCGTGCTACGGGGGCACAGTGCGGCTGACGTGTGTGGTGCCACGCCAGCCGCGCCCGTCCTCGGGATTTCCGCCGTTTCGGGCCGGCGGATCCGCAGCGTGTGGTGCCGCAGCGAATTTCAGTGTGAACGCGCAGCGGTGCGGTGCCCAACCCGCTACCATTCACTCCGGCCTTCCGGCCGGGTTATTCCTAGGTGCTCCGGGGGGTATAGGGCAGCTGGCGGACGGCGCTACGCCGCTCTTAATCTCTGCCCCGCCCTCGCCAGCACGCGACCGATAATGGTCACTCCGGGACGCTCTGATGACGCGCCAGGCGTCGAGGTTCGGCGCCATGCACCCCAGCCACGCCGCTCAGCCATTGGCAGGTTCATGTCAACCGGGATGTAGTCCACGTGGTCAAAACTCATCGTGCCGTCATGATTCAGAACAACTGCCTCGGTGCCGGGATGCAGAGCATAGTCTGCGACGTCGACCAGAACCGGCTCGCCCTGAACGAACATGAGGCTGGGTGCCGCGCCCGCTGCCATGCCATCCGCAAGGCCTGCCAGCCATTCAAGCGCAGCTGCACCCTGCTCTGGCGCCGCAACGGGCGCGGCTCTTAATCTCTGTGCTTGGTGGAGCACGACGGCGGTGGCGGCGTGGGACGTCTGAGTCTCCTTGCTCTTCAAATCATCTAACGTTATTCAGAATGTCAGATGTCATGCGTGCCGTCAAGCAAATTGAACAAGGTTATTCATTTTGTCCATTACACCTGAGCAATGCCGGGCTGCACGAGCCATTTTGAATTGGTCGCAGGGAGCGCTATCGGAGGCCGCTGGCGTAGCACGTGCGACCATCGCTGAATTTGAAGGCGGACGGCGCGCCCCAATCGCCAACAACCTCCTAGCCATCCGCATCGCCCTAGAAGCCGCCGGCGTCATCTTCCTCGACGCTGGCGCGACCGTGGATGGCGGGCCTGGTGTGAGGCTGCGCGGGTGACACAGCCGCGCCAGGCATTCTTGTCCGCGCGCACGCAAGAAACCCCGCCTTTCAGCGGGGCCTCTCTGCGAGGGCTACTTGTGCCCTCCATCGTCATCCCAACGGGCGAGTGCGCTCAGATGGCCTTTTTTGGCTCTGGCTTCCGCTCAGGCGCAGGCGTAACCAAAGGCCGCTGCTCTTCGGGAATGTCATCCCGATTTTGGCCAGCCTTTTGACTGCCATTGTGATCTTTTGGCGGAACCGACTGCCGGTCACTTTGCTGGTCAGATTGCTGCCGGGAGTCTGGAGAATTTTGATTTGCGTGTGCCATGTTTCCCTCCTGGGAACTGGCTACCGGGCCGCAGCAAAAGGATAGGGCTGCACGGCCAGAGTGGCGATTTTCTGCCACCTGTCTGTTATAGGTACCGAATGCGGTTTATCGGTGTCCGCCCTCTACGGCACATAAACTTTAAAATAATGACAATAATTTAGGGTAGCCTTGGCGTTTATGATACACTGTTCCTGCGGCCCTGTTTTATGCGGGAGGAACGTGTGATGGCACTACATTGGTCCAGGCAGATTCGGACGCGCGCGGGCAGAGGGCCGGTCGACATTCTTTGGGCAACTGACTTCCCGCACATCTATGAGATTTACAGCCCCGTCGGCTCTACGTCGGTTCTATATATCGATGGCCAGGAAATCAGTGCTGGCAAGGACACTGGGCGACTCGTGGCGGCAGCCCAACTACACCAGGATGATTTCCACCGGGCCGTTGAGCGAAAGTGGTTCTCGTACGGCGAAGCTGCAAAGCGTCACCACTGATCATAGAGCCGCCCACGCCCTAACCCCTTGCGCCACAACGGTGCAAAATTGCGTCGGG
>NZ_JCAWFG010000045.1:0-201225 GCF_059740505.1 Camelimonas sp. FR25 | reverse complement strand
TTGGAGAGGCGCGGACCGACAAGCATGGGCGGTTACTCGTGCTTGGCGGCCGTGGGCGCGCCGCAAGTACCGCGAGCCCAGGGGACCCTGATGCGACAGTTATTTCAAGAAATACGGGTTCGTTCAACAACGCCAATCAGTGGTATGATGATACATCTGACGGTCCCGTTCATGCGAAAGTGACAATAGACGGAAAGACCTTCGATGCGGATCCGGCGTGGGTCGTCGTCGCGCCGCCGAATTATGGGCCGGATTTTGCAGGTTTCCGCACGCTTTGGGAATTGCTGCAGGAGACTTACATTGACGCCGGGATGTTGTCGGCTCCGGAAAAAATCTCCTTTTCCGAGCACATACTGCCTTATCTGCAGCGACTAACCGATTTGGCATGGGTCAATTCGGATTTTTTCAATATTTTCGGGGACGGTGTCCCAAATAGCTACAATTTCCGCGATCTTGATCTGGTGAAAAGACTCCGCACGCCTCCGTCAAGTGGTCGGGATGATAATCTCGCGCTCCGGCAGAGGATTCTGAAGGCGTTTCAAAACCCGTTTGCAATTACGAGTAACCATGCGGCATGGCCGTTGCTTTACGGAGATTCCTTCGGCGAGGATGTGCCAGAAGGCGGAGGGCCCTATCTGAATGAGGATGAAGTGTCGGACATGGGCGCACTGTCGCCGTTACGCTTGTCCTGGTTCACGCGTTGGGCCAATGGTGATTTCGTAGACGAGCCGCCTCCGCCGAGCTACGCCTCAATTGCGGACTGCCCGGTGACAGACCAGCCGGCGCTTCTCGATAAGGCGGCGCTGCATTTCTGTCTGGCTGACGCCTTTCATCCTGGATGCGAGGTGACATGGCCCATGCGGCACGCGAGACTGTATCGCGCGCCGTTCCGCATTCGCGAGGCAACTACAGAGCAGATCTATGTCCCTGTGAAGGGTGAGACGTTTGGTTACGCTGAGGCCAATACGCCAGGCCGCGCACTGGGACCACAACCTCCGGGCGGCCTGACGCGTTGGATGGCGCTGCCGTGGCATGGCGATACGTCTCGCTGCTGGGCGGGATATGACGCAGCCTTCGGTTTTGGTGACTTTACGCCAACTTATTGGCCTGCGAGGGTGCCTAATTCCGTTCTCTCGACCAACACCGCCGCTGTCATATTCAATCCTCAGCTTCCCAGGAGCCAGAGGCTGGACGCGTTTCGCCAGCGTGAAAAATGGTGGCGTAAGCTCTCGACCGACGCCGACAGTCGGATGCCTGATGAGGAAGAAACGCAGGCGCAGTACATGATCGCCCATTTCGCCTCGATGGGCATCGTCATGCAGATTCAGACGCCTGTAGACTTGACGGTCGGTCGTCCCGGAGACGCGCTGCCAACGGTCCTCTATGTGGAGATGACGGTGTGACCAGTTACGACATCGTTGTTGTCGGGGCTGGTTGCAGTGGGGCGGTCACGGCGTTCACCTGCGCCAGTCTCGGCGCCCACGTTGCGATCATCGACGATCGGGCGCGATATGCCGCGTTGAAGGTCGGCGAAAGTCTGTCCGGGCAGGGGCTAAATTTGCTCCGCCGGGCGGGGCTATATGGGCATGCCTTGCGCACCGGGCCAATCGACAACCCGGGTGACCTCGTGTGCTGGGGTGATAACGCCAGCCACGCCAAGGATTTTATCTTTGAGGCCTGGGGGGGCGGTTGGCACCTCAACCGGGCGGCGTTCGACGCGGCCTTGCGGCAAGCGGCTACCGAGCGCGGCGCCCGCTTTTACGATGGCCGTGTCAGCAGTATTGACCGCGCGGTCGACGGCAATTGGCGGGTAACATGGCGCGGGGGCTGCATCAGCGGCCGCCGCGTTGTCGACGCGAGCGGCCGTCGGGGGCTGCTGGCGCGTCGGATGGGGATCAAGCGCACCTATGACCCGCCCCTCATCGCCATTTACTGCTGGGGCGAGGACGTTGCCCCAGATCGCCGCACTGTCGTGGAGGCCCGGCCAGAAGGGTGGTGGTACACCGCCCCCATTCCCGGAGGCAAACGCGTTTGCGCGTTGCATGCCACCCCCGAACTGGCGCGATCCCTCATCACTGATGCGACACTTTTTGCCCAGCTGCTTCGCGATACGCTTTATATCGGCGCGTTTTTCGATTCCCAGCGGCTTTTGACACGCCTGCAAGCAGTGGACGCCCGAGGCTCTCGCCTCACGCACTGGCGCGGGCGCGACTGGATGGCTGTCGGCGACGCCGCCATGACCTTCGATCCACTGTCGGCGCATGGCATCGTCAATGCGATGGCGCATGCGTGGTTTGGCGGCCAGGCTCTGGTGGCCAGCCTGAATGGGGCGGATGCGGAGCTGGCTATCCTTGATGCGCAGATTGATGAAAAGCGTCGCCAGTATGTGACAGACATTTGCGCACTCTATGCGCAGGAGGCGCGGTGGGACGCGGCGTTCTATCGTGACCGCGCCGATCCAGGGCTCTACGGCGTGTCGGGCTGAAGGCTGGCAGGCCCGGCGTCTGTCGTCATGGGCTGACGTTTTTGCCCGACCATCGCCGTAGCGAGCAGATGGCGCAAACGCATGCTGGCGACGGTTGCGCCACGCGCTGGTGAATATCCTTGCAGCTCTGAGGAGGTCTTTGCCATGCTTGCGCCTGCGCGCCTGCGGACAGCGCCATTGTGCAAAGCAGACCATTTAATCAGAGTTTTGAGGCTGCTGATGTGGCGCAGTTACACGTCGCACAATCGCAAAAAAGTTCGGCCAGGCCCATGTCCGGCGCAATCCAGCCACAGTCCGCTGCGATTGACCAACCGCCCCTTGATATGTCGCAGGAGACGATGTCTGCGTATGGGCTGTCTGACGTTTACGGGTGGCGGCGACGCAATGAACGACACCATCACCAGCCGCTCCCAGCATGCGGCGCAAACCCTCGCCAACGCCAGTCAGCGCCGCGACGCTGGCTGGCTGGCGTTCGGCGGCGCGTGGTTTGTGGCGGATGCGTCCGGCGTGCTGTTTGAGCCGCTGAGCCAGACGCTGGTTGTCGCCGATTTGCATCTGGAAAAGGGCTCGGCGCTTGCGGCGCGCGGGGCGTTGCTGCCGCCCTGGGACACGGCCGCGACCCTGGCGCGGCTCGCCGCGGTTGTCGCCCGCCTGCAGCCACGCGTCATCGTGGCGCTTGGCGACAGTTTCCATGATGCGGGCGGGCCAGACCGGCTCGCCGCGACAGATCGCGCTGCGCTGGCAGGTCTGCAGGCCGGGCGCGACTGGATCTGGATCACCGGCAACCATGACCCGCACCTGCCCGCAACCCTGGGCGGCGATCGCCAGTCAGTTCTGACGCTTGGTGACGTCGCCATGCGGCATATTCCGTCGCCAGCCTTTGACGCTGGGGCAGAATTCGCCGGCCATCTGCACCCCGCCGCGCGTCTGCGGCTGCGCGGCCGCACGCTGCGCCGCCGCTGCTTCGTGGCCGATGCGCGCCGTTGCATCCTGCCAGCCTTCGGCGCCTATGCCGGGGGATTGAATGTGCAGGATCAGGCGATCGCCAGCCTGTTTCCTGATGGCATGCAGGTGCGCGTGCTGGGCGAACAGCGGGTGTTCGCCGCGGCGAGCGCTGTGTTGATCGCGGACTGAACGGGATCCCAACCCGCGTGTCGTCGCACCCTCTTGCGCCACGCGTCATGTCGCGTCGGGCGCGGACGTTTCGCCATCAGGCGGGCACGTCTGACAATGGGGTTTGCAAAGGCGCCGCACGCTTCACCCAGCCAGTCGAGTGTCTGCAGCGAAGGTGCCTCCGGCGCCCTGGTCTGCTATCAGCACGTGGCCCCGCAGCGCTGGCGTGGCGGGGATGGGGCGCCGGAGGCATCAATGCGCAAGGCTTTGGGTCAGTTCGACCTCTTTGAGGACGATCCAGGTTTCCGGCAGACGCCGCGTCCGGTTGCGTCGCCGGCCGCGCAATCTCGCCGTCGGGCGGGCGGCGCGGCTGCAAGGGATATGGAAGCCATGGCCCTGGCGCTGGAAGCCCATGGCGATTATCGCATTTTGCGGCGGCTGCAGCCGCGTCCGGTGATCGCGCGCGACCGTAGCGCTTTTCAGCGCCTGGGTGTGATTGTCGACACCGAAACCACGGGTCTACGCCACGATCTCGATGAGGTGATCGAGATCGGCGTCGTCGCCTTTACCTATGGTGATGACGGGACGTTGGGCGATGTCGTCGGCGTCTATGGCGCGTTGCAGGAGCCATCAGGTCCGATTCCAGCCGAGATCACCCGCCTGACCGGCATCACCGACGCCATGGTCGCGGGCCAGCGCATTGACGTTGCGGCGCTGGAAGCGATCATCGCCCCGGCAGATCTGGTCATCGCCCATAACGCCGCCTTCGATCGTCCGTTTTGTGAAAAGCTCACGCCCGTCTTCGCCGAAAAGGCGTGGGCCTGCTCCGTCAAGGAGGCGCCATGGCGTGACTATGGCTTCGAGGGCAACAAGCTGGGCTATCTGGTCGGCCAGGCCGGGCTGTTTCACGACGGCCACCGGGCGGTGGACGATTGTCATGCCCTGCTCGAGGTGCTGGCGCGACCTGTCGGGTCTGATGGGCAAACGCCGTTTGCGGCCTTGCTGGCGGCGAGTTCCGGCGTCAGCGTCTGCATCTGGGCCGAGCGCAGCCCATTCGACATGAAGGATCAGCTGAAAGCCCGCGGCTATCGCTGGAACGACGGCTCCGACGGTCGCCCGAAATCCTGGTGGATCGAGGTGGCCGAGGCGGAGGCGGAAGAGGAACTGCGCTTCCTCCGCGACGAGATTTACCAATGGCCCGAGGCGTCGCCATTCCGCCAGCTGCGCAGCGCCCACGACCGTTATCGCGAGGCGTAGGACAACGCGCGTAGCAATGGCCGCAGTCTGGCGGTCAGCGCTGCGGCGCCTCCACGTCAGGCGGCCTGCGCCGCGACGAAAGCGATCAGGCGCTGGTTAAACGACGTGGGATCGACAACGCTGAAGCCATGGCCCCCCTCGGTGGTCATCCATAGCGTCGCATGTGGCAAATGGCTGGCCAGTTGCTCTGAAGCGGTGAACGGCACAAGCACGTCGTCACGCGACGCCGCCACTAGTGTCGGGGTGGTGATGGCGGCGAGACGCTGGCTGACGTCGAAGGCCAGCAGGGCGCCGATCCGGGCCTTCAGATTGTCTGTCCCCTGAAAATGCGCCACGCCATGGGCGTCATCCTCTGCAAGCCGCGCGGCATGTTCCGATAGCCAGGCCGCCGGGTAAAGAAAGATGGGCTGGGCGCGCACATAGGCTTCAGGCCCGACATGGTCGAGCAGCGCAAGGCGCATGTCGAAGCAGCGGCGGGTGTGGCTGTCCACCTGCGCCCAGGCGTTGACCAGGGTCAGCGAGCTCAGGCGCTGCGGCGCCTCCAGCGCCAGTTGCAGGCCAATGAGGCCGCCGAGGGCATGGCCAACGAAATGGCAGGCGCTGACGCCCGCATCGTCCAGAATCGCCAGCACATCCCCGGCCATATGGCCGATGCTATAAGGCTGCGGCAGCGGCACGGCATTGCGCCCGGTTCCGCGCTGATCATAGACAATCACCTGAAACTGCGCCCGCAGCGCGTCAATCTGCGGGGTCCAGAACCCCGAGGTCCCGCCAAGCCCCGCAGCCAGGACAATGGTCTCGGCCTCAGGGCGGGAGCTGCGATAGATGTCGTAATTCATGGCGTCGCTTTCTGGCGTCGGGGCTGAGGCTGTTGCGCCCGCGACCGCCAGCTGCCGCAAAGGCGCCCCGACGCAGGTAAGGGAGGGCGAGGCGGGCGGGACGCCTGGATATCAGCGCGGGTGTGGTGCTGGGGCGCTTACGCGGTCCAGCACATGATCCTCGGCCTGGGCCGGTCCACCGGCGCGATCCGACCCGGAAAAAACCGGTGGGCGCCTGGCGTCGCTGCGCCGCGCAGCTGGGGATCCATTGGTCGCAGCGGTCTGGTGAAAGGCGGGGAGGAGGCGTCAATTCCCCCTGCCGCCTCGGTGTTGAGAGGGACGCGGCGCGTCAGGCCGCCTTGTCCAGATCAATGCCGAGCTCGCCCCAGATCGTCTCATACAGCGCGTTGAACCGCGGCAGCTGGCGAATCTGCAAGGGGTGGCGCTGGTCGGCGGCGATGCCGACCTTGTGCACCGCCTTCACCCGGCCCGGGCGGTTGGTGATCACCACGATGCGGTCAGCCATGGTGATGGCTTCGCCAACGTCGTGGGTCACCAGAACCACTGAACAGTTCCGCTCGCGAATGACGCGCGCCATGTCCGATTGCAGCACCAGCCGCGTCTGGCTGTCGAGCGCCGAGAATGGCTCGTCAAGCAGGATCACGTCCGGGCTGAAGGCGAGGGTGCGCATGAAGGCGACGCGCTGGCGCATGCCGCCAGAAAGAGCAGCCGGCTTACGATCTTCGAAGCCCTTCAGGCCGTAGGCGGCGATCAGTTCACGGGCGATGGGTTCGGCGTCCCTGCGGGCGACATTCCGGATCTGCAGGCCGATGATGACATTGTCGAGCACCGTGCGCCAGGGCAGCAGCAGGTCTTTCTGCAACATGTAGCCGACATGGCCAGTGGCCCGGGTCACCGGCTTGCCATTGACCTGGATGGAGCCGCGTGTCGGTTCAAGCAGGCCTGCGATAATGTTGAACAAAGTGGTCTTGCCGCAGCCAGAGGGACCGACAATGGCGATCACCTCGCCGCGGTGCAGGTCAAAGCTGACGTCGCCGATAGCGTAAACAGGCTCATCGCTGTCTTCATTGAAGGTCATGCCCACATTCTGGGCGCGCAGGACGACGTCGTCAGAGGCTGCCATGGCTGTTCTCCGTGGAGGGTGTTGCGCCGCAGGGGAAACCAGATGCCTTTACGGCAGTGTGCTGCGCCATGAAGGCGCGGATGATGCGGTTGAACCCGGCCGGATCAACACGGGACACGGCGTGGCCGCCCTGCGGCAGCTTGATCACCTCGGCCCCGTCGATGCGCGGCGCGATGGCGTCGGTGCAATAGGGCGGTGTGAGAATGTCGTCCTCGCTCACCAGCAGCAGCGTCGGGCACCGGATGGCGGCGTGGTAAGGCTTGCCATCAAAGCGGATGATGCCGTCGACGCGCGCCCTGAGGATGCTGGCGCTGGTGGTGTGGGTTACGGCTGCGGCGATCTCGGCGGCGATGCGCGCCTCGTTGTTGCGGACGAAACAGGGCGGATACAGAAACAGCGGCGTGGCGCGGTGATAGGCTTCGGCGCCCATCTGCACGGCGATGTCGCGGCGCAATTCGAGGCAGCGCTGCATCTGGGGATCGCGCTCCATCCAGGTGGCGTAGAGCACCATGGAGATCAGACGTTCCGGCGCCTTCGCCGCCAGCACCTGGCCGATAGCCCCGCCAGTGGAGTGGCCAACCAGATGCGCCTTGTCGACGCCGATGCAGTCCATCAGGCCGAGCAGGTCGTCGGCCATCATCTCGACGCTGTAGTCGCCCTCAAAGCGGCTGCTGCGCCCCGTGCCGCGATGATCATGCAGGATCACCTGGTAATGCTGCGCCAGTTCCTCAACGTTAGGGCCCCAATAGGAGGCCGATCCGCCCAGGCCAGCCACCAGCAGCAGCGGCGCGCCGGAACCGACGATCTCATAGTGAATGTCAGTGTCGGGAAGATGTGCAATGGGCACCGGATGTCTCCTCGGAGCAGGTTCCACAGCTAGGTCTGCGGCCTGGCCATGCAACGGGCGAACGGTGTGGCGCTACTTCCAGGTAATGCGCTTCTCGACCTTGCCGACAAGGTAGTCGAGGATGAGGGCGAGGATCATCAGGGCGAAAATGCCCGCCCAGACCGCATTGAGATTGTAGAGCGTGCCTGAGTAATAGACGAAGTATCCAAGGCCGGATTCCGCCGAGATATACTCGCCCACCACCGCGCCAATCATGGCGAAGCCGATGTTGAGGCGAAACGCCGAGGCGATCCACGGGATTGACCCTGGGGCAATGACCATGCGGAAGATCTGCCAGCGGCTGGCGCCCAGCGCCTTGAGCATCCGCACATAGTCATGGTCGACCTCCTGGGCGCCGGCGGCGCTGGTGATCATGGCGACAATGAAAGTGATGATGCCGGCGACAGCGATCTTCGATTCAATGCCAACGCCGAACCAGACGATGATCAGCGGCGCCAGCGCGATCTTGGGCAGGCCGTTCAGCGCGATCAGCGCCGGGCGCAACACCGCCGAGACGGTGGGCGACAGCCACAGCAGCAGGCCGGCGGCGGAGCCGAGGATGCTGCCGATCAGGAAGCCAATGATGGTTTCCTGCGCGGTAATCCAGCCATGGCCCAGCAGCACGCCGCTGGCTATGCCATTGACCAGCTCACGCCACACGCCAGATGGCTGGCCATACAGATAGACCGGCAGCACCTCACTGCGGATGCACAATTCCCACAGGCCGAAGAACAGCAGCAGCAGCAGGGCCTGCCAGGCAAGAATGCGTCCACGTTGCGCGCCTGGACGCCGCGCCTTGCGGCGGGCTCCGGCAGGAAGCGCGGTCTGCGCCATGGGCGCCGCGTCCAGGGAGGTCATGGGTTATTCCCCTACGTAAGCAGTCGTCGCGATCTCGACGAGCAGTTCCGGGCGCACCAGATCAGCGCGGATGCAGAAGCGCGGCGGCGGGTTCTCCGGGAAGTATTCGCGATACACCTCGTTCATCGCCGCATAGTCATTGAGATCCTTGATGAACACCTGGTTGAACACGACGTCCCTGAACGTGGCGCCGCCGGCCTCCAGCACGCCCTTGATGCTGTCCAGCACGATGCGCGTCTGGGCGCGGACATCGCCAATGCCCAGCGATTCATTGTTGGGGCCAAAGGCCAGCATGCCTGCGACATGGATAAAGCCGCCGGCCTTGCAGCCTGGGGTGTAAGGGGCTGCGGGAGCGGGGGAGCCCGGGGGGATCAGGGTCTGGATCGGCATGGTGTGGTTCCTCTCGGGTGCAGTTGCCCGCGAAAACAGCATTTTGCCTGTGTGACGCGCAGGGCGCCTCGGGCGGCGCCCGCCCCTTGCCCCTGCGTCGTCTGCAGCGCCGCGATCACTGGCGGCGGCTACGCAAGTTCGGCGCCATTACGTTGCGTCATGCAGCTACGGCCGTGGCGCAGGCGGCGCTGACGTCGGCCGACGTCGAAGTCCAGCCGAAGAATTTCTCGACGTTGTAGATGGTCGCCTGCTGGATGAAGTCTGGCCCTGCCTGGAAACAGGCGTCGGTGACCAGCACTGGATAGAATTCCTTGAAGAAGGCGTCGCGGATGGTCGATTCCACGCAGACATTGGTGGCGACGCCGCAGACAAACAGCGTCTCGACGCCGCGGCTGCGCAGGATGCTTTCCAGCGCCGTGCTGGTGAAGCCGCTGTAACGGGGCTTCGGCACGATGATGTCAGCGGCGTCCGGCGTCAGCAGGTCGATGATCTGGTAGTCCCAGCCGCCTTTGGTCAGCAGTTTGCCGGCCAGTTCCGGACGGGCCCGCATCAGCTTCAGCGAATTGCCCTTGAGCTGGTTCACGGAGCCGGGGCCGCCAGCCTCTTTCTGTTCTGCGTCCCAGCCATTCTGCAGCCAGATGATCTGGGCGCCGGCGGCGCGCATGGCGCTGGCGAGGGTGGCGATGACAGGCGCGACGCGCGCCGTCCCGGACAGGTCAACGCCAAGGTGCGAGAAATAGCCGCCTTCGCTGCAATAGCCGTTCTGCATGTCGACGATGATCAGCGCGGCGCGCCGTGGGTCGAAGCTGATGGCTTCCGGCTGGGCGGTTAGGGTGGTCGTCATGGTCCGCTCCGGGAAAACTGGACGCGCGCCCCGGTGCGGGGCGCGGCGGCGCCCCGGTGGGTTACGCATCGACATGTAAGGGTGTCTGGACGTTCGGAGGGCGGCCGCCGTCCGCGCCGCGCCTGGAACAGGCACGGTTCAGCTGAACGGCGCCTTGCTCCCTGGCTCAAACTTGTCCGCCGCTGTCTGATCCGCCAGACGCAGCGGCCGGCGCTCCGGGAGAGTCGCAGCCTTACTTCAGGGCGGCGACAGCCTTCTCGGAGAAGCTGTTGTTGACCATCTGGTCGAAGGGCAGCGTCTTCTTGATCGAGCCGCCGTCGAGCTCAAACGCCATCACCTCGTCCCAGTCCTTGCGGCTGATCAGCGGGTTATGCGGAATGGCTTTTGTATGAACCAGCAGGTTCTCCGCCGCGGCGCGAATAACCGCCTCGCTCACCTGCGGGAACTCCCTGGCGGACGTCGAGACAAACAGATCGCGGTCGGCGTGCAACGCCTTCTGCGCCTCGGCGAGGGCGTTGACATAGGCCTGGATCAGCCCCGGGTCCTTCTCCACCAGCGACTGGCTGGCGATGGTGGTGGTCAGCGCCATCTCGGGCAGCATGGCGCCAAGCGACAGCGGCGCCTCGAGACCAAACTTTTCCTTTGCGATCGACACGTCCCATTCGAACATTGAGGCGAAATCGGCGCGCCCGTCGAGCACCGCCTGGGCCTGGGCGCCTGGCGGCAACTGCAGGAACTTCACGCCCGCCGTCTCCGCCGTCATGCCTGCCTGCTTGAGCAGCTGGTTGATGACCTGCAGGGTCGAGGACGGGAACTTCAGCGTGGCGATGGTCTTGCCCTTGAAGTCTTCGGCGCTGGCGATCTTCACGCCCGGCCTGGCCACCGCCCACAGCGCCATGCCGCCCACCACCTTGGCGACATTCATCACCCTCGCGCCTTCGCTGGCGGCGTTCACCGACATGCCCGTGCCAGTGACGGCGAAGGTGGCGTTGCCAGACAGCAACACCGGCACAGCGGCTGCGATGCCTCCGGCGGAGGCGATGCTGACATCGAGGCCATTCTTCTTGAAATAGCCGCCATGTTTGGCCGCATAGAGCGACGCGTAAATGCCGAGGTGGATGGCTTCAGAAACCTTGATCTGCTTCAGACCCTGGGCGACGGCGCCGAGGCTGCCGAGGGCGGTGGCGGCCGCAGCCGCAGCGCCGCCCAACAGAATGGTGCGACGATTGACTGAAATGATGTTGGGCTTGGGAAAATGCGGCCCTGCGCGGTCAACCATCTGTCTCTCCTCAGGTTCGATATCCGCAGGCTAGGGCGCCGCCTTGCGTTCTGAAAAGAAGCATTTTTGTCATGCCAGATTGCCGAAAAGGCAACGCACTCATGCTGGGCGCCCTTGCGTCAATTCTGCACAAAACGTGCGCGCAGCGCCTGGCATTTGGCGTCATCGCAGCGGTTGCGCCTGGGCGAGGCGTCGCCTGCGATCAACGGCGTCTTGCGCCAGTCAGGCAAGGGACGTCGAGGAGGGCCGCGCCATCGAGGCGGGTCGATCCCGGTCTGGCACGACGACGGCAGCGGCGTCTGCTTGACACAGGGGCCGATGGCGGAGGGAGCATGCGCGCGGAAACATGAACGACGGTTTGCTGAGTTTCGTGCTGCGCTTGCGCAACACATGGCGCGCCCATCTGTCGTCAGGTGGCGAGGCCTGCGGCAAGCCGCGTATCCCGGTTACTTTGACCCCGCGCCCCCTTGAACGGCTGATGGCGCTGCAAAGCTTGGCAATAGATTCCCGCTTTGCAAAAGCTTAATAAAAGGTTAAATAGTTGCAGCCGAAACGTCAGAAACGCAGCCAGTGGTCGGTGACGAGATTACAGGATTGCCCATGGCCAGAAATCTGCTTCCATTTCTTGTCGGCATCGTCTTCCCGCTGGCGGGCGCCCTGTATCTGCTGGTTTACGCGTCGTGACACGTTGATCTGCGGCCTTGCCAGCCTTTTCCGGGCGGTCGCCGGCCGCTTGACTCTGCGTGCTTCTCTGGGGCGTTGTTGGGCGGTTTGCATGCCTCCGCCATGGCCGTCACGACGGCGGGGCGGCGCGGTCGCGCGAAGCTTGCGCAGCCGCCCCAATTCATATCCGGCGCCTCGCCTGAGCGATGAATTGCCGACGCGCCCACAGGGCTCACTGTGTTTCACAGATGCGTCCTGCCTCTTGCCAATTAGAATCACTTTCACCATTGTCCCGCGACACGCGACCTAACTGACAAGGGCTTGGAGAGAAGATGAAGGGCATTATTCTGGCAGGTGGTTCGGGCACGCGCCTGCATCCCTTGACCCTCGTCACCTCAAAACAGCTGATGCCGGTTTATGACAAGCCGATGATTTACTATCCGCTCAGCGTGCTGATGCTGGCGGGTATTCGCGAAATTCTCATTATTTCCACGCCGCAAGACTTGCCGCAGTTCCAGCGCCTGCTTGGCGACGGCGCGCGCTGGGGCGTCGAGTTCTCGTACGCCGAGCAGCCAAGCCCGGATGGACTGGCGCAGGCCTACGTCATCGGTGCGGATTTTGTGAAGGACAGCAATTCTGCCCTGATCCTCGGCGACAACATTTATTATGGCCACGGTCTCACCGACCTGCTCGGCCAAGCCCGCGCCCAGCAGGATGGCGCCACCGTGTTCGCCTACAATGTCACCGACCCGGAGCGCTATGGCATCGTCGAGTTCGACAAGGCCGGGCGCGCCCTGAGCATTGAGGAGAAGCCGGCCCGGCCACGCTCGAACTGGGCGGTCACGGGCCTTTATTTCTACGACAAGGACGTGGTCGACATCGCCGCCAACCTCAAGCCGTCGCCCCGCGGCGAACTCGAGATCACCGACGTCAACCGCGCCTATCTCGAGGCCGGCAAGCTCAATGTGCAGCAGATGGGCCGTGGCTTCGCCTGGCTCGACACCGGCACCCATGACAGCCTCGTCGACGCCGCGAATTTCGTGCGTACCCTTGAGAAGCGTCAGGGCCAGCGCATCGCCTGCCCTGAAGAGGTGGCGTACGAGCAGGGCTTTATCGACGCACAGCAGCTGGAGCGTCTCGGCGTCGAACTCGGCAAAAGCGGCTATGGCCAGTATCTGGTGCGCCGGGCGCATGAAGGCGGCGTCGTCACATCCATCGTCGGCTCACGTCGCACCGCCTGACCAGTCCGTGGTTCGTGCAACCTGGCGGCGCAACAGTCTGGCGTCGTCCCGCGGAACGGGCTGCTGGTCGTTGCGCCCTACGGCCTGACAAGCGCCATGGGCCTATCCGCTTCGTCATACGCCAGGCGCCCAGGTCCCATTTGCCTTGCTCTCGAACCTGGGCGATTTTCTCCCTCACATCCGCGCGCCTCTGCCAGGACTGCCGCCCTCGGAAACCCGCGTGGCGGCCCTGAGCCGGCGCAGGTCTCTGGTCTGGCGTATCCGGCCCGACGCATGGCGGCTGGCCAATTCTGGGGGCAGTTGGTGTTCCGTTTCGTCCACGCTGCAGACATTCATCTCGATTCACCCCTGCGCACCCTCGCCCTGCGCGACGCCGACGCTGCGGCGCTGATCAGCGACGCCTCACGCGAGGCGTTGCGGCGCATTGTCGATCTGTGCCTGGACGAGCAGGTCGACGCCCTGATCCTCGCCGGCGACCTGTATGACAGCGACCAGACCTCGATGAAGACGGCGCTGTTTCTCGCCGCGCAATTGCGGCGGCTGGAGGAGGCCGCAATCCGGGTCTATCTGATCCGCGGCAATCACGACGCCGCCTCACGCATCAGCCGTGAACTCACCCTGCCGGCCAATGTGCATCTGTTCAGCGGCCACGCCACGCCGGTGGAACATCCGCGCCCGGATGGCGCGACCCCCGTGTACGTTCACGGTCTCAGTTTCGCCAGGCCGCACGCGCCGGAATCGCTGCTGCCCAAGTACCGGCAGCCTGTCGCCGGGGCCATCAATATCGGCGTCATGCACACCAGCCTCGGCGGCGTGGAGGGTCACGACGTCTACGCCCCTTGTTCTGTCGCCGATCTCGACGCCCATGGCTTCGACTATTGGGCGCTGGGCCACATTCACAAGCGCGCCGTGCACCGGGGCCGCAGCACCATCGTCATGCCCGGCAATCCGCAGGGCCGCGACATCAATGAGCCAGGCCCGCGCTCCGCCACCCTCGTCGCCATCGATGACGACCACAACGTTACGCTGGAAGAGCGCATCACCAGCCAGGCCGAGTTCGCCCGCATGGACGTCGACCTCACCGGCGCCGCGAGCCGGGCCGAGGTCAATGCGCGACTGTATGGCGCTCTGGCGCAATTGCGCGACGCTGTCGCCAGCCCGGCGTTGCTGGCGCGGCTGCGGCTTGGCGGCGCCACCGCCATGGCGGGCTGGGTGCGGCGCGACGCCGATCGTCTGCTCGGCGAAGCCCAGGAGGCGTCGCAACGGCTGGACCAGTGCTTTATCGACAAGCTCGAACTGGCGGCTGACCTGCGTGAGCCCGCCGTCACCGTCAGCGATGACGCCGACCCGCGCCATGAGCTGGCCGGGCTGATCACCGATCGCGTGCTGCCCTCCGCCGCCTTCGCCCAGGTGGCGCGCGACACATTGAGCGAATTGATCGGCCAGCTACCGGCGGAGTTACGCGACGCCTTCGACCCGCCAACGGAAGCCTTGCGTGAGGCGTTGCTCGCTGAGCTGGCTGAACAGGGCGTGGCCGAGGTGCTGGCGAGCCTCCAGGGGCAAGACGCTGAGGGCGAGGTCTGATGCGCATCGAACAGCTCCGCCTCGACCGTTACGGCAAGTTCACCGACCAGACGCTGGATTTCGGCCCGGCCCGGCCCGGCAAGCCCGATCTGCATCTGGTGCTCGGTCCCAATGAAGCCGGCAAGACCACCACGCTCAACGCCTGGCTCGACCTGCTCTATGGCATGGGCCTCACCAACGCTTACGCATATCTGCATGGTTATGACGCGATGCGCGTCGGCGCCCGCTTCGCTATCAATGGCGCGACGCACGACTATGTGCGGCTGAAGCGCAACAAGAACAGCCTGCTCGACGCAAGCGGCGGCCCGGTCTCAGATGAGGCGCTGCTGCAGGCGATGAATGGCCTGTCCCGCGCCGCTTACGCCAACATGTTTTCGATGGATTCCCGCGCGCTGGAGGAAGGTGGCCGCGAGGCGCTGGAGAGCCGGGGCCAATTGGGCGAGATGCTGTATGCGGCGAGCGCTGGCATTGGCGCGGTGTCAACAACGCTCACGGAGCTGCAGGACAAGGCCGACGGCTTCTGGAAGCCGCGCTCGCGCAAGTCCGCCCTGGCCCAGTTGAAGGCCCAATTGCTGGAGCTGCGCGAGCAACGCGCCGGGATCGACACCACCGAGGCGATGTATTCCCGCCGCAAGAAGGAGCTGGAGGCCGCCGACGCCAGCTATCAGCAGGCAGCGGCGCGCATGGGCCAGCTTGAGCAGCGCCTGAAGCTGGCGGGTGATCTGCTGTCGGCTCTGGTCGTCGCTCCCAAGCTCGCCGTTGCCCGGGCGGGGCTTGCGGCGCTGCCGGCGTTTCCGCCCGCCCCGGCTGACTGGGGCAAACGCGCCGGACAATTGCTGGTGGCCGACGCCGAAACCCGCACGCGACTGCAGGCGCTGCGCGAGCGGGAGACTGACCTCGCGCGCAGGCTGGCGGCGCTACCCCGCGATGCGGTCGGGCTGGCGCTGGCTGATGATCTGGAGCAGGCCCGCCTGCTGCAAATCCGCCACGCCGCGGCGATCCCCGACATCCCCCGGCTGCGCCATGATCTGGAGCTTACGGATCGCCAGCTGGCGGAGCTGGTGCGCCAGCTCGACCAGCCAGCCGATGTCGACGCCGCCGCCTTGCGGCTGCCCAACCATGTCATCGTCAGCCTGCGCGAACTCATCGAAAGCCGCACGGTGCTCGACGCCCAGTCGGGCGACGCGACGCGCGAGCTGGAAGAGGCACGGCTGGCGCTGGCCGATTTGGCCGCTGGCGACACGTTGCCGCCTGAAACGGATGATGACGCCCACATCGCCCGGCTCTCCGCGCTGGTGGACGACATCCGGCAGCAGGCGTTCGACCGCAGGATCAGCGTGGCGCAGCGCAACAAGGCGCACGCCGACCAGAGCCTCGCCCAACGCCTGCAATTGTTGGCGCCCTGGCGCGGCGATGCCGCTGAACTCGCCGCGCTGGCGACCCCGGCGGCGTCGGTTCTGGATGACCTGAGCCGCGCGCGCGCCGACGCCGCGCGCCAGATGGCGGCGCTCAACGAGCACATTGCCGCTGCCGACGACGAGCTGCAACGGCTGGCCGCCGAACTGGACGGCATCGCCGCCGTCACTGGCGCGACGGATGACGGCGCCCATGTGCGGGCACGGGCGCAACGCGAGCAGGCCTGGGCCGTCCATCGCAGCGCGCTGACCGCAGAAACCGCCGACGCTTTCGCCGACGCCATGCGCCACGATGACATGGTGGCCGAGACCCGGCTGACCCGGCAGGCCGAGCTGGCCAAAGCGGCGGAGTTGCGTCAACAGCAGGCCAAGCGGGCCAGCCAGCGCGAGCAGTTGCTGGCGCGACGGCTGGCGGCCGAGGAGGCCATCGCTGAGCTGGAGGCGCGCGTCAGGGCGCTGGCGGCAGGTGTTTCGCCGGCGCTCGGCGCTTTCGCCGCGCCCGATGATCTGGCCGCCTGGCTGCAGCGTCGCGCAGCGGCGCTGGACGCGCGCGGCCCGGCGCTCGACGCAGCCCATGAACTTGCGGAAGCCGAGGCGCAACGCGCCATAGCCGTCGCCGCCCTGCGCCGGCTCCTGCCCGCAGAAACTACAGACGAGGCCGATCTGCCCGAATTGCTGGATGCGGCGCAGACCCTGATTGGCGCCGCATCCAGCCGGCGGCAGCGCCGCGACGCCATCGCCCGCGCCACCACAGCCCTGGAGCAGCGCCGTCGCGCCGCCAGCCGTATCGCCGATGCGGTGGCGGCGTGGGACGCGCGCTGGCGCGCCGTCTGCGGCGCCTGCTGGCTGGGCCGCGACGCCGGGGGGGGCGAAGTTGCGCCAACGCCGACACGGGTGCGGGCGGCGCTCGATTTGCTAGGTACGCTGGAGAAGCTGCTGCTGCAGCGGCAAGATCTGGCGACACGCATCGGCAAAATGGAGCGCGACCAGAAACTGTTTGCCGACGCAGTGACGGCGCTGGCGCAGCGGCTTCAACCCGCCAGCACCCCTGCAAGCGCCCTTGCCAGCTCGGAGGCCACGGCGCCTGCGCCTCAGCACGCTGGCCCTGACCGATCTGGCGTCACGCAGGGCCCGGACGCGATGAGCCTTGCGTCCACTGACGCCGCCTCCCTGTTCCGCAAGCTGGAAGCCCGCGCCGAGGCCGCCCGCGACGCTGCGAGACAGCGCGACACGCTGCAGGAGGCGGTCGAGCGCAACCAGCAGGAGCTGCGCGAGGTGATGCAGGCGCGCGCCCGGCTCGACGCCGAGGTGAGTCAGATGGCGCGGCATTTCGGCGTCGACAGTATTGTGGAGATCCAGAGCGCGCTCGAGACCAGCGACCGACGCGAAGGCTTCCGGGCTCAGGTCGCCGACATCGAGCAGCAACTGATGGCCTTCACAGGGGCGCCATCGCCAGACGAGGCGGACCGTCTGCTGGCCGACGCCGACCGGGCCGCCCTGACCGCCGAGCAGGCGACCCTCAGCGAGGAGCGCCGCGCCGTGCAGGCCCAGATGCAGGAGCTGTTCGCGGAGAAGCGCAAGGCCGAGCAGGCGCTGGCCGCCATTGCCCCCGACAGCGCCGTGGCGCAGCTGGACGCCCAGCGTCAGGCGCTGCTGCTGGAGATTGCGGACAAGGCGCAGGCCTGGCTGCGCCTGCGCCTCGGCGTGGCGGCGGCGGAGCGCGGCCTGTCGCTGTGGCGCGAGAACCATCGCAGCGCCTTGCTGCGCCACGCCTCAGCGGCGTTCAGCCATATGAGTTGCGGCGCCTGGGCCGGGCTGGAGGCGCATCCGGGACCCAATGGCGAGATGCTGATGGCGGTGGATCACAACCGCATCGCCCGCAGGGTCGAGCATCTGTCCAAGGGGGCGCGCTTCCAGCTCTATCTGGCGCTGCGCATCGCCGCCTATGAGGACTTCGCCGCCACCCGCACGCCGCCGCCTTTTGTCGCCGACGATATTCTGGAGACCTTCGACGACGACCGCGCCGCCGCCACTTTCGACCTGCTCGGCGCCATGTCCGGGCATGGCCAGGTGATCTATCTCACCCATCACGCTCATCTGTGCGAGATCGCCCGCACCCGTTGCCCGGATGTGTTGATTCATAAGCTTTCTGGCGCGCCGTCGGGCGACGATCCATAACCAAAACCACATATTTGTCGAAAAAACACCTATTGGACCGCGCGCCGGAAACCATGCGATAAAGCTTTCAGACGGGGAGAAAATAAACAGGACGGCGGCCTCCGGGCGCGAACAGTGAGCATAAGGCGTCGCGATAGAATGACGCCGTGCCCGTCGCGCCTGGGGCCAATCTGCCAGATGCGGGGCCCTGTGCGGCTCCTCCAGGCTGCGCGCCCCGGCGCGGTTTCGCGTCGCCCCCGGCGCAGTGTTTCACCCACAGCGATGATCCCTGTAGCGCCGCGATGCGTCGGTCTGGCGGCGGGACTGCGTGTGGACAGCCCCCCGATACGTTTTACGACGGCCTGCGTCGCGCCGCTTTGACGCAGCAATCCGTCACGCCATGCGCTGCCCCACAGGGCTGCGCACACAATAACCGGACGCACGGACAGCGGCTGACCGCGCCCTGCGCCCGCAACACGAGGGAAGAGACATGGATTTCGAACCCACCCAGAAGGTGCGTGAACTGCAGGCCAAGCTCGAGCGGTTCATGGACGCGCACATCTACCCGAATGAGCATGCGCATCATGAGTGGGTTCGCGATCCGGCCAATCTGTGGGTGCACTGGCCCAAGCTTGACGAGCTGAAGGCGCTGGCCAAGGCCGAGGGCCTGTGGAACCTGTTCCTGCCGCATGAATATGGCGAGTACTCGCCTGGCCTGTCGAACCTCGAATATGCGCCGCTCGCCGAGATCATGGGCCGCGTGCCGTGGTCGTCCGAGGTGTTCAACTGCGCCGCGCCTGACACCGGCAACATGGAAGTGCTGGCCAAGTTCGGCACCCAGGCGCAGAAGGACGAGTGGCTGACCCCACTGCTCAACGGCGACATCCGTTCGGCCTATCTGATGACCGAGCCGCAGGTCGCGTCGTCTGACGCCACCAATATCGAGACCTCGATCGTTGCTGACGGCGATGACTATGTCATCAATGGCCGCAAGTGGTGGATCTCCGGCATCATGGACCCGCGCTGCAAGCTGCTGCTGCTGATGGGCAAGACCAATCCGGAAAACCCGCGCCACCAGCAGCAGTCGACGGTGATCATTCCGCGCGACACCCCCGGCGTGCACATCGTCCGCACCACCACGGTGTTCGGCAATCTGCATTCGCCGGGCGGCGAGGCGGAGCTGCGCCTCGAGAACGTGCGCATCCCCAAGTCCAACATCATCATGGGCGAGGGCAAGGGCTTTGAGATCGCCCAGGGCCGCCTTGGTCCGGGCCGCATCCATCACTGCATGCGCTCGATCGGCCAGGCCCAGCGCGCCCTGGAGATCATGGCGCGCCGCGTCGACAGCCGCGTCGCCTTCGGCAAGAAGCTCTCGGACCAGAGCTCGATCCGCCAGGACGTCGCCCGTTCGTTCTGTGAGGTCGAAATGGCCCGCCTGCTGACCCTGAAGGCTGCAGACGCCATGGACCGGTATGGCAACAAGGTCGCCAAGGACCTGATCGGCGCCATCAAGATTATCGCCCCGCAGATGGCCCAGACCGTCATCGACCGCGCCATCCAGTCGCACGGCGGCATGGGCGTCAGCGACGACACCCCGCTGGCCTATTTCTTCACCCTGAACCGCTTCCTGCGCATCGCCGACGGTCCGGACGAGGTGCACATGTCGCAGCTCGGCAAGATGAAGATCCAGGAATACGTCAACGCCGGCAAGTAAGCGCGGGCGGGCGGCGTCAGCCCCGGACCGGCGATCGAGCCTGGGACCGGGGTTGCGGCGACAGAAAAAGTTCAAGGGGCGCAGCCAGGCTGCGCCCCTTGTCGTTTGTGCTCCTGCGGGCAAGTCCACGAAGGCGGAAGCCCGGCGTCGGCTGACGCGCAGGGCGAGCGGTCACTACGCGCATGGATGCTGACGCATCAGCCTCCTGGATGCCTCGTGCAAGCCTCGTGAGCCGCGCGGCCTGGGCTCTTATGCCGCCGGTTGAGCCACCGGCCGCCCTACGCTGACATAGCGCAGCCCGGCCTCGGCCACGTCCTCAGGCGGGTAAATGTTACGCAGGTCGACAAGGATGGGCTGACGCAGGCGACGTTTCAGTTCATGCAGATCGAGGGCGCGGAAGGCGTCCCATTCGGTGACGATCACCAGCGCGTCGGCGTCCATGGCGCAGGCATAAGGATCGCTGGCGTAAGTCACGTCGCGCAGCACGCGCTGCGCCTGCTCCACGCCTTCGGGGTCATAGGCGACGATCTGTGCGCCCGCCGCCTGCAACTCCTCAATGATGTCGATCGACGGCGCGTCGCGCATGTCGTCCGTATTGGGCTTGAAGGTCAGGCCGAGCAGGGCGATGCGCTTGCCGCTGACCGCGCCATCGCAGGCGGCGATCACCCGCTGCGCCATGGCGCGCTTGCGGGCGTCGTTAATGGCGACGGTGGTCTCCACCAGCCGCACCGGACTGCCGGCGTCCTGGGCCGTCTTGACCATGGCCAGCGTGTCCTTGGGGAAACACGACCCGCCATAGCCCGGGCCAGCATGCAGGAACTTGGCCCCGATGCGTTTGTCGAGCCCGATGCCGCGCGCCACCTCCTGCACATTGGCCCCGACCTGCTCGCACAGATCAGCGACTTCATTGATGAACGTGACCTTCATGGCGAGGAAGGCGTTGGCGGCGTATTTGGTCAGCTCGGCCGTGCGCCGCCCGGTCATCACCAGCGGCGCCTGGTTGAGGAACAGCGGCCGGTACAGGTCGCGCATCACCTCGCGCGCCCGTTCATCCTCGGCCCCGATGACAATGCGGTCGGGCCGTTTGAAATCCTCAATCGCCGCGCCCTCGCGCAGGAACTCCGGGTTGGAGACGACGGAAAACTCCGCTTCAGGCCTGGCCTCACGAATGATCCGCGCCACCTCATCGCCTGTGCCGACTGGCACGGTCGATTTGTTGACCACGACCGTATAGCCGTCGATGGCGGCGGCGATATCGGCGGCGGCCTGGCGGACATAGCTCAGATCGGCATGGCCATCGCCACGACGGGAGGGCGTGCCGACGGCGATGAACACCGCTTCGGCCCCTGCGACGGCGCTGGCCAGATCGGTGGTGAACTCTAGGCGACCCTGGCGCACATTGGAGGCGACCAGTTGCTCAAGCCCAGGCTCGTAAATCGGCAGCTTGCCGGCGTGCAGATTGGCGATCTTCGTGGCGTCAGTGTCGACACATACCACCGAGTGACCAAAATCAGCGAAACAGGTTCCGGAAACGAGGCCCACATAGCCCGCGCCGATCATCGCAACACGCATTGTACCTCGCCAGTCGCTCTAACATGGAGACTGCCCCTCCAGCCGTCAGGCCGAATTGCCTCCCAATAGTCTGTCTTTGCCCCCGCCTCCGGATTGAGAGGAGGCGGCGCGCGGCATATGCGGCTCCGTTGCTGGAGCCGCGCGCGTCGACGTCGCTCGTGAGAGCCGCCGCGCAGAATCCCTATGTAACGGTGTCGACTGGCATTTGGTAGAGCGGATCGTCAGAGCGCCTGGCGTTTTTTGGCCGGCGCCTTGCTGTATCTGCATGTATCCACAAAGTAACGCGACCGTCTTGAGAAGGATTTTCAGGTCAAGCCAAAGACTCTGCCGCTCGACATAGACAAGATCACTCGCAAGGCGCGCGGCCATGCTGGCGGCGTCAGGCGTCGCGCCGACCTGGCCCCGCGCCTGTGCCAGCCCCGTCAGTCCGGGCTTCACGCTGTAGCGGCGCCCAATGTCGGGCAGCGCATCGCGGAACAATTCGTCAAGCGCCGGCATGTGAGGACGCGGGCCGACCAACGCCATGTCGCCCTTCAGCACATTCAGAAGCTGCGGGGCCTCGTCCAGCCGGCTGGCGCGCAGCAAACGGCCGCAGCGGGTGATGTCGCGATCATCCTGCGCTACCTGGATCAGGCGCAGGCGCTGCTCAAAGCTACCGTTCTCCAGGGCGCTGTGCATCGCTGACCGCGGTCGGCGCCGCATCGTCCTGAATTTGATGATCACAAAGGGCGCGCCGCGAAATCCGGTGCGGACTTGCCGGAACAGGACAGGTCCTGGGCTATCAAGCCGAATGCGCAGCGCAATGACGGCGAGGAGCGGGCCGAGCAGGAGGAGCAGACAGGCTGCAAGGCACAGGTCCAGAGCGCGCCTGGCCCAAAGCTGTCGCCCCGGCGACGCCCGACCGGGCGACCCAGGCCAGGCAGCGACGGTGACAGTGGCGGGCAGGCGGAGATCGACGTTCGGCATGACGGCGCTCCTGTGCGGATGCCGCCATTCAAGCAGGGAGGTGAAAGTAGTTTCAAGTAGATATGGTTAATTCAAGCCAGAGTTATGCACACACGTTTTAAATGAAGCGGATTGCGCTTCAGGCCAAATCCTTGGGCGGCGGCGCGGCGACCGGCAGAATGTCTTCCAGAGCCGGAGCGCTATCCTTGACCAGCGGCGGCGCGTCGGTGAACTTCGGCGCCTTGCCTTCGGCGCGATCGCGATACAGCGTCGCCTGGGTCAGCATCAGCATGGTGACTGGCGTGGTGATGGTGACGAAAATGCCAATCAGCACCTCATGCACCACTGGCCGGGTTTCACTGACCGAGAAATACAGCATGGAGCCGAGCAGCACGCAGCCCAGGCCAAGCGTCGCGCCGAGGGTCGGCGCATGCACCCGCTCATAGAAATTGCGCAGCCGCACAAGGCCGATGGTCCCGGTCAGGGTCAGAGCGGCGCCGGCGAACACCAGCAAAGCGGTGAGCAGCGCCGCCCAGTCGGGCAGATCCTTGATGGCGATCATTCGATGGCCTCGCCACGCATCAGGAATTTGGCCAGCGCCACGGTGGAGACGAAGCCGAGCAGCGAGATCACCAGCGCCGCCTCAAAATAGAGCGTGCTGCCGGAGACGATGCCGAACACCAGCATCAGCATCATACCGTTCATATAAAGCGAATCCATCGCCAGCACCCGGTCCTGGGCGCGGGGTCCCCGGAACATCCGCACCGAGGACAGCACCATGGCGAGGCCCAGCATGAACTGGGCGGCCATCAGCGACCAGGTCAGGAGGGTCATGCTCAGGCTCATTCGAACACCTCCAGCAGCCAGTATTCGTAGCGGCGGGTAATGGCCTCCGCGAGCGTGTCTGCGTCCTGCTTGTCCAGCACATGCATCAGCAGCACGCCGGTGTGCGGATTATAGGCCACCCACGCAGTGCCTGGGGTCGCGGTCAGGATGCAGGCCAGCACCGACAGCGAATAGGGCGAGCGGATAGTCAGCGGCACCAGCACATGGCCGCTCTCGCGCTCGGCGCCGCTGAACAGGATAGCCCGCGTCACCTTGTAATTGGAGAGTAGGATGTCCGGCAGAATATTGCCGAGCAGCCGGATGACGCCCCATGGCCGCCGCAGCCGCAACGGCGGCAGGTCGAGCTGGGTCAGCAGCCGGGGCGCCGTCAGCGCCACCGCCAGCCCGAGCACGATCTGCCCGGGCGAGACGCTCTGGTTAAGCAGCAGCCACACCGCCAGCGTCAGCGCCGAGATCACCGGCCACGGCAGCAACCAGGCCATAAAGCGACGGAGCTTCATTTCGCCGCTCGCTGCTGGCTGGCTGGAACTGGCGAGGCCGGACTGGCGCCAGTCTTGGCGGCGGCCGCCGGGACCGCCATCACCACGGGCTTTTTCATCACCGCGTCGATATAGAGCTTACGCTCGGTCAGCTGGTCAGTGGTGTCACGCACGAAGCGCATCGCCGGGCCCGCCTGCACGGTCAGCGCCACGCACAGTCCCAGCAACACCAGCACTGGCGCGAACTCCAGCACGCTAACCCGCGGCGCCTCACGCTCAAACGATGGCCAGAAGGTGCGGATGCCAGCGCGCATCATGGCGATCAGCGTGGCGAGACCCGAGACCACCAGCACGCCCACCAGCAGCCATGCGGACCATGATGACCCTGGCGCATTGACGTTGCGCGCCTGGTCGAGCAGGGCGTCGAGCATGGCGAATTTGGCGATGAACCCGGCCAGAGGCGGCAGGCCGGCGAGCATCAACGCGCAGCCGATGAAGGCCACGCCGAGAAGCGCAAGAATGGCGGGCACCGCCACGCGGGCGTCCTGCTGGTCGTCCTTGTCCTCGTCATAGACGATGCCATAGGCCTCCAGCGTCACCGCCAGCACGTCATCGGCGCGGGCCCGGCCACGCTCCGCCAGCTCAATCAGCATGAAGAAGGCGGCGATCGCCATGGTGGAGCTGAACAGATAGAACAGCGTGGCGCTGAACACATTGGCGTTGCCCGCGCCCATCACGGCGAGGATGGTGCCGGACGATGCCAGCACGCTGAAACCGGCGAGGCGCGCCATGGCCTGGGAGGCCAGCATGCCCAGCATGCCATAGACGATGGTGATGACGCCGCCAGTCAGCAGCAGCCCGCCCGCGGCGATCACGTTGGTCTGGCCATCGGGCGAGAACAGCAGACCAAGACGCATGATGGCGTAAATGCCCACCTTGGTCATGATGGCGAACATGGCCGCCACCGGCGGCCCGGCCGCCGAATAGGTGGTGGGCAGCCAGAAGCCCAGCGGCCACACCGCCGCCTTCACCAGAAACGCCACGCCCAGCACCGCCGCGCCGACGCGGAACAGCCGCATGCCGTCGGCGTCCAGCGCGCTGATGCGGCTGGCGATGTCGGCCATGTTGAGCGAGCCGGTGGCGCCGTAAATCAGGCTGACGCCAATCAGGAATGCTGACGAGGCGACGAGATTGACCGCCACATAATGCAGGCCCGCCTTGACGCGGGCGTGCCCCGAGCCATGCAGGGCGAGCCCGTAGGACGCCGCCAGCATGATCTCGAAGAATACGAACAGATTGAACAGATCGCCGGTCAGAAAGGCGCCGTTGAGCCCCACCAGCAGGATCATGAACAAGGGGTGGAAAAAGCTGCCGGCCTTCTGCCAGCGCACCAGCGAAAACACCTGCGCTGCTGCTGCGAGCAGCGCCGTCAGCGCCAGCATCATGGCGGCGAGCCGGTCAAGCACCAGCACGATGCCGATGTTCGATGGCCAGTTGCCAACCTGATAGACCTGCACGGCGCTCTGGGCGCCGCCCGCAGACGCCTGGGCCAGCAGCGCCATGGCGATCAGCAGCAGCGCGAAAGTGGTCGCCACGCTCAGTCCGGCGGTGACGTTGCCGTTGCGGCCGTCGATCATCAGCATCAGGCCCGCCATGAGCATGGGCAGAATGATGGGAACGAGGATGAGGTGTTCGCTCCAGCTCACAGGCCGTCCTCCCGGCCATCGACGTGGTCGGTGCCGGTCAGCCCGCGTGAGGCCAGCGTCACCACCAGCAACAGCGCCGTCATGGCGAAGCTGATGACGATAGCAGTCAGCACTAGCGCCTGAGGCACCGGGTCAGCCAGATCGCGCGGCGAAATCAGGCCATCGGAGAAGGCCGGCGCGCCGACCTTGAGCCGGCCCATGGAGAAGATGAACAGATTCACCGCGTATGAGATCAGCGACAGGCCGACCAGGATCTGGAACGTGCGCGGACGCAGCACCAGCCAGACGCCAGAGCCGGTGAGCACGCCGATGGCGAGAGCAATCACCGGTTCCATCACTGTTCTCCCTTGGTGCGCGCCGCCGCCTTTTCCATGGTGCGGTAAACGCGGATCGACTGGTGGGCGATGGCGATGAGCATCAGCACCGTGGCGCCGAACACCAGGGCGAACACGCCAAGGTCAAACACCAGGGCGCTGGCCACCGGCGTTTTGCCGAACACCGGCAGATAGACGTAGCGGAAGAATGTCGTCAGGAACGGGTAGCCGACGAACACCGCCCCGAGCCCGGTAAGCGCCGCCAGCAGGATGCCGGCGCCGATCCAGCGGATCGGCAGCACCACGATGCGGTCTTCGACCCAGCGGGCGCCGCCGACAATGTATTGCAGGATAAAGGCGATGGCGAAGGTCAGGCCGCCGATAAAGCCGCCGCCCGGCATGTCATGGCCGCGCATCAGCAGGAACACCGCCATGGCGCAGACGACGGGGAACAGCAGCCGCACGATGATGCCTGGCACCAGCATGATGTGGCTGTCGATGAACGCCTTCACCGGCGCAAAACGCGTGCGGTCATAGTCGATCTGGAAGCGCTTCTGGTCCGGCACCACGAAGCTGTCACGGGCTGGCCGGAAGCGGCGCAGCAGGGCGAAGACCGTGATGGCGACGGCGCCAAGCACCGTGATCTCGCCAAGCGTATCAAATCCACGGAAGTCCACCAGAATGACATTGACCACATTTTGGCCGCCGCCCTCCGGATAGGCGCGGCGAATGAAATCGTCGCCGATAGTCGGGCCCTGCGGGGTGGTCATCATGGCGAAGGCCAGCGCCGCCACGCCGGCGCCGGCGGCGATGGCGATGAACAGATCGCGCAGGCGGCGCATGCGGGCAGAGGTCTGCATGTCGCCGGAGATCAGCTCGTCGCGGCGCGGCATCCAGCGCAGCCCGAGCAGGATCAGCACCACGGTGACAATCTCGACCAGCAACTGGGTTAGCGCGAGGTCCGGGGCGGAATACCACACGAAGGTGATGCTGGTGGCGAGGCCGGAGCCGCCCATCAGGATCAGCGACACCAGCCGATGGTATTTGGCCTGCCAGGCGGCGCCGACGGCGCAGGCGACGCCGACAATCCACACCAGCAGCAACGCCGGATCAAACATGCCGACCATCGGCGCAGAGGAGGTCAGCCACGCGGTGGAGAGCCAGGTGTCGCCAAGCCAGGCGCCGACATTGGCGAGCGCCTGGGCCGGTGAGAAGCCGGCGCCGGCCATCAGCGGCCAGCAGCCGGCCAGCACCATGACGACAACGAGGGCGCGCAATTGCGTCTGCAGCCGGTGGGTGCCGAGCAGATCTTCCAGCACACGGGCCCAGCGCCACGACAGCATGGCGATGGCGCGCTCGAACAGCCGGCGGCCCGAGAGCCTTCGCAACAGCGGCGGGCCCTCGACCTCGCCCGAGAGATAGTCCTTTAGCCCCAGATAGGTCAGCGTGCCGCCGCCCAGCGCCACGACGCTCATCAGCAACGCCGGGTTGAGGCCATGCCACACGGCGAGGCTGTATTCCGGCGTCTGGCCGCCGAGCACGCCATGCACGGCGGCGGAGAGGAAGGCGCCGATGACAAAAGTGGGAAACACGCCGACCAAAAGGCAGATCAGCGCCAGCAGCGCCGCCGGCGCCAGCATCCACAGGGCCGGATCATGCGGTTTGCGCGGCAGGTCGGTCGCCTTGGGGCCGAAGAACACCTGGTCGATCAGGCGCAGCGAATAGGCCACCGAGAACATGCCGGCCAGGGTGGCGATATAGGGCAGGGCGTGGTCGAAGAAGGAATCAACGTGGGCTTCAATGGTTTCGGCGAAGAACATTTCCTTCGACAGGAAGCCATTGAGCAGCGGCACGCCCGCCATGGCGGCGGCGGCCACCATGGCCAGCGTCGCGGTGATCGGCATGGCGCGATACAGCCCGCCGAGCTGGCGAATGTCGCGTGTCCCCGCCTCATGGTCGATGATGCCGGCGGCCATGAACAGCGACGCCTTGAATGTGGCGTGGTTGATCATGTGGAAGATCGCCGCCACGGCGGCCAGCGGGCTGCCAAGACCAAGCAGCAGCACGATCAGCCCGAGATGGCTGATGGTGGAATAGGCCAAAAGCCCCTTCAGATCCTGCTGGAACATGGCGAGGAAGGCGCCGATGACCAGCGTCGCCGCGCCAATCGGCGTGAACAGCCAGAACCAGTAATCACTCGCCGCCATCACCGGCCACATGCGCGCCAGCAGGAACACGCCCGCTTTCACCATGGTGGCGGAGTGCAGATAGGCCGAGACCGGCGTCGGCGCCGTCATGGCGCGTGGCAGCCAGAAATGGGACGGGAACTGCGCGCTCTTCGTCAGCGCGCCGGCCGCCACCAGCAGCAGCGCCGGCAGATACAGCGCATGCTCAACGATGGCCGAGCCAGAGGTCAGCACCACATCGAGCTCATAGCTGCCGACAATGTGGCCGATGATCAGCATGCCGGCGAACAGGCACAGCCCGCCGGCGGCGGTGACCGTCAGCGCCATGCGGGCGCCGTCGCGGGCCGCGTCCTTGTGGTGCCAATAGGCGATCAGCAGGAAGGAGAAGATGCTGGTCAGCTCCCAGAAGAACACCAGCTGGATCAGATTGCCCGAGATCACGACGCCGAGCATTGCGCCCATGAAGCCGAGCAGGAACGAATAGAAGCGCGCGGCCGGATCGTCCGGCGACATGTAATAGCGCGCATACAGCACCACCAGCGCGCCGATGCCCGAGACGATCATGGCGAAGGCCCAGGCGAAACCGTCGAGCCTGATGCTGAAATTCAGCCCGTAATCAGGCAGCCAGGCGTATTGCGCCCGCAGGATGGCGCCGTCGAAAATCGCCGGGCTGCACCACAGGCCGATGCCAAACACCGTAAGCGCGGTCAGCCCGGCCAGCCAGGCCTCCAGATTCCGCCGCCCGGATGGAAGGGCCGCCGCCACCACAGAGGCGACGAAGGGCAGAAGCAACATGATCGTCAGAAGCAGCGAAGCATCAGGCATCAGCGATTGAGGGACCTTTCAGATGACCGGAAACGCCCTGAAATTCGCCCCGATCAGGCCGAGCTTGCTCCCGTTCGCCCATTATGGTTGATTTTAGCTGTTCAAGGCAATTGGATTGAAGGCGCAGAACGCCTTTCCTGTCTGTAAATTGCGTCATTTTTTGACGGCGCCGGATGAGTGATGTTTTCCGGCTACAGGGTGCTCGGTGCTGATGGGGACTGCGCTGAAATCAGATTGCGGCATGAGCCCTGGCCAATGTCGGGCGGCGCGTGGCCTGCTCGACTGGACGCAGGAGCATCTGGCGGAGGCCGCGGGCGTGTCGCGCAGCACCGTCCGGGATTTCGAGAGCAGCCGCCACGGCCTGCAGCGCGGCAGCGCGGCGCAGATTATTGAGGCGTTTGAGAAGGCCGGCGTGCGCTTTATCGCGGCCGGCGACGCAGGGCCTGGGGTGCGCCTCGCCAGCAATGGGCGCGAGCCCGACCTCAGGTCCGCGCCGGGCCAGCCGTCGCCGCAGTCCGGCGACGCCGGCTGACCGCGGCGGTCAGTCCGCCAGCGTCAGGCCCATCTGCCAGAAATCCGCCTCGAGCCGCGTGGCGTCGCGGAAGATGCGTGTCAGCGCGGCGACCCGTTCCGGCGTGGCGCTGGCCATGCGCGCATCGATCCAGGCGCGTTCGGCGTTGGCGGCGTCAAGGAACTCCTCGCTGGCGTACATCTCGATCCAGCGCATATAGGGGTTGCCCTCGCGCTTCAGGAACGGCTGCTGCAACAGCCAGCGCGCCACCTCGCCATAGCCGATGACGCAGGGCGCCAGCGCCACATGCAGGTCGAGCAGGTCGCCGCTGCCGCCCGCATCGAGCACATAGCGGGTGTAGGCCATATTGGCGCGCGATTCCTGCAATTGCGCCAGATCGTCCTCGCTGACGCCCCATTCGGCGCACCAACCAATGTGCAGCCCCATCTCCACATCGACAATCGCCTTCAATATGTCGAGGCCCTGGCGGATCTCGCCGATATTGCGCGACTTGTAGACCGCCAGCCCCCAGGCGCGGGAGAAATGCACGAGGAACAGATAGTCCTGCTTGAGGTAGTGCCGGAAGGCGTCCTCCGGCAGCGTGCCGTCGCCCATGCCGCGCACGAAAGGGTGCTCGATATAGGCGCGCCAGTCGGCATGGCAGGCGTCGACCATACGATCGAATGGGGTGGTGTTGGCCAGATGGGCGGCGGCGTTAGCCTGGTTTGCGCTCACATTTCTCTCCCGGTGCGGCGGCTGTTTTGATGTGGTCAGACCATCGTTGCAGCTACAGAGCGCGTTTTGTTCAAACGGCGTCGTGATACCAGGATGCGAAGATGCTGACGCATCCGCATCCTGGATTGCTCAGGCGCCGCACGGGCTTGACCAAAGTGCGATGAGTGAGTGCTCACCGCACTTTGGTATCAGACCGCTCAGAACGCGCTCAATTTGCACAAAAAAGGGCGGCGCGCGCCGATCGCTGTTGACCGGAACGTGCGTCAGGACGGCACATATGCAAAGGGCTGGCGCATGCGCCAGCCCCTTTCAGGTTCTCGATGCAACAAGGCTCAGAAGCTGAGGTCGCGATCGCCCTCGGCGTCCTTGACGCGGCTCGGCAGGCCGATGCGGTTCAGCAGATTGATGAACGGCTCAGCCGGCAGTTCCTCAACATTGGCCTGGCGCTTCACATCCCACTCGCCAGTGGCGATCAGCATGGCGGCGGCGGCGGCTGGCACGCCGGCGGTGTAGGAGATGGCCTGGCTGCCGACCTCGGCGAAGGCCTCCGCGTGATCGGAGATCTGGTAAAGGAAGGCTTCGGCGTCCTTGCCGTCCTTCTTGCCCTTCGCCAGCACGCCGATGCAGGTCTTGCCAGTGTAATCCTTCGCCAGCGACGACGGATCCGGCAGCACGGCCTTCACCACCTTCAGCGGGGCGATCTCGATGCCTTCGGCGGTGCGCACCGGCTGCTCGGAGAGCAGGCCGAGGTTCTTCAGCACCGTGAAGACATTGATGTAGTGATCGCCAAAACCCATCCAGAACCGCACATTCGGCACGCCGAGGTTCTTCGACAGCGAATGAATCTCGTCATGGCCGGTCATGTAAGTGGTGCTGGTTCCAACCACCGGCAGATCCCACTCCTTGCGGATCTCGAACATCTGGTTCGAGGTCCACTGGTTGTTCTGCCACGACCACACCTGGCCGGTGAATTCGCGGAAATTGATCTCCGGATCAAAATTGGTCGCGAACCATTTGCCATGGCTGCCGGCGTTGATGTCGATGATGTCGATCTCGTGGGTCTCATCGAGCCAGCGCTGGGTCAGCAGCGCCGCATAGGCGTTGACCACGCCCGGATCGAAGCCCGCGCCGTGAATGGCGGTGACGCCGGCGGCCTTGCAGGCCTCGGCGCGTTTCCACTCGTAATTGCCGTACCACGGCGGCGTTTCGCAGATCTTCAGCGGGTCTTCGTGGATCGCGGTGTCGATGTAAGCGACGCCGGTTTCGATGCAGGCCTGCAGCACCGACATGTTGACGAAGGCCGAGCCGAGATTGATGACGATCTCAACGCCGGTGCGCGAAATGAGCGCCTTGGTCGCTTCAACGTCGAGAGCATCCAGCGCGTGCGCCTCAAGGACGCCGTCGACCTTCATGCTCTTCTTCTCGTGGATCGACGCGATGATGTCGCGGCACTTGCTGACCGTGCGCGAGGCGATGTGGATGTCTCCAAGCACATCGTTGTTCTGGGCGCATTTGTGAGCAGTAACCTGGGCGACGCCGCCGGCGCCGATGACAAGGACGTTTTTCTTCATTTCACGCGAAAACCTCAAGGCTGGAGAAAAGGACCGCAGGGTCAGGACAGCGCTGCGGCGAAATCGTCATAGTTGAACGTGCGCACCTCGCGAACCGAGCCGTCCAGTTCACGAATGGCGATCGACGGCATCTTCACGCCGTTGAACCAGTTTTTCTTGACCATGGTGTAGCCGGCGGCGTCCTGGATGGAGATCCGGTCGCCGACCTTGAGTTCCTGCTCGAAGCTGAACTCGCCGAAAATATCGCCGGCAAGGCAGGACTTGCCGCACACCATGTAAGGGTGCGGGCCGCGATTGGGCTCGACCCTGGCGTGCTGGCGATAGATCAGCAGGTCGAGCATGTGCGCCTCGACCGAGGAATCGACGATGGCGAGCTGTTTGCCATTGTCGAGAATGTCGAGCACCGTCACCTCGAGCGTGGTGGTTTTGGTGATCGAGGCCTCGCCCGGCTCAAGATAGACCTGCACGCCATAAGTTTCGGCGAACGCCTTCAGCCGCGCGCAGAAGGCGTCGAGGTCATAGCCCTCGCCGGTAAAATGAATGCCGCCGCCGAGGCTGACCCACTTCACCTGGCGCAGCAGGTCGCCGAAACGCTCCTCGATCTGGCCGAGCATGGCGTCGAACAGGGCGAAGTCGCCGTTCTCGCAATTGTTATGGATCATGAAGCCGTCGATGCGATCCATGTAGGGACGCACCTTGTCGGCGTCCCACTCGCCCAGACGGCTGAACGGACGCGCCGGATCGGCGAGGTCGAAGCTGGAGGACGAGACGCCCGGATTGAGCCGCAGCCCGCGCTGGATGCCGACGGCGCGCTCAGCGAAGCGCTCGAACTGGCCGAGCGAATTGAAAATGATCTTGTCGGCGTGCGTGATCACCTCGTTGATCTCGTGATCAGCGTAGGCGACGGAATAAGCGTGGGTCTCGCCGCCGAACTTCTCGCGACCAAGACGCACCTCATACAGCGACGACGAGGTGGAGCCGTCGAGATACTGGTTCATCAGGTCAAACACCGACCAGGTGGCGAAGCACTTCAGCGCCAGCAGCAGCTTGGCCCCGGATTGCGCGCGCACGCGCCGGATGATCTCCATGTTGCGCAGCAACGCGGTCTTGTCGATCAGGTAATACGGCGTCTGCAAGGTCAATTGCGATATCCTGTGGCGATGGGCGGCGCGGCCCGTTGCACGCTCTGCACTCAGCCGGCAGCAACGTCACGACGTCCTGGCGACGACGCCAGATCAGGGGCCTGTGGCGCATCTCATGCGCCAGCCCATTTTGCCGCTAAGTTATGTCACCGGGATCACAGCGACGGACGCGGGCACATGCGCCGCGTCGCGCGGATCAGTTACATCAAGGTGAAAGTGCTGCGCCGGGCACATGCGGCGCTGGCAGTCCAGACGCTGTCGGCGTCTCGCAAGCCTCGTATCCGGGCGGCCGTTCGCGCTGTCATTCCACAGACGCGGCGGGCGATCATGTCTTCCGTTTGGGAGGCTTTCAGCAGAACTGCGCCCATCCCCAATTGGAAGAGGCCGTCTTGTGACATGGCGTCCTCCCCAACCAGCAGATGCATTCCGCATGACGCGGATGGCGACGCCATAGCCTTCTGCCGCAAAAAACTCAAGTCAAACTTGCCGTGGAGATGGAAGGACGCCGGTCGCCCCACGGATTTGCCCATTGCCTGCCAAACCGCGTTACACACGCGGCGTCCTGACTGATTTGCCCTGCTGGAGCCGCCGCCATGGCCATCTATCCGCCGCTCTCCTGGCCTGATCCCCGCCTCGCCAACGTCTCGGCGCCGGTGACAGAATTTGACGCAGCGTTAAGAGAACTGGCCGCCGACGTGCTGGCGTCCATGCGCGCCGCGCCCGGCGTCGGCGCTACGGCGGCGCATTTCGGCCTGATGCGCAAGCTGTTCGTGCTGGAACTGCCGGAGGACCCGGCGCCGCAGTTTTATGTCAATGCGCAGATCGTCGACGCTTCAGACGAGATGGCGTCGCATACGGAAGGCAGCATCGCCATGCGCGGGGCCAGCGCCGTGGTGCAGCGTCCGGCGCGGGCGCTGATGCGCTGGCAGGACCTCGACGGCGCAACCCACGAGGCGTGGTTCGACGGGTTTCGCGCCGCCTGTGTGCAGCATGAGGTCGACCAGATGAATGGGGTGTTCTGGCTCCAGCGCCTGTCAAAACTCAAGCGTGACCGGGCGATCGCCCGCTGGCGCAAGCAGGGCGGCTAGTTGCCTGCTTATTGGGCGCGTTGCCTGCGACCTGCTGTCGCCTGGGCAAATAATGCTCAAAAACAATGAAAACTGCTGGAAAATTGCGCGCAGCGGCTTTAAACATCCGCGGTCTGATGGCGTGCGCGCGGATGGCGGGCGCATGTATCCAAAACACCCCCCAGTCGCGTGACCGGCTGGCGCGGGGTCGCGCAAGACGTAAACACATCAGGGCGGAATCGGGCACAGCGCCTGTGCTGCATCGATCGCATGCAGTAACGACCGGCGTGTGTCCGACGATGCAGGATGCGGTCGAGCAGCGGTCAGCGCCAGACAGCTTTCAGGATCTGAGAACATGCAAAAGTCCCAACTTGAACAGGCCTTGACCCGTCTGGATGACGCGGCGCGGCATCTTGATCTCGATGCGGACGTCCTGGAAAAGCTGAAATACCCGCGCGAAACCACCAAGATGCGCCTGATGGTCCGCATGGACGATGGCTCGCGCAAATCGTTCATGTCGTGGCGCTGCCGCTACGACGACACCCGCGGCCCGACCAAGGGAGGCATCCGCTTCCATCCGCATTCCACCATGGATGAGGTGGAGACGCTGGCCTTCTGGATGACCTTCAAATGCGCCGTGATGAACCTGCCTTATGGCGGCGGCAAGGGCGCCGTGCAGGTCGATCCGCATGCGCTGTCGAAGGGTGAGCTGGAGCGCCTGTCGCGCGCTTACATGCAGGCCTTCTCCAATGTCATCGGCCCCGACCGCGACATCCCGGCCCCGGATGTCTACACCAACGCCATGATCATGGGCTGGATGGCGGATGAATACGCCAACATCATCGGCAAGAACGCCCCGGCGGTGATCACCGGCAAGCCGATCGCTCTGGGCGGCTCGCTCGGCCGTGATGACGCCACCGCCCGCGGCGGCTTCTATCTGGTGCGGCACCTTGAGCGCGATCTGGGCGTGGCGCCTGGCTCCACCGTCGCCATCCAGGGCTTCGGCAACGCCGGCACCCATATGGCCCGCCTGATGGCCGACGTCGGCTACAAGGTGGTGGCCGTGTCTGACTCGCGCGCCACGCTGTATTGCAAGACCGGCCTCGACGTTGACGCCGTGCTCGACGCCAAGGCCGCCGGCAAGCTGACCTCGCTGGCGGGCGCCAATGGCGTGGAGGCCCTGCCGCCGGACGCCATCGTCGGCATCGACTGTGACGTGCTGGTCCCGGCCGCCATGGAAGACCTGATTAACGCCGGCAACGCCGAGCAGGTGAAGGCTCGCGTCGTGGTCGAGCTGGCCAATGGCCCGATCACTCCGGAGGCCGACGAGATCCTGTTCCGCAAGAATGTCGTGGTGCTGCCTGACATTCTGGCCAACGCCGGCGGCGTCACCGTGTCCTATTATGAGTGGGTGCAGAACCGTCAGGGCTTCTACTGGACGGTCAGCGAAATCCACCAGCGTCTCAAGACCAATATGGAGACCGAGGGCCGGGCGATCTGGCTGCTGGCGAAGGAGAAGGGCATCAGCGTCCGTAGCGCCGCCTATGTCCACGCCCTGCAGCGTCTGGCCACCGCCATCGAGGCGCACGGCACCCAGTCCTATTTCGCCTCCTGAGCCAGCGCGCACGGCGAAAGCTCCTTGAGCAGATCATGGCGCGTCCCCCGCATCGGGGGGCGCGTTTTTTGTTGGCGGCGTCAGCGCGGCGGCGGCGGGCGCGGCGGCCCGTTCGGCTGCGACAACACGTAAAGCGCCGCCGCCAGCAGCACCACGGCCATGGCGCCTGCGCCCAGCCAGCCAGGCCGTGCGCCGAGATAAAATGATACGAAACTGATGCAGATGCCGGCGCAGGCCATGGCCTTGGCGTAGGGGGGAATGGCCCGGTGGGCGCGCCAATTTGCCAGCAATGGCCCAAAGCGCCGATGGGCCAGCAGCCACGCTTCGAGGCGCGGCGAAGATCGGGCGAAACAGCCGGCGGCGAGGATGAGAAACGGCGTCGTCGGCAGTAGCGGCAGGGCGGCTCCCACAGCGCCCAGCGCCACGAACACGAGGCCAAGGCCCATCCAGGCGAAGCGGTAGATCGTTGCGTCTCGCACCCGTCGCGCCCCCGGCCGTCACGCGCCGCGCTCGAGGGCGGCCAGCTACTCCTTGCTGTGGCGGCGTACGTGCCCAGCGTCAAGCCACGTCAGCCCGCACGCCTTGAAGGACGCAGCCATGCCAATGCGACGCACCATAGCGGCGCGTCGCATTGGCGCCCGGCGATCACGGGAGCAGGTCCCAGCCTTCAGCCGGCGCGTATCTCCGCTCAGTCGGCGGAAAACTCGGCTGACCTTCGTCAGCGATGCGCCCTGAGCGGCGCGACGGCGCCGCGCTGGGCGTGGCGCGCCGCGATGCGGATGAGCAGCGCCGTCAGCAGCACCAGGCCAGCGGCCATGGCGATCACAGCGTTGAACGAGGTGTCGAACGCCAGCCGCGCCTGGCTGAGCAGGCCGGCGGCGACGTCGGGCGACAGCGCTTCGGCGGCGCGCAGGGCGCCATCGAGACTGTCGCGGGCAGCGGCGGGCGCGCCGGCCACGCCGCCCATGGCGCTGCTGTACAGGCCCGAGAGGGCGCCGCCGATGGCCGCAACGCCAATCGCCGCGCCAAGCTCGAACGACACTTCTTCAACCGAAGCGGCCATGCCGGTCTTGTCAGGCGGGGCCGCGCCCATGATCGCCGCCGAGGCGGAGGTCATGGCGGCGCCCATGCCGCCGCTGGCTATCGCCAGCAGGATGGCGTGCGCCACATGCTGGCCAGATGGCGAGGCGATGAACAGGCCAAGCGCCACGCCGGCGATGGCCATGCCCATCCACATGATGCGGGTGGCGCCAAAGCGACCGGTGAGCCAGCCCGCCGCCGGACCGGCGGCGAGGGCGCCGAGCGGCAGCGGCAGGATCATCAGGCCCGCCTGCAGCGGCGTCAGCCCCAGCACCAATTGCAGCCGCTGGCTATAGGCCAGCTCGATGCCGATCATCGCCATGGAGCTGAGCATCGCCACGAGAACGCCAATGGCGATCACCGGCTTGCGGAACATGGCGAAATCGATCAACGGCGCCGCCATGCCGCGCTGGCGCCGCACAAACAGGGTGAGGGCGATGGCGCTGATGGCGAAAGCGGCCAGGACCACGCCTGGCGCACGGGCGCCAGCGCCAATCTCCTTGACGCCGACGGCGAGGGCGATGACGCCGACCATCACCAGGGCCGCGCCGATCAGATCGATGACCCGGGCGGGATTGGGGCGCGACGGCGCGATCAGCCGGATGCCCGCCGCCAGGGCGATGATGACGATCGGCAGATTGATCAGGAACACCGAGCCCCACCAGAACCAGGTGAGCATCAGGCCGCCGACCAGCGGGCCAAGCGCCGCGCCGCCCGAGGCGATGGCCGCCCAGACGCCAATGGCGAGGGCGCGCTCGCGCTCATCGGTGAAGGTGATGCGGATGATCGCAAGGGTGGTGGGCATCATCAGCGCCGCGCCGACCGCCAGCAGGGCGCGGGCGGCGATCAGGGCGCCGGCGCTGGGGGCAAAGGCGGCGAAGGCCGAAGCGACGCCAAACACGCCGAGGCCGGCGAGCAGCATCGGCTTGTGGCCAAAGCGGTCGCTGAGCGCGCCGGCGGTGGGCAACAGGCCAGCGACCACAAGCGCGTAAGCGTTGATGATCCAGAGCTTCTGGGTCGCCGTGGCGTTCAGATCATGGGTAAGGGTGGGAAGGGCCGTATACAGCACTGTCATGTCGACAACGACAAGCAGTAGCGCGCTGGATGCGATCGCAAGGACGATCCAGCGATTGGGGGAAGACATGGGTCACCATTGTGTCCGGGGCTTCCTCTTACAGCCTCCGGAGGTTGCGCTAAATGTGGTCGTCTTATAAATCCATACGTATGGATTGAAAAGAGGGTCCGTCGTCACGCCGTCGTGATGGACTTGAAAGTCTGGCCGATTGACGCAAACACAGGCGCCGGGCGTAAGGGTTTTGGGTCAGCGCCTGGGATCAGGCGATCCGAAGGATCAGGGGCTATGGGGCGCAGGCAAACCATCGACAGAAACGCGGTTCTTGACGCCGCGGAGGCAGTGATACGCGACAAAGGTATCAATGGTTTGACAATCGAAGCCGTTGCCCGTGCTGGCGGAATCAGCAAGGGCGGGGTTCAGTACTGCTTTGGTTCGCGCGACGCCATGGTCCGCGCCATGGTGCAGCGCTGGGAGGGGGAGTTCGACGCCGAGGTGGCGGCGATCCCCGGCAATGACGGCTCGGTGGCCGGGCAGGTGCGGGCGCATGTGGCGGCCACGGCGCAATCGGGCCTCGCCTCCGCCGACCGGGCGGCGGTGATGCTCGCCGCCATGTCGGCCAGCGCCGACCAGCGGACCGAGGCGCGCGCCTGGTACACCAGCCGCCTGCGCGAGATCGCCGCCAGCCCAAAACCGGATCGCGATGGTCTGCGCCTGGCGTTTCTGGCGACGGAAGGGGTGTTCCTGTTGCGCTCCTTCGGCCTGCTCGACATGACAGACGGCGAATGGGATGACATTTTCGGCGACATCGCCGCGCTGGCGGCGCCAGCCGCTGGCCAGGATCCCGCCGACTGAGCCTGATACGCCGCGAACCACGCGCGCCCTTCACGCGTTGATCGTGGGATGAAGGTTTGCCGCTGCACCGGCGAGCGTCGGCCAGCGCGGACCCGCGGCGCCCCAGCGGCGCGAGGAGGCCCCGATGGATTTGTTCTATGCGGCGGATGCCTCTGGCGGCGACCCTGGCCAGGCGCAGCCAATCGAGACCATGGCGCCGGGCGCCATTCTGTTGCGGCGCCGGGCGCTTCAGGACGCCGGGGCGCTCATCGCCGCCATTGATGCGGTGGCTGCGGCGGCCCCGTTCCGCCACATGCAGACGCCCGGCGGCTTTGAGATGTCGGTGGCCATGACCAGCTGCGGCGCGGCGGGCTGGACCACCGACAGGCGCGGCTATCGCTACGAGCGCAACGACCCGCAATCCGGCGCGCCATGGCCGGCCATGCCGGCGCTGTTCCGCCAGCTGGCCAGCGCCTGCGCCGCTGAGGCCGGGTTCGCCGGTTTTGCGCCCGACGCCTGCCTGATCAATCGCTACGCCCCCGGCGCCCGCATGGCGCTGCACCAGGACAAGGATGAGGCGGATTTCACCCAGCCCATCGTCTCGGTGTCGCTGGGGCTGCCCTGCGTGTTCCAGTTCGGCGGCGCCAAACGCGCTGACCCGGTGGCGAAATATGAGCTTCGCCACGGCGATGTGGTGGTGTGGGGCGGGCCCTCGCGGCTGTTCTATCACGGAGTGCTGCGCCTGAAGGACGGCATGCACCCCGCCACGGGCGCGCTGCGCTATAATCTCACCTTCCGCAGCGCGCTGACGCCGCCCGCCACGCCTTGACGGGGCCTGTCCCCGGCCAGGGTGCGCGAACAGTAGCCCGAGGGAGACAGCCCATGGCGCGATTGTCGTATTCTGGCTTCCCCCGACGCAAGGCGCCTCCGGCCTCTTGTCTCATGCTGCTGTCAGCCCTTGTGCTCATGGCGGACGCGGGCCACGCCTGCGCCGCCGCGTCGACGACGCCTCCGCCAGCAGCCGCCCCGGCAGACGCCGCGCCGCCGCTGCGCGTTTTTCGTATCGGCTTCACCGGCATCATGTGCGTCAGGCCGCCGTGTCCGTCCACGGGCGTGATGGCGGAGACCGCGCTGCCGGGCGAACGTGCGCGCTGGCCGCTGTGGTGGGGCGATGGCGATCCGCCCATTGACGCTGACGCCGCCATGCGCGCCCATATCCGCGCCTCCTGGCGCAAGGGCGAGTGCTTGCGGGTGCAGGGTCGCTGGTCGGGCGGACGCCTGCAGGCGCAGCGCATTATCGGCCGTTGCAGCGGCCTGCCGGGCGACCGCTGATTGGCCGACCCCTAAGGCCAGGCCGACGCGCGCCAGACAAAACCGCGCCAATTGCCTCAATCTGCGCCTGCGCCTGCGCCGCCCCGACAGGGGCCGTCGCCTGCAATGCCATCGAGGATCGGGCAGTCGGGGCGGGCGTCGCCATGGCAATCGCGCGCCATCAGCCGCAGCGTGTCGCGCAGGCTGGTCAGCTCGCGTAATTTGCGGTCGATTTCGGCCAGCTTGCTCTCGGCGAGCTGTTTGACATCGGCGCTGGCCCGGTCGCGGTCGTCATACAGCGACAGCAGCTGGCGGCATTCCTCCACCGAGAAACCGAGGCTGCGGCTGCGCTGCACGAAGCGCAGCCGGTGCACGTCCGCCTCGTCGTAATCGCGATAGCCGTTCCCGGCCCGCCCTGGTGTCAGAAGTCCAATGTCCTCGTAATAGCGGATGGTTTTGGCGGGCAGGCCGGAGCGCCGCGCCGCTGCGCCAATATTCATGCTGCGCCTCCCCTGGCGTCGGCGGCCTGCGCCGGCGTGAAGCGCCGCAACCGCAGTGCGTTGCCGAGCACGAACACGCTGGACAGCGCCATGGCGCCTGCCGCGAGCATTGGCGACAGCAGCACCCCCCAGGCCGGATAAAGCAGCCCCGCCGCCACCGGGATCAGCGCTGCATTATAGCCAAAGGCCCAGAACAGGTTCTCCTTGATGTTGCGCATGCTGGCCCGTGACAGCGCCACGGCGTTGACCACGCCCATCAGATCGCCCGACATCAGCGCCACGTCGGCGCTCTCGATCGCCACATCCGTGCCCGTGCCGATGGCGACGCCCACCTCCGCCGCCGCCAGCGCCGGGGCGTCATTGACGCCATCGCCCACGAAGGCCACGGGGCCATGGGCGGCGCGCAACCGTTCCAGCGCCGCCACCTTGCCGTCGGGCAGCACCTCGGCCTCGACATCGTCAATGCCGAGCCGGGCGGCGATGGCGTCGGCGGTGCGGCGATTGTCGCCGGAGATCATCGCCAGCTTGAAGCCCATGGCGCGCAGCGCGGCGATGGCCTGCGGCGTCGTCGGCCGCAGCGGATCAGCGATGGCCAGCACGGCGGCGAGGGCGCCATCCACCGCCACCCAGGATGGCGATCTGGCCTCCGCCGCCAGCTGCGCCGCAACCGCCTCCAGCACGCTGGTGTCGACGCCAGCCGCCTGTACGAAACGTTGCGAGCCCACCAGCACCTTGCGCCCGTCGACCACGCCGCTGACGCCGCGCCCTGGCTCGGCGATGAAGTCCTGCACCGGCGCGGGCGTCACGCCCTCGCGTTCCGCCGCCTCGGCCACTGCTTTGGCCAGATGGTGTTCAGACAGCGCCTCGACCGACGCCGCCAGCCGCAGCGCCTCCGCCCGGCTGAACGCGCCGGCGTTGACCAGATCGGTCAGCGCAGGTTTGCCGGCGGTGAGCGTGCCGGTCTTGTCCAAGGCGATGACCCTGGCGTCGCCCAGCGACTGCAACGCCTCGCCATTGCGGAACAGCACGCCCAGCTCCGCCGCGCGGCCCGTCGCCACCATGATCGAGGTCGGCGTCGCCAGCCCCATGGCGCAGGGGCAGGCGATGATCAGCACCGCCACCGCATTGACCAGCGCAAGGCCCAGCGCCGGCTGCGGGCCAAACGCCAGCCACACCATGAAGGTCAGCGCAGCCGCCGCCATCACCGCCGGCACAAACCACATGGTGATGCGGTCAACCACGCCCTGGATCGGCAATTTCGCCCCCTGGGCCCGCTCCACCATGGCGATAATCTGCGCCAGCACGGTGTCGGCGCCCACCCGGGCGGCGCGGAATGTCAGGGCGCCGGCCTGATTGACCGAGCCGCCGATCACCTCATCGCCAGGCTGCTTCAGCACCGGCGCGCTTTCGCCGGAAATCATCGCCTCATCGACGTAAGAGCGGCCCTCGACCACCGCGCCATCGACGGGCACGCGCTCGCCGGGCCGCACCTGCACCAGATTGCCGACCATCACCGCGTCGATGGCGATATCTGCGTAGCCGCCATCGCGCATCACGCGCGCCGTGCGCGGCTGCAGGCCAACAAGCCGACGGATGGCTTCTGACGTGCGCCCCTTGGCGCGCGCTTCCAGCAGGCGCCCCAGCAGGATCAGCGTGACGATCACCGCCGCCGCTTCGAAATAGACATGGGCCGAGCCTTGCGGCAGCCAGGCAGGGGCAAAGGTGGCGATGGTGGAATAGGCCCAGGCGGCGCCGGCCCCGAGCGCCACCAGCGCATTCATGTCGGGCGCCAGCCGGGCCAGCGCAGAAAAGCCCTTGGTGAAAAACCGTAAGCCGGGACCAAACAGCACAAGTGTCGTCAGCACAAAACTGAACACATGCAGCGTATGGCCGCCGAACTGATCGGCCAGCCAATGATGCAACTGCGGGACCAGATGGCCGCCCATCTCCACCACAAACACCGGCACGGTCAGCACGGCGGCGATGAGCAGATCCCGTCGCAGCGCCGCCATGTCGCGGGCCCGCTCTGCCGCGCGACTCTCTGACAGGCTCGCCGCCGTCGCCTGATTATCGGCCGCCGGACGCGGCGTATAGCCTGCTTTGGCGATAATCTGCTCCAGCGCCGCGCGGCTGCTGAGACCGGCGATGAAGCTGACGCGCGCCTGCTCGGTCGCCAGATTGACGCTGGCGGCGGTGACGCCTGGCGCTGTGCTGAGCGCGCGCTCCACCCGCCCGACGCAGGAGGCGCAGCTCATGCCGTCCACATCGATAACCACGGATTGCTGCGGAACCTCATAGCCGGCGCCATGGATGGCGGCGACCACATCTGCGACGGCGCCCCCGGGCGCAAGCCGCACCGTCGCGCTCTCGCTGGCCAGATTGACCGCCGCCTCGGCGACGCCTGGCGCGGCGAGGATTGCCTGTTCGACCCGTCGCACGCAGGAGGCGCAGCTCATGCCGTTGACCGGCACAAGCCAGCGCCCATCGGCGCGCGGCGCGTCGCCGGGAGCTGCGCCTGGCGCATTGTTCGCCCCCTGGCGCAGCCGCTCGCCCGACGCTCCGCCTTGACCAGTTAGCTGGATATTGTCGTGCGCCGCTGTCATGGCCTATCTCCCGTCGCCGCGCGAGGCAGGGCGCATCGCGCCCGCCAGCAACCGGCTCGTCGGCAGGCGCTGACCGGACCTGATGGCGTCTGCACTCAAGGCTCCCGCCAGGCTCCCGCCAGGTTCCTGCCAGCGGCCAGCCCTCACCCGTCATGTAATGCGATGAGGCTAGCCCTTCCAGTCACTGGAAGGTCAAGCGAAGTGTGAGGCGCCTTCGGGCCAATATGGCGCCGGCCTTCCGGTCCCGGCGCGCTTTCTCCAGGCCCCGCTTCAAAGCCTCGCGCCAGTGCTCACGCGAAGCTGGTGCTTGACGATACGCTTGACCTTGTGACCGCCACCGCCCAGCTTCAGGGTGACAGACGGGAGACTGACATGGCGATCCACTTGCACGTGCCAGACATGAGCTGCGGCCACTGCGTCGCTACCATCACGGCGGCGGTCCGCGCCCTTGATGTGGCGGCGACGCTGACCCCGGACCTTGCGGCGCATACGCTCACGCTTGACGCCGCTGTTCCGGCGGAGCGTCTGTTAAAAGCACTCGAGGTCGCCGGTTATCCGGCGCGCCACCTGAAACAGGACTGAGGGCCTCCGGATAAACACGCGCATTGTCACGGCTGACAGGTGCAATGGTTGGTTGTCTATCTCCGATGAGCCGGCCATTCTGCGCAATATTGCTAAAATTCACGCCGTCTGATGGCTTCATCCCGGCGAAATCTACCATGGGCCATGCCCGTCAGATCAGGAAAAGCGATGAACATCTACCGCACGTCACTGGCCCGCGCCTGCCTCGCAGGGACCCTGGCTGGCGCCATGGCCTTCGCTTCCGTGGCCGAGGCCTGCACGCGTCTGGTCTATCAGGGCGACAACAATCTCAACATCACCGCTCGGTCGATGGACTGGTCGGAGGAGATCGGCACCAATCTGTGGGTGTTCCCGCGCGGCATGGAGCGCAACGGCAAGGCGGGGCCCAACTCGGTAAAATGGGCGGCCAAATATGGCAGCGTCATCGCCACGGCCTATGACATCTCAACCACCGACGGCATGAACGAGAAGGGCCTCGTCGCCAATGTGCTGTGGCTGGCCGAGTCGGAATATCCGAAATACGACGGCAAGACGCCAGGCCTGTCGATCTCGGCCTGGGCGCAATATGTGCTCGACCAGTTCGCCACGGTCGACGAAGCGGTGAAGCATTTGCGCAGCGAGCCCTTCACCCTGGTCACCGACAAGGTGCCGGGTCAGGACCGGCTCGCCACGCTGCATCTGTCGATCTCGGACGCTAGCGGCGACAGCGCCATCATCGAATATATCGACGGCAAGCAGATCATCCATCACAGCCGCGACTTCCAGGTGATGACCAATTCGCCGACCTTCAAGCGGCAGCTGGCGCTCAACGCCTACTGGAAGGAGATTGGCGGTCTGGCGATGCTGCCTGGCACCAATCGCGCCGCCGACCGCTTCGCCCGCGCCGCGTTTTACGTCAACGCCATCCCGAAGTTCGAAGACCAGCGCAAGGCGATAGCCAGCGTGTTCAGCGTCATACGCAACGTCTCGGTGCCTTATGGCATCACCACGCCCGACCAGCCCAACATTTCCTCCACCCGCTGGCGCACCGTGGCTGACCAGAAGAACCTGCGCTATTTCTTCGATTCAGCCCTGACCCCGAACGTGTTCTGGGTCGATCTCGACCGCATCGATTTTTCGAAAGACAGCGGCAAGGTGCTGAAGCTCGATCTCGGTCCGGACCAGCGCAACACCTATTCGGGCGCGACCAACGACAAATTCGTCGAAACCAAACCGTTCGAATTCCTCGGTCTGTAAGCCGCGGCGCGGCGTCGGGGCCTCGCCCGGACGCCGCCTCGCGCGCCGGTACGGCTGCGCCTCAGGCTTCGGTCCCCGGGGCCTCGCCGCCAGCCGGCGAGGGCAGAAGCGGCGAAGCGCCAGGCCCAAAACGCAAAAAAAGCCGCCTTCCGGCGACTTCTTGCTGGCCATATTTGGAGCGGGCGAAGGGATTCGAACCCTCGACCCCAACCTTGGCAAGGTTGTGCTCTACCCCTGAGCTACACCCGCTTCCGTCGGCGATGTGTCGTCGCCGATGGGCGCTATGTGCCTCAAATCCGGCCGGCGCGCAACAGCTTTCGCAAGGGCGCGTCAACGTCTGTGGGCGGCTGTGGACGGCTGGGGCGTTGCGCGCTGTGTCTCCGCCCGGCGGCCTGATCGCCAAGCCTGTGCGAAGCGATGCAAGCAGGGGCGCAGGGCAGCACACACAGCGGATGCTGGGCAGGCGCCGCAGATGGCGCCACACACAGGCGCGATCCGCGCCCAAAGCGTCGGTCCACAACGCCGGCCCCAAAACGCAAAAAAGCCGCCTCACGGCGACTTCCTGCTGGCCATATTTGGAGCGGGCGAAGGGATTCGAACCCTCGACCCCAACCTTGGCAAGGTTGTGCTCTACCCCTGAGCTACACCCGCTTCCGTCGGCGATTTGCCGTCGCCGATGGCCGCTATGTGCCCTGGATGGCGGCGTGATGCAAGAGGCGGCGCGGCCGGCGGCTGAAAAAACTGCTGCGGTCACGCCAGATGTGGAAAACGCCGCCACGGCGAGGGCGGGCGACCTTGCGCCATCACGGGCGGACGGGCGCTTTCGCCAGCGCGGCGCAATTGTTTTCTGCCGCGCAAAGCCCCATTTTGGCTGCAGGAACGAATACTGCCAGCGCGCGGTCTGCCCGCGCCAGCTTCCAGGATGTCACCGACCATGACCGACACGACCACTGCAGCGTCCGCCATCAAGGACGTGACCACGGCCAGCTTCTCCAATGACGTGATCCGGGCGTCGATGACGGCGCCAGTGCTGGTGGACTTCTGGGCCCCATGGTGCGGCCCATGCAAGCAGCTGGCGCCGGTGCTGGAGAAGGTCGTCGCCAGCAGCGGCGGCAAGGTCAGCCTGGTCAAGATGAATATCGACGAGCATCCGGACATCGCTGGCCAGATGGGCATTCAGTCGATCCCGGCGGTGGTGGCGTTCAAGCGCGGCCAGCCGGTTGATGGCTTCATGGGCGCGGTTCCGGAAGGGCAGATCCGCAGCTTCATCGAGCGTCTCGTCGGCCCGCTCGGCCCCACGGAGGTCGACGCCCTGCTGGAGCAGGCGGCGGCGCTTGAGGTGGCGGGCGATGTGCAGGGCGCGGCGGAGCATTTCGCGGCGGTTCTGGATCAGGAGCCGGACAATGCCGACGCCATCGCCGGCCTCGTCAAGTTGCACGTGGCGCTGGGCGACCTTGACGGGGCCCGGCAGTTCCTTGCGCTGGCGCCTGCTGACAAGGCCACCCACCCGGCCATCGTCTCGGCGCGCTCGACGCTTGAGCTGGCGGAACAGGCCGGCGATCTCGGCGCGACCTCCGAGCTTGAGGCGCGGCTCGCCGCCAATGCCGATGACCACGAGGCGCGCTTTGATCTGGCGCTGGCGCTTAACGCCATGGGCGACCGCAAGGGCGCGGCGGACGCACTGCTTGAGATTTTCCGCAAGGATCGCGCCTGGAATGATGAGGCGGCGCGCAAGCAGCTGGTGCAATTCTTCGACGCCTGGGGCGCCAAGGACCCGGCGACCGTGCACGGCCGCCGCCGTCTGTCGTCGATGATGTTCGCCTGAGGCGCCAGCCAACTGTCGTTATCTGCCGCCGGCGACTGGCGCGCAGCTGGCCACGCCGCACGCAAGTTTCGGTGATGCGGCATGGCTACCAGGACGCCCGTAAGGGCGGGAAAGGGGCGTTATCCCGTGGTGATGAACGCTGTATATCGGGGGCCGCAGGACTGCCCGCTGACCATTCCGCTGTTTCCGCTGGCGGAGGCGCTGTTGCTGCCGCGCGGCGAGATGCCCCTGAATATTTTCGAGCCGCGTTATCTGGCCATGGTCGATGACGCGCTCGCCGGGCGCCGGGTGATCGGCATCATCCAGCCGATGAAGCAGGAGGATGCGTCCGAAGCTCCTGCGCTCTATGCGGTGGGCTGCGCCGGGCGCGTCACCCATTTCGCGGAGACCGGCGATGGCCGCTATCTGGTGACCCTGACGGGCGTCGGCCGCTTCCGCCTCGTCGAGGAGCTGGAGGTCACCACGCCCTATCGCCAGGCGAGGGTGGACTACACGCCATTCCAGATTGATTTTTCGGCGCGGGCCGGTGAGGACGATGTGGATCGTCAGGCGGTGCTCGCCGCCCTCGAAGCCTTCGTCAAGGCCAAGGGGCTGCGCATCGACTGGCGTGGCGTCCGGGCGGCGTCGAATGAGGCCCTGGTCAATGCGCTGTCGATGATGAGCCCCTATGGCCTGCGCGAGAAGCAGGCGCTGCTCGAGGCGCCGGATCTGAAGAGCCGCGCCGAAATGCTGGTGGCGATCACCGAGATCGAGCTGGCGCGCGGCAATGGCGGCGCCGGCTCCGACCCGTCGCTGCAATGAGCCGCCGCCACTTGAGCGCGTTTTGAAATCGATGAGAGAGCATGCAGCGCCATCAGACGCCCCCACAGCAGCGGGGCGGACGGTGGAGCAAACCAGATGGAGGCCCCGATGACGGCCACACAGCCAGACACTGACGCCAATAACCCCGCCAACGCCGCCACCCGGCTCGACCCCCGCCTGCTGGAGCTGCTGGTGTGCCCGCTGACCAAGGCGACGCTGGAATATGACGCAGAGCGCCAGGAGCTGATCAGCCGCCAGGCGCGTCTGGCCTATCCCATCCGCGACGGCATCCCGATCATGCTGCCAGATGAGGCGCGCCCGCTCGACTGAGCCGCCGCTGCGCCTGACGCTGGCCATGCCGCCAGCCACGGCCGCTGCGCCTGACGCGGTGATGCCTACCGGGCGCCGTGAGCCCGCGCATACCAGGCCACGAAAATGCTGACGCATTCGCGACCTCCCATGGTCAGTCGCCGCCCGGCCTTGAACGAACCCGATCAGCCAACCTCATCGCATTCTGGCGTCAGGCGGCGCCTTGCACCTCGACGTCCCAGACCTCGCGGCCATCGCGATAGCGCTCATGCACGATCACCTGGTCGCCGTCGCGTAGCCGGCCGAGGTTCTGCTCGCGATCCGGCAGCACGATGGTGGTGTTGTCGCCTGTGACCACCAGCACCTGGCGTCGGCCAGCCGTGGCGGCCTGGGCCCAGGCGCGAATCTGGCTGTAGAACGGCTCACGTCGCCAAACATTGCCGGCGCCTGGGTCGACCTGCACCACGAGGCGCGCGCCGCCATGTTCGGTGTACAGCACCAGCTTGCTGCGATCTGGCCGCCACTCCTCTCCCAGGAAGCCTTCGCCGAGCCACAGGCAGGCGAAACTGCGGCATTCGTCGGGGCGACTGTCATAGGCGCTACAGCCCTTGCCGGGCTGGCAATGCGGGCACCAGCGCCCGCGCGGCTTCTGCAGCGCCGTGATGCCCATCACCTTGCAGCACAAGGTGCAGGGGCCGCAGCTGCGCGCCGCTGCGCTGCCTGTCTGGTTCAGTAAACTCATCGCCCGTGCGCCCCTGCCTTTTTGCTGGGGCAGATTAAAACACCTCCAGACAAGGCTCGCACCGGTTTTTGCACGCAGGCCACAGCTTGCGCCGGCGTTATCGCCGCCTGCGCTACGCCTGGCGCTGTCGTTGGGATGCGCCGTAACGAAAGAGCCCCCTGACCAGGGTCAGGGGCCTCTTGCCATCGCTAGAACTGCCGGTCTGTTCAGCCTTGGCCAGCCAGAGCGGCCCGCTCGCGATCCTGGGCCTCGACCACGGCGATGGCCGAAATATTGACGATGCCGCGCGCCGTCACCGAAGGGGTGACGATATGGGCCGGCTGGGCCGGGCCAATCAGGATCGGCCCGACCGGCAGGGCGTCGGCGATCGCCTTGGTCATCTGGAAGGCGATATTGGCCGCATCCAGATTGGGCATGATCAGCACATTGGCCGCGCCCGACAGCGGCGAATGCGGATAGACCCGGTCGCGCACCAGCTGCGACAGGGCGGTGTCCGCCGCCATCTCACCGTCGATCACCAGTTCCGGCGCGCGTTCGCGGACGATGTCGGTGGCATGGCGCATTTTGCGGGCGGACGGCGAATCCGATGAGCCGAAGTCAGAATGCGACACCATGGCGATCTGCGGCTCCATGCCGAAGCGCCGCACATGGCTGGCGCAGGCGATGGCCATTTCCGCCAGCTGCTCGGCATTGGGATCATGGCGCACATGGGTGTCGGCGATGAAGAACGGCCCCTTGGAGGTGATTACCAGCGACAGCGCCGACATCTCATGGATGCCAGGCCGCAGCCCGATAATGTCGGCGATGTGGCGCAGGCGGCTCTGGAAGCGCCCTTCGAGGCCGCAGATCATGGCGTCGGCGTCGCCGCGCCGCACGGCGAGGGCGGCGATCACCGTATTATTGGTGCGCACCAGGGTGCGGGCGGCGTCCGGGGTGATGCCCTTGCGGCCCGCCGCCTCGATGTAAGTGGCGACGTAGTCGCGGTAGCGCGGATCATCTTCCGGATTGGTAAGGTCAAAGTCCACGCCCTGGCGGATGGTCAGGCCGAAGCGCTTGATGCGCGCCTCAACCACCGCCGGACGGCCGACGAGGATGGGGCGGGCGAAGCCGTCCTCGGTGATCGCCTGCACGGCGCGCAGCACGCGCTCGTCCTCGCCTTCGGCATAGATCACCCGCCGGGGATCAGCCTTGGCCCGGCTGATCAGCGGCTTCATCACGAAGCCCGAGCGGAAGACGAAGCGCGACAGGCTGTCGGCATAGGCGTCCAGATCGGCCAGCGGCCGTGTGGCGACGCCCGTCTCCATGGCGGCTCTGGCCACGGCGGGCGCGATTCGCAGGATCAGGCGCGGATCGAACGGATTGGGGATCAGCGAGTTGGGGCCGAAGGGCTGCACGTCGCCGCCAAAGGCGCTCGCCACCATGTCGGAGGGCGCCTCACGCGCCAGCTCGGCGATGGCGCGCACCGCCGCCATCTTCATCTCTTCATTGATGGTGGTGGCGGCCACATCCAGCGCGCCCCGGAAGATGAAGGGGAAGCACAGGACGTTATTGACCTGGTTGGGGAAGTCCGAGCGGCCGGTGCAGATCATGGCGTCGGGCCGGGCCTTCTGCGCCTCGTCCGGCATGATCTCCGGATAGGGGTTGGCCAAAGCCATGATCAGCGGGCGCGGGGCCATCTTCGCCAGATATTCCGGCTTCAGCACGCCGCCCGCCGAGACGCCGAGGAAAATATCGGCGCCGTCGATGACATCGGCGAGACTGCGCGCCTCTGTCTTCTGGGCGAATTTGGCCTTCCAGCGATCCATCAGCGTCGGGCGGCCCTCATAGACCACGCCGTCGATGTCGGTGACCCAGATATTTTCGCGCTTCGCGCCAAGGGAGATCAGCAAATTGAGGCAGGCGAGGGCGGCCGCGCCGGCGCCAGAGGCGACGATCTTGACGTCCTCGATCTTTTTGCCGGCCAGCTCCAGGCCATTGCTGACGGCGGCGCTGACAATGATGGCGGTGCCATGCTGGTCATCATGGAACACCGGGATGGCCATGCGCTCGCGCAGCCGCTCCTCGATCTCGAAGCATTCCGGCGCCTTGATGTCCTCAAGATTGATGCCGCCGAAGGTCGGCTCCAGCGCCGCCACCACATTGATCAGCCGCTCGGGGTCTTTTTCGGCGACCTCGATGTCGAACACATCGATGCCGGCGAATTTCTTGAACAGCACCGCCTTGCCTTCCATCACCGGCTTGGCGGCCAGCGGGCCAATGTCGCCGAGGCCGAGCACGGCGGTGCCATTGGACAGCACGGCGACGAGGTTCTGGCGGATGGTGTAGCGGGCGGCGTCGGCGGGATCGGCGGCGATGGCCTCACAGGCGGCGGCGACGCCTGGCGAATAGGCGAGCGCGAGGTCGCGCTGGTTGCCAAGCGGCTTGGTCGCCTTGATCTCGAGTTTTCCGGGCTTTGGGTGGCTGTGATAGACGAGCGCGCCAGATTTGAGATCGTTCGAAAGATGAGCCGCCAATGCAAAAACTCCAGACAGGTCGCCGGCGCGACACGACAGACGCGCCGCCTGGTCCGGGAGGGCAAACTTTCCTGATCAGGGCGACGCCCGTCAAGTGAGAGTGAGAGCCCTGGGCGTGCGCCGCGTCATGCGCCTGACATGACACAGCGCCCCCCCCAAGACCCAGATGGCGCCGCCATGGACAGTCCGGCCAGGCATGACCCGATGCCGCGTCGCCCATCGCCCGGGCAAGCAGCACTGGGCAAGCAGCACTGGCAAGCAACTCTGGGCAAGCAACTCTGGGCAAGCAGCAACCGGACAGGCCGATCGCGCTGGTCTGCACGGTGGCGGCGTCCTCCCGACGTTTGCTCCCGGATCGTTCTTTTGCGCGTCGTTGTCGGCGCGCGTCGCGCGCCCGGCGTCATCGTCGCCAGACGCAGGACCGCTGGCTGCGGTAACCGCACCCCGCGCCAGCTGGCTGTCGCCGCATCGCCACGGTCGGACCGCGGCTGGCGCACCGTTCACAGGGCGCCAGCCATCGTCGGCGCCGGGCCCGGCGGCAAGCTTCCCCGGAAATATGGCACAATAGCCTTTCCGTATAGTGAAGGTTGTGTCCGTCGCATGTTGAAAGGGCGGGGATAGCGCGCTCAAGGCGTCGCGCAGCGGGCGCAATTCACGCCGGATCTGCCCGCAACGACGCGATCCTGGCCGCCAGAGCCGCCAGCATGGGTTGACGGGCGCCCTGTGCGCCAGTATAGCTCCGGCACTTCATGGAATTGTCGGTCAAGCAAGCGCCCGTGATCCGGGACTGCCTCGCTTCGCCGTTGAGCAGGACAACTATCATGGCCCGCCGTTGCGAGCTGACTGGGAAGGCCGTTCTGACCGGCCATCTCGTGAGCCATTCAAACCGTAAGACCAAGCGCCGGTTCCTTCCGAACCTGTGCAACGTGACCCTTCTGTCGGAAGCCCTTGACCGCGCCGTCCGTTTCCGCGTCAGCGCCGCTGCGCTGCGCACGGTCGAGCATCGTGGCGGCCTCGACGGCTTCCTCGCCAAGGCGTCGGCTTCCGAGCTGTCGCAGGGCGCGCTCGCCCTGAAGCGCGAGATCGAGAAGAAGGCCGCCGCCAACTGAGGCGACTGGCCTGAACGGATTTCCGTTTGCTGAAAGGCGGCCCTGGGCCGCCTTTTTTGTTGTCTGCATCCGGTCACGCCGTCTCGTCGCGCCGCCTCGCTGACCACGCAAACCTGCCGCAGCGCCAATAAAAAGGGCGACGCTCTGGCGCGCCGCCCTGATGCCTCAGCTTGTGTGCCGTCAACTGTGTTCGCTTGCCTGCCTGGGCTCGCGACAACGCCTGGTCAAGCCCGTGCGGCGACTGAGCTTTCAGGTCGCGGATGCGTCAGCATCGTCGCGGCCTGGTATTAGCGCCGGCCTGCCCGCCGCGCCCGCGGCACCGGGGTTTCGTCGAACAACTCGGCCAGCTTGTCAGTCATGGCGCCGCCGAGCTCTTCGGCGTCGACAATGGTCACGGCGCGGCGGTAGTAGCGCGTCACGTCATGGCCGATGCCAATGGCGATCAGCTCCACCGGCGAGCGGTCTTCGATGCCGGCGATGATCTCACGCAAATGCCGCTCCAGATAATTGCCTGGATTGACCGACAGGGTTGAATCATCGACCGGCGCGCCGTCAGAGATCACCATCAGGATCTTGCGCTGCTCGGGCCGGCCCAGCAGGCGCTTGTGCGCCCAGTCCAGCGCCTCGCCGTCGATATTCTCCTTCAGCAGCCCCTCGCGCATCATCAGGCCGAGGTTCTTGCGCGCCCGCCGCCAGGGGGCGTCAGCGGATTTGTAGATGATATGGCGCAAATCATTGAGGCGGCCCGGATTGGCCGGCTTGCCTGACTGCAGCCACAGCTCACGCGACTGGCCGCCCTTCCACGCCCGGGTGGTGAAGCCGAGAATCTCCGCCTTGACGCCGCAGCGCTCCAGCGTCCGCGCCAGCACGTCGGCGCAGGTGGCGGCCACCGTGATCGGCCGGCCCCGCATCGAGCCGGAATTGTCGATGAGCAGCGTCACCACGGTGTCGCGGAAATTGGTGTCCTTCTCCTGCTTGAACGACAGGGCCTGGAACGGGTCGATGATGACGCGCGGCAGGCGGGCCGGATCAAGCATGCCCTCTTCGAGGTCAAACTCCCAGGCGCGGTTCTGCTGCGCCTGCAATTTGCGCTGCAGCCGGTTGGCGAGCCGGGCGACGACGCCCTGCATATTGGCCAGCTGCTTGTCGAGATAGCCGCGCAGCCGCGCCAGTTCCTCGGCGTCGCACAATTCCTCCGCCGTCACCACCTCGTCGAAGCGCGGCGCATAGGCCTTGTAATCGGTGGCGCGATTGTCGCCGGGCCGCGTCTGCGGTGGCCGGGGCGTGTCGCCGGAGCTGTCGGAATCGCCCATATCGGACTCATCCGGCAATTCGCCAGGCGGCGCGTCATCAGCCGCCATGGCGCCGTCGAGCATCTCTTCGGAGACCTCCTCGGACAGCTCGGCCTCGCCGCGCTCACCGGCGTCCTGCTGGTCGCCGTCGCCCTGCTCCTGGTCGGCGCCGGATTCCGGCGCGTCTTCGGGGCTGTCGTCGTCGTCCTCTTCGGTCTCGTCGGCGTCGAGCTCGTCGGCGATGTCGAGATTGGCCAGCAGCTCACGCACCGAGCGGGCGAATTTCTTCTGGTCGCCAATGCTGTCGAGCAGCGCATCGAGGCTGCTGGCGGCCTTCTGCTCCACGCCCTCGCGCCACAGATTGACCGCCTGGGTGATGGACGGCGGCGGCGCGCGGCCGGTCAGCCGCTCGCGCGCCAGCATGGCCAGCACGTCGGCCAGCGGCGCCTCGGCGCGGTCGGTGACATGGACCAGATTGGCCCGGACATAGCGGTCCTCAAGCATCGCGGCGATATTGTCGCCGGCGCCGGTCAGCCGCCGGCTGCCCAAAGCGTCGACGCGCGCCTGCTCCACCGCGTCATAGACCGCCCGGGCCTGGGGTGTCTGCGGGGCGAATTTGCGATGCACCGCCTCGTCATGGCAGGCGAGGCGCAGGGCCATGGAATCGGCGTGGCCGCGCATCACCGCCACATCGGCGGCCGACATCTTGCGCGGCGGCTCCGGAATGCGGGCGCGCTCGGGAATGACGCTCGGCTTGTCCGAGCCAAACGTCACCTCAAGCGTGTGGCTGCCCGCCATGGCGCGCATGCAATCGCCGACGGCGCGCTTCAGCGGCTCGGTAGGGGTGGGCTTTGCGCCCGCCGCTCTGGAGTTCGGGATCGTCACGATCGCCTGCCCTGGCTGCGCTGGGCGGGGCAAGGCCGGTCATCTGACCTGGCCTGCGGCGCCCATCAAACAACATGCGGACGCCGCGCGGGCGACGCCCATGAACCTGCGGCGCCGCGCGCCCTGGCGAGAGCCGGGCAGCGCGGCGCAAGCCCTCAGGCCAGCGCCAGATTGGCGGCGCTTTCCGGCAATTCCTTGCCGAAGCAACGCTGGTAGAACTCGGCGACCAGCGCCCGCTCCAGCTCATCGCATTTGTTGAGGAAGGTCAGGCGGAAGGCCATGCCGACATCGTTGAAAATGCGCGCATTCTCCGCCCAGGTGATGACCGTGCGCGGGCTCATGACGGTGGACAGATCGCCGTTCATGAAGGCATTGCGGGTCAGCGAGGCGAGGCGGACCATGCGGTCGACGGTGTCGCGGCCCTCGGCGCTGTCAGCGTAATGCTTGGCCTTGGACAGCACGATGTCGACCTCACGCTCGTGCGGCAGATAGTTCAGCGTCACCACGATCGACCAGCGGTCCATCTGGCCCTGGTTGATCTGCTGGGTGCCGTGATACAGGCCTGAGGTGTCGCCAAGGCCCACCGTATTGGCGGTGGCGAACAGGCGGAACGCCGGGTGCGGATGGATGACGCGGTTCTGGTCGAGCAGCGTCAGCTTGCCGGAGACCTCCAGCACGCGCTGGATCACGAACATCACGTCGGCGCGGCCGGCGTCATATTCGTCGAACACCAGCGCCACATTGTTCTGCAGCGCCCATGGCAGAATGCCGTCGCGGAATTCGGTGATCTGCTTGCCGTCCTGCAGGACGATGGCGTCCTTGCCGACCAGATCGACGCGCGAGACGTGGCTGTCGAGATTGACGCGCACGCATGGCCAGTTGAGGCGCGCGGCGACCTGCTCGATATGGGTCGATTTGCCGGTGCCGTGATAGCCGGTGATCATCACCCGGCGGTTGTAGGCGAAGCCGGCGAGGATCGCGAGGGTGGTCTCCCGGTCGAACAGATAGTCGGGGTCAATTTCCGGCACGTGATCGCCACGGGCGGAGAAGGCCGGGACCTCCAGATCGGTATCGATGCCGAACAGTTTGCGGACGGACACTTTCACATCCGGAACGCCGGATGACGCGCTAGGGGCTTGCATGTACTTCCTCGATCTGCAGCCGGACACGGCCCTGGGAGCGTGAACTGGTCGCGCCGGGCCACGCGGATGCGGCCGGCGATGCATGGCGTCACGCTCCACCAGCGCCATCAGCGCGGCGCCCCGACTGGCCTCGTCAACAGAGGGAGCAGGAGGGGCGAAACCCGCGCTGGCGCGGCCTCGCCTGCGGCGCGCGCCGCCATGGCGGAAAGCGACGCAATACTTCTAGAACCGGTTTGGCGCCGGGGCAATGATGCTGGCGCATGCCGCCCTGCGCCGCCACGCCTGCGAGGAGAACGCTGGCCCTCTCGCCGCGCGCGAAATGTCAGTGCAGCGACCGCGGCGCCATGCAGATGTGTCAGCACATGCCGTGCTGGCGCAGCACCCCATGCGCCTGGACGATTTCCTGGAAGCGCCCCTCCATGCTGCGGTCGCCGCCATTGGCGTCGGGATGGAAGCGGCGCACCAGCAGCTTGTAGCGCGCCTTGATCGCCTCCTTGTCCGCCGTCTCGTCCAGCCCAAGCGTCTCCAGCGCCTTGCGGGCGGCCAGACCGAGGCGGGCCTTGCCGGCGGTCGCGGGGTTGCGCTGCGCCGCCGCAGTGCGGAACAAATTGAACGGGTCAGCGATGCGGCCATCGGTGTCGATGCGCGAGCGCATGCCAGCCGATCCCTTGACGCCCATCTTCCAGGTCGGCCGGTGGCCAACCTGGTCGGCCTTCATATGGCTGGTGACGTCATTGTCCTTCATGCCATTGAAGTAATTATAGGATTTGTTGTACTCGCGGACGTGGTCGAGGCAGAAATTCCAGTACTGCCCCTCCTGCTCCCGTCCCTTCGGCGCGCGGTGCAGCCCTGGCTCGCGACAACCGGGATGGTTGCAGGCAGGCGCCTTCGGCTCAGGCGTCTCGTCCTTCTTGCGGCTGGCGCGGATGCGGTCGAAGAGCGGTGAGTTGGTGTCCATCAGCGAGGTGTCTTGCGAGTGATAAGGTCTGCCAGCCGGAGGCGAGGCCCCTGGCCGACGGCTGGTATATTGGCGGCGCGGCCCGTGGCGCGATCCGCTGCCATTGAGAGGATCGCCCGGCGTCCGCCCGGCTATGCACGAATGCTGCGCCACCAGACGTGTCCGCCTGCTGGCATGGCCCCAGGCAGCCTTTTGGCCGCCACGCCAGTCAGGCTCGCCAGCCCGGATAGTCGCGCGTTGGTCGCCAGCAATCTGCCAGCAATCTGCCGACCGCTTGCATGGTTCGGCGCGCCCCAGCAGGATCCGCTCCGGCGCGCCGCGCTGCAAACCTATAGCAGAAACCGGCTGGCGGCGCACCTCTTGCAAGGCGCGCACCGGCGCCTCAGGGATGTTGGCGCGCCTTGACAGGCCCCTGCCCCGCCGTGGGCGCGCGCCAGGGCTGCCGTTAAACAGGCCTTTCGGCCGGCGCCATCTGTGGAAAGGAAAGAGCCATGTCCAGACAGCAACTGATCCACGACCGGCTGCAGGCCGCCTTTGCGCCGGTGACGCTGGAGGTGGTCGACGATTCCCACCGGCACGCCGGCCATCGCGGCGCCCGACCCGAAGGTGAGACCCATTATTCGGTTCATATTGTCGCGGCGGCTTTCACCGGCAAGTCGCGGCTCGAACGTCACCGCATGGTCAACGCCGCTCTGGCCGATGAGATCCGGCCAGACCGCATTCACGCCCTGGCGGTGAGCGCCCGCGCTCCGGACGAGCCGGCGCCAGCGCGCGGCGTCGCCGGCCCCTGATGCGGGCGAGGCCCTTTGCTCAGCGCCCGCCCGCCGCCCCGGTGGCGGGCCCGGCGGTGACCAGGGTCCAGTAGACGCGATATTTCGAGCCTGGCTGGGCGCTGGCGGCGGCGATGCCGATGCGCGTGGCGCGGCCATTGAGCATGGCGGCGTTATGGGCGGGCGAATCCCGCCAGCCGGAAAACGCTTCCGCCATGGTGCGATAGCCTGCCGACATATTGACCATTGGCGCGCTGACGCCGCGCGCCCCAAGCTGGCGGCGCAGATTGTCGGCGGAGGCCGGCCGGTCCGCGCGGGCCATGGCGCTGGCCTCAGCCTGGGCGAGGGTCATCAGATCGGCGTCGGCGGCGAGCGGCGCAAGGCCATGGCGGCGGCGGTAGAGATTGATTGTCTCCACTGCGTCAGTTGCGTCGAGCCGCGCCCCCGCCTGGCCGAGATTGGCGTAGAACGCTGGCTGGATCTGGGCCGGCGGCGCGGCGGGCTTGCCGGAACAGCCGGCTATGGCGGCGAGCGCCGCCAGCAGGGCCAGCGGCGTCAGGGTGTGGCACGGGGACAATTTGGCGCTCCTCGCCCGCAAAGACCGGCAGGCTCACAAGGCGGCTGCATCGCGACGGGGTATTTGTGACCTGCCCTGGCGGACGCGATGGGGGAGCCCTGCTGCATGGCGGCGCGCCGCCGCAGCACGACAGGGTGCGCCACCATGCGCCTGATTTCTCAACAGATCGTTGCCGTTAGCACGCGGGGCCAGTCGCTGAGGCGAGCCCCAGCCACCCTCCAGTTGTCCCTCAGTCGCCCGTCAGTCGCCGCTGCGATCCGCCGCCCGATCGCGGTCGGCCGCCGCGCCCTGCTCAGCCTCCGTTTCCCCGGCGCCCCGCAGCCGCTGGCTGAGCAATTCCTGCATGTCGTCGGGCATCAACAGCCGCACCTCGCTCAGGGCGGGCTTGGGCGCGGCGTAGACGCCCGCCTCCGTCAGGGCCTCGAAGATGCTGTAATTCAGCTCACTCTTGATGCGCGACATGGATTCCACGTCGCCAAAACAGCGCAGCTCAAATTCCTGGGTCGAGCCGGTGAAATTGTTGAACAGCACCGACGGCTTCGGTTCGCGCAGCACGTCCGGATGCGCCTTGGCGCAGGCCAGCAGCAAATCCGAGATCGTCTTCGGCGATTGCTGGAAGCCCACGGGCACGACGATGCTGATGCGTCCGGTGCGATTGTGTCGCAGCCAGTTCTTCACGGTGCCGGAGACGATGGTCGAATTGGGCACGATGATAGAGGCGCGTTCAAAGGTCTGGATTTCGGTGGCGCGCACGCTGATGCGTTTGACATAGCCCTGCTCGGACCCGACCACGATCCAGTCGCCGACGCTGATCGAGCGGTCCCACAAAAGGATCAGGCCCGAGACGAAATTATTCACCACCGATTGCAGGCCAAAGCCGATGCCGACCGACAGGGCGCCGGCGACAATGGCGATGCGATCGAGGCTGAGGCCGAAATTCGCCAGCGTCGCCGCCACGGCGATGAACACGCCGAGATAGCCGGCGGCGGTGGTGATGGAATTGCGCAGCCCGGAATCGAGCGAGGTCGCCGGCAGGAATTTGTGCCGCAGCCAGCTCTGGAACGCCCGGGTCAGCACGATGCCGAGCACCAGCAGGGCAAGACCGGAGAAGATGCTGAGCAGCGAAATGTTGAAGCCGGCCACATGCAGGCCGAAGAACACATTGCGGATCGAACCGACGAAATCGGTGGAATCGATGCCCAAGGGCGCCAGCGCCAGCAGCACCGCCAGCGCGATCACCACGATGCGCAGCACGCCGGCCAGCACCACGGCGATCTGGTTCAGCGAGCGTTTGCGCACGCCGATCGAGGTCTGCATCGCCACCGAAACGCGGCTGTTGTCATCGAACAGCGCAGCGACGCCCTGGTCGATGACCGCCAGCAGCAGCCTGGCCGAGCCCAGCAGCATCAGCGTCCACAGGGTCTGGTCGGTGAGGAATGAGGCCAGCGGCACGAAGCCGGCGAGCACCGCCAGCGTCACCAGCGCCACAATGGCCCAGCCGGCCAGACGCCAGATGCCCGAGGCGGCGCCATCTGGCGGCACATAGGGGCCGAGGCTCTGCTCGGCGCATTCGACATTGTCGCGCATGGCGCGCAGCATGGTGGCGAGGCACAAAGCGACAGCCAGGGCGGTCAGCGCATCCAGCGCCACGCTGCTGGCGCGGTCGCCGCCCGCAGCTTCCAGAACGTCTCCCAGCACCTTGCCAGCCAGCAGCACCGTGGCGCCGGTCATCAGCCAGGCGGCGGCGGGCGCGGCGGTCTGGTCAGGCACATCCAGCACCCGCCATTGCCGCGCCACAGGCGACAGCAGCGTCTTGATCAGCGCACGCACGAACGCCAGCAGCACAACCACGAACAGGGCGGCGTTGATCGGCTTCTCGAGCGCTGGCGGCACAAGATTGCTGCCCTGCAGGCCGAGATAGACAAACCAGCAAGCCAGCGTCACGGCGGCGGTGTCGCTCGCCGTCACCAGCAGGCCGACGACGGCGCGCCGCAGCGGGCTCGGCTTCTCATGGCGCAGCCCGCGCGCATGGATGCGATGCAGCACCAGGCGGCGGCCCAGCCATACCAGCACCAGCGCGCCCAGCGACAGGCCGAACGGCAACATGCGCCGGTCATTGATGCGGGTCTCGATCGCCGTCAGCCAGTCGGCGCCGAGGGCGGCGAGCGCCTTCAGATTGGCGGGCAGGGCCGCGACCACAAAGCCCCACATCTCCGGGCTGAGAATGCTCCAGGTGCGATCGAACAAGGCGTGGGTGAAGCGGTCGCGCCGCTCGGCGGTCACCTGTTCGGTCAGCTGGTTGGCCTGCAGCAGCAAAGCGTTGCCGATCCGCACCGTGTCGGCATATTCAGTGTGGTTACGCTGGCGCGTCTCGCGTTCGGCGGCGGCTTCAGCCGTCTCCGGACCATCCTTTTTCTCGTCGGGCCTGGGGCCGAGCTGGTCGAGCAACGCCTTGGCCGCCGTGGCCCGCTGGGTCAGCGGCGCCAGCGCCGCCTGCAGGGCTGAGGTAGCCTCACCCAATTGGCCGCGCAGATCATTGAGTTCCTGGCCAGTATGATTGCGGCGGGCGAGGATGGTCTCGATTTCGGCGAGCCGCACCTTTTCCCGGTCGAACACCGTGCGGGCTTTTTCCAGCGTCTGGGCCCGACTGGCGGCGGCCAGCCGGGCCGCCTCCGTCGCCTGCTCGCTCGGCGCGGCGGGTGGGGCAGGCTTGTCGCCAGCGGGCGCCGCAGCCGGGGCCGGTTTCGCAGCGGCAGCCGGGGCGGCGGGCTGACTGGCTGGTTGATTGGCAGGCTGACTGGCGGGCGCCGGCGTCTGCGCCGCCACCAGGCCCAACGGCGCGCCAGCCAGTAGCAGCGACAGCGCCAGCACGGCTGCGCGGCGGCCATTGCGCCATGCGCCACGCCAGTCGGCGCGCCATGCAGCTACTTTGGCTGGCGTGGCGGTGGCCGTTGTCGTCGCGCGCGCTGTCATATGTGCTCCCATCCTATTTTTTTGACCGCCGCCTGTCCCCGCATCAGGCCGCAACGCCAGCGCCCCCCAGGAGCAGTCGCTGGCCGCCCTGATCAGGCCGGCGCGCTTACTCCGCCGGCGCCACAGGCGGAGCGGCGCCGTCAGCGCCATCGCTCGCGGCTCTGGGCTTGCGCCCGGTCAGCCGCGCAAGGCCGGCGTTGGTCGCGGCGCTCACCCGCTCCATGTAAATGTACAGCACCGGGGTAATGTATAGCGTCAGCAATTGCGACAGCAGCAGGCCGCCGACCACGGCGACGCCGAGCGGCTGGCGCAGTTCGGCGCTCGGGCCATGGCCCACGGCGATCGGCAGGGTGCCGATCAGCGCCGCCAGCGTCGTCATCATGATCGGCCGGAAGCGCATCAGCGACGCCTTGTAGATCGCTTTCTCCGGCGTCTCGCCGTCGCGCTGCAGATGCAACGCCACGTCGATCATCATGATGGCGTTCTTCTTCACAATGCCGATGAGCATCAGGATGCCGATAATGGCGATGACGCTCAGATCCATGCCGAACACCTGCAGCGAGATCAGCGCGCCGACCGCCGCCGAGGGCAGGCCGGTGAGAATGGTGAACGGGTGGATGAAGCTCTCGTACAGGATGCCGAGCACGATATAGATCGTCAGCACCGCCGCCAGCAGCAGCAGGCCCTGATTGGCCAGCGCCTGCTGGAAGATGCTGGCGTCGCCCGACCAGGTGGTCGAGATGGTCATCGGCAGGTTCATGTCCTGCTTGATCTGGTCGATGCGCGTGGTGGCGTCGCCCAGCGACACGCCGGCGGGCAGGTTGAACGACAGCGTCACCGCCGGCAGCTGGCCGAGCTGGTTGACCGACAGGGCGCCGACGGTGCGGTCGATGCGGGCGAAGGCCCCGACGGGCACCAGCTTGCCGCTGGATGAGCGCACCCGCACGGTGTCGAGCAGGTCATCGCTCCATTGCATGCGCGGGTCGAATTCGATCATCACCTGATAGCTGTCGCCGGTGGAATAGATCGTCGAGATCTGCCGCGCGCCAAAGCCGCCATAGAGCGTCGAGCGCAGCCGGTCCGCGTCGACGCCCAGCGCCAGCGCCTTGTCGCGGTCCACGGTCAGCGTCGATTGCAGCGCATTGACCTGAAGGTCCGAGGCGACATCGAGGAACAGCCGGTCGCGCCGCAGGGCGTCAGCCATTTTCGTCGCCCAGCCATAGAGCTCGTCCTTGTTCAGCCCCTGCATGACGAACTGGTACTGGCTGCGCGAACGCGTGGCGCCAAAGCGCAGGTTCTGCGTCGGCGACACAAAGGTGGTGATGCCCGGAATGGTCGACAGCTCGCGGCGCAGGTCGCCCAGCACCTTGTCGAGATGAGCGCGCTCGGATTTCGGCTTTAGTTCGACAAAGCCGCGGCCCTGGTTGAGGGTGCCGCCCGAGGCGCCGATCACCGAGGCGACATGCGCCACGTGCGGCGACTTGCGGAAGACGTCCTCGACCTGCTTCTGCAGCTTGGCCATCTCCTGCAGGGAGATGTCCTGGCGGGCCTCCGTGTTGTAATTGAGCTGGCTGATGTCCTCGACCGGGAAGAAGCCCTTGGGGATGGCGACGAACATCCACACCGTGGCGACCACCGTGGCGATGAACACCAGGAAGGTGACGAATTTGGCCTTCAGCGCCAGCTGCAGCGTGCGGTCATAGGCGTTGAGGGTGGCGTCGAAGCCGCGCTCAAACAGCCCGAACACGCCCTTGCGCGCCTCTTCATGCGACAGCGGCGGCTTCAGCATGCGGGCGCACATCATCGGCGTCAGCGTCAGCGACACGAAAGCCGACACCAGCAGCGCGCAGGACACGACGATGGCGAATTCGTTGAACACCCGCCCGACCACGCCGCCCATCAGCAGCACCGGAATGAACACGGCGATCAGCGACAGGGTCATCGACACGATGGTGAAGCCGATCTCGCGCGAGCCGTCGATGGCGGCCTCCCATGCGGATTTGCCGTATTCCTCCATGTGCCGGTAGATGTTCTCCACCATCACAATGGCGTCGTCGACGACGAGGCCCACCGCCAGCGTCAGCGCCAGCAGCGAGATATTGTTGATGGAGAAGCCGAACAGATACATCGCGCCATAGGCGCCGATCAGCGAGATCGGCACGGCCAGCGACGGGATCAGCGTCGCCGACAGGCGGCGCAGGAACAGGAGGATCACCAGCACCACGAGGCCGATGATCAGATACAGCGTGAACTGCACGTCGGCCACCGCCTCGCGGATCGACACCGAGCGGTCGATCAGCTCATGCAACTGCACCGAGGGCGGCAATTGCGCCTGGAAGGCCGGCAGCATCGCCCGCACCCGGTCCACCACCTCGACCGTATTGGCGTCCGGCTGGCGATACACGCCCATAACGATCGAGCGCACGCCGTCATAGGTGCTGGCGGTTTTGTTGTTCTCGACCGAGTCGATCACCGTCGCCACATCGCGCAGCCGCACCGGCTTGCCATTGGCGTAGGCCACAATGATGTCGCGGAACTGCGAGGCCCGCACCATCTGGGTGTTGGTCTGAATGGTGATGCTCTGCTGGTCGTTGTCGATGGCGCCGACGGGCGTCGATGAATTGGCGGCGGCCACCGCCTGCTGCAGCTGGTCAAGGCCAATGCCGCGCGCCGCCAGCGCATTGGGGTCGACCTGGACGCGCACCGCGAATTTCTGCGAGCCGAACACCAGCAATTGCGCCACGCCATTGACGGTCGACACGGCGGGCGAAATCACCTGCTGGGCGAAGCTGTCGAGCTCCGACAGCGGCAGGTTGGCGCTGGTCAGCGCCAGCAGCAGCACCGGCGCATCCGCCGGATTGATCTTGCGGAAGCTCGGCAGCGTCGTCATCTCGGTCGGCAGCCGCCGCTGGGCGGTGGTCAGCGCCGCCTGCACGTCCGCCGCCGCCGCATCAATATTGCGGTTGAGGTCGAACTGGATGTTGATGTTGGTCGAGCCAAGCGAATTGGTCGTGGTGATCTGGTCAATGCCGGCGATGGTGGCGAATTGCTTGATCAGCGGCGTGGCCACGGAATTGGCCATGGTGTCCGGCGAGGCGCCTGGCAGCGAGGCCGTCACCGAAATCACCGGGAAATCCGTGCGCGGAAGCGCCGACACTGGCAGATTGCGATAGGCGAACAGGCCGCCGACCAGCAGGGCCGCACACATCAGGATGGTGGCCACCGGTCGACGGATGCAGAATTCGGAAATGTTCAATTCGCTGTCCTCGGCCTCAGTCGGCAGGCGTTGTCATGCGCGGCTGGCGCGACGGGCGGATAGCGTCGGCCTTGCGCCCGGCCACACCCAGCTATCTGCCTGGGCGTGGCGATGCTGACGTGTCAGCACCATGAGATCTTCATATTCCACAAGCTCTTGAGCGGCGCGCGATGCGCGGCGCTCACCGTGCCTTGGCGTCAGGTCGGGTCGCCGTTGCGCGGCCGCGCAACGCCAGCTGCGTCCTTGGCGACCTCGCCGCTGGCGGCGCCTGGGCCATTGCGCAGGGTCGGCTTGACCACGACGCCGGGGCCGACGCGCTGCTGGCCTTCCACGATCACCTGCTCACCGGCGGCGAGGCCCTTGCTGATCGCCGTCTTGCCATCGAGCGAGGCGAACACCTCGACCGGGCGGGCGCTCACCACATTGTCCTTGCCCACCGCATAGACAAAGGGCGATTCCTGGCCCTGCTGCACGGCGATGGCCGGCACGATCACCATGTCCGGGCGACGATCGAGGTCGAGCACCACGTCGACGAACATGCCTGGCCACAGGCGCAGGTCCTCATTGCCGAAGGTGGCGCGGGCGGTGATGGTGCCAGAGCCGGTGTCGACGGCGTTGTCGATAAAGTCGAGGGCGCTTGAGCCCAGTGCGTCATCGGTCTTCGGGGCGAACACCTGCACCGTCGGCGGCGCCTTGCGCGCCGCGAGGCGCAGCGCCGGCAGATCACGCTCTGGCAGAGTGAAGGCGACGCGCACCGGCTGGATCTGGGTGATGGTCACCAGGCCCTGGCCGGAGAGATCGCCAGCGCCGACCAGATTGCCTGGCGCGACGCGCACGGCGCCGAGGCGGCCCGACATGGGCGCGGTGATTTTGGTGTAGCCCAATTGCAGCTTGCTGGAATCGAGCGCCGCCTGCGAGCCGGCGAGGGCGGCCGCGGCGCTGCGGGCGTTGGCCACCGCCAGATCGACCTGCGACTGGGCGGCGGCGTTGCGGGCCGCCAGTTGCCGTGTGCGGTCCTGATCGGCGTTGGCGCGGGCCAGCAGGGCGGTGTCGCGCGCCACCGCCGCCTCATCGCGCGCCACGGCGGCGCGCGCCTCCTTGTCGTCGAGGGTGAACAGCGGATCGCCGGCCTTCACCAATTGGCCGTCCTTGACGTGCTGCTCGATGATCTGGCTGGCGATACGCGAGCGCACCACCACTGAGGCAGGAGATTCCACCACGCCAATGGCGCGGCGGCGCACCGGAAAAGCGTCGCGCGTCGCGGTTTCGGTGATCACCGCAACCGCAGGCCGGGCCTGGCGCGCTGCGGCTGATGGCGCAGCCGACGGCGCGCTTTGGTGACGGGTGACATACCATGCGCCTGCGGCGACGCCAGCGATCAACACAACGAACAGAACGGGGCGCGCGCGCATGTAACAGGGCTTCCTTGCGGCGAAAAACACGGATGTCGACAGAGGCAGGCGCCAAACGCAGCCCGCGTCTCAACCATTGTGCTCACTACATCTGGCGACTTCATGTCAAATGAGCAATTATTAATGCAGGGCATAATTGCAGCGGTTCAGCCCACGCTGGCGGCGCGGATGGTCGCCGGCAGGCAATGGGCGCCTTACCTTGCGGCAATGGGCGCCGCAGCAAGGGGCGTCGCGGTAAAGGGCGTCGCGGCAATGGGCGTCGCTGACGCGGATCGTTGCGCCAGTGGCGACGCCGTTCGCCCGGGATGTCAGGCGCCAGCTGGCGTTCAGCCCTGGCCGCCCCCGGTTCTGGCCAGCGGGTGCAGGTCACGCACCACCGATTTCAGCCGTTCATCCAGCACATGCGTATAGATCTGGGTCGTGGCGATGTCGGCGTGGCCGAGCAGTTCCTGCACGATGCGCAGATCGGCGCCATTGTGCAGCAAATGGCTGGCGAAGGCGTGGCGCAGCACGTGCGGGCTGACGCGGGCTGGCGCAATACCGGCGGCGACCGCCACATCCTTGAGATCGCGGGCGAAGGCCTGGCGGGTGAGATGGCCGCTGGCGCTGTCCGCGGGAAACAGCCACGGGCTTGCCGGCGCTGGCGCCGCAGGCTTGCGCGGCCGGCCACGCTTCGCCGGCGCCTTTGCCTCTCCCGCCCCGGCGTCCGCCGCCTTGTCTGCAGCCAGCCTGTCTTGGCCATCTGGACGCAGCGCCTCTGGCCGCATGGCCTCCAGCATGTCGAGCCAGCGGCGCATGGCGGCGCGCGAGGCGTCGGTGAGCGGCGTCAGCCTTTCCTTGCGGCCCTTGCCGGTGATCACCAGGAACCGCTCGCGGGTGCGCGCCGCCGAGGCCGGCAGCGCTACCAGCTCCGAGACGCGCATGCCGGTGGCGTAGAGCAACTCCAGCAGGCAACTCATGCGGGCGGCGCGCAGTCGCGCCAGCCGCGGCCGCTGTGGGTCGTCGATGCCCTCGCGCGCCGTCGCCAGCAACAGGTCCACCTCGGCGATCGACAGGATCTTCGGCAGGGAGCGGCCCTGGCGCGGGCCTTCAATGGCCACCGTCGGGTCGTCGCCGCGCTCGCCTTCGCTGTACAGGAATTTGTGCAACTGGCGCACCGCCGACAGCCGCCGCGCCGCCGATGACGGCTTGAGGCCGCGCTCGTGCAGGTCGGCGAGCCAGCGCCGCACGGCGGCGGCGTCGGCGTTGTGCGGCGTCAGCTTCGCCGCCGCAAGAAACGCGGTGTAATCGGCGAGGTCGCGGCGATAGGCGTCGAGCGTGTTGACGGCGGCGCCGCGCTCCGAGGCGAGCATGTCGAGAAACAGGGCGGTGGCTGCGTCAGCGCTCATTTACGCCTCCCATCCGTCTGATTGCCTGGGCGAGCTCAGGCCGCAAGAGGGGCAGACCGCCGCCTGACGGGCGCAGGGCGCGGCGGCGGCGACAGATGCTGACGCGGTTGCGGCCCCTAACCATTCGCCCATGCCGTCGCTCACAGCGCCCTGGCGGGGCAGGGTGACCGGGGCGCGGATTTCGCGCGTGCCAGGCGCCACCAGCGTGGCCAGCGCCACGATCGCGGCGGCGATTATCAGTCCGATAACGGCAAGAACACTCAGGAGTCGGAATAGCGTCGGCATGTGCTCCTCGCCCGCCCCCAAGGCGCGCCTGATCCTGCTGGCGCTCGCAGCCATGGACCGCCGCCGCCTCGCGCCGGTCCGGGCGGCGCCTGCAGGTGAGGCGACCATAAGGCCAGGCTTGCCACCGATGGGTTAACGGCGGCGGCGACGCCGACGCGCCAACGGCTTTGGCGACAACGCCCATCACGGCCAAACTTCTGCGCAGAAGCCGGGGGGCGCTGGCGCGACGACCGAGACAGTTTCCGGCAGTCGTGTTATCGACAGTTTATGACGTTACAACCGAACCAGGATGACCGTGCGGCCGCAGCCGGTGCGGAGCGCGTGCGCCAGGGGCTGCGCGGTCGCTCGCTGGTGCTCGTGGGGCTGATGGGCAGCGGCAAGAGCACCGTCGGGCGGCGGCTGGCCAACCGGCTGGAGATGCCGTTTGTCGACGCCGACACCGAGATTGAGCGCGCGGCTGGCAAGACCATTCCCGAGATTTTCGCCACCCATGGCGAGCCCTATTTCCGTGACGGCGAACGACGGGTGATCGCCCGGTTGCTGGCGGAGGGCGGCCATGTGCTGGCCACCGGCGGCGGCGCCTTCATGGACCCCAGCACCCGGGCGCTGATCCGGGCGCGCGGCGTCTCCGTCTGGCTCAAGGCCGATCTCGACGTGCTGATGAAGCGGGTGCGCAAGCGTGGCGGCCGGCCATTGCTGCAGACGCCTGATCCGGAAGGCGCCATGCGCCGGCTGATGGATGAGCGCTACCCGGTCTATGCCGAGGCTGACCTGACCGTGCATTCGCACGAAAGCCCGCATGAGGTGGTGGTGGACGACGTCATCGCCGCCGTGCTCGGCCATCTGCCGGCGGTCCGCCCCGCTTCAGCGCAGGACGCGGCGACGCCGGGGCCGTAAGGCTGGCAGGTTCGCCGGGACAGGGCGGGCGGCGGCGCGCGGCGCTCCGCCTGCGATATAGCGGCGTCAGCGCCTGAGGGCGGACGCCACACAGCATCAGGAAATCAGCATGCAGCAGGGCCAGCAGCAGAACGGCGCCGCCGAACGGGTGATCCGTGTGGCGTTGGCGGATCGCTCCTATGACATCCGCATCGGTCGCGGCGTCATCGACAGCCTTGGCGCGGAGGCGGCGCGCCTGTCGCCAGGCGGTAATGTCGCCATCGTCACCGACGCCAATGTCGACGCCGCAATTGGCCAGCGGGTGCGCGACAGCCTCGCGGCGGCGGGCCTGCGGGTTGACAACATTGTGCTGGCGCCGGGCGAGGCCACCAAGAGCTGGGCCGAACTGCAGCATGTGGTTGAAGCGCTGCTGGCCGCCAAAATCGAGCGTGGCGATCTGGTTGTGGCCCTTGGCGGCGGCGTCATCGGCGATCTCACCGGCTTCGCCGCCGCCATCATGCGCCGCGGCGTGCGCTTCATCCAGGTTCCCACGTCGCTCCTTGCCCAGGTCGATTCCTCGGTGGGCGGCAAGACCGGCATCAATTCCCCGCATGGCAAGAACCTCGTCGGCGCGTTTTACCAGCCGTCGCTGGTGCTGGCCGATACGGCGGTGCTCGATACGCTGCCGATCCGCGAATTCCGCGCCGGCTATGCCGAGGTCGCCAAATATGGCCTGATCGACCAGCCGGAGTTCTTCGCCTGGTGCGAGCAGAACTGGAGCGGCGTCTATGAGGGCACGGCGGCGCGCGACCATGCCGTCGCCACCAGCTGCGCCGCCAAGGCCGCGGTGGTGGCCCGCGACGAGACCGAGACCGGCGACCGCGCCTTGCTCAATCTCGGCCACACCTTCGGTCATGCGTTGGAACGGCTGACCAACTATGACTCCACGCGGCTGGTGCATGGCGAGGGCGTGGCCATCGGCATGGCCCAGGCCTTCCGCTTCTCGGCCAGGCTCGGTCTGTGCGCCGAGGCCGACGCGCACCGCGTCGAGCAGCATCTGACGGCGGCGGGCCTGCCCATTCATCCGTCGCAGATTCCTGGCGGCGTCGGCACGGTCGACGCGGTGCTCGACGCCATGGCCCAGGACAAGAAGGTGTCGCGCGGCGCGCTGACCTTCATCCTGGCGCGCGGCATCGGCCAGAGCTTTATTGCGAAGAACGTGCCCCGCGACGATGTACGGGCGTTTCTTGAAGCAGATATGGCCTGACAGGGGGGCGGCAGCCTCGGGCGTAGACGGCCCACAGCCCGCCGTCAGGTCCTGTGCTCATCGCCGCGCCCCAAGGATCGCCGCGCCCCAAAGGATCACCGCGCCCCAAGGATCGCCGCGCCCCAAGGCGCGGCGTTTTTGTTCCAGACGCCGATGGACCTGCGCGCTCCCGGTCCGGCCGGTGCCGCCGCGCGCGCCGTGCAGGTCGTAGATGTATGGGCCATGTCGCGGTCGCCCGGGGAGGCGCCGTAAAGCATTTACGAATAGCCGTCCCGCCTATCGTTCTGGCTACTATTGCATGAATACCCGTGTTATTATGATGTGACGTAGTATTTCGGCTTGCATGTTACTGCATTTGGCGCGGTGTCGCTCGTTCAATTCGGATAAATACATGGATCAGGTCGTCGTCTTCATTATTCTGGTTGCGGCGATTGTCGCCACGGGCTTTGGCCGGCGGCCGCTGGCGCTTGGTCTGTGGGGCGCAGCCTTGCTCGCCCTTGTCGGGGAATATTTGCTTCACGCCACGGAGCGGCTGCCGCTGGCGCTGTGATGGAGCGTCGCATGCTGGGACAACGCGCTGCGCGCTGCGCCAATCTGCTGGCGCTGGCGGGCATAACCGCCATTCTGACCGGCGCCTTTGTGGTGCAATTCGCCCGGGGCGAGCTGCCCTGTCCCCTGTGCAACCTGCAGCGGGCGGCGTTTCTGGCCATGGCCGCAGGTCCTGCGCTCAATCTGGCCTTTGGCGCCCGGCCACGGCACTACGGGCTGACGCTGCTCGCCGCCGTGCTTGGGGCGATCTTCTCGGGCCGCCAGATGTTGCTGCACATCACGCCGGGCGATCCAGGCTATGGCGCGCCCCTGTTCGGCGTCCACCTCTACAGCTGGGCGTTTGCGATATTTGTTCTGGCGATTGTGCTGACCGCCGTGATGCTGGTGCTGGGGGAGAGTTCGGACGTCCGCCCGTCAAGGCGTCTGGCCCGTCTGGCTTTGGCCCCGCTGGCCTTGCTGGCGGCGCTCGGGGCAGGCGCGACCTTGTTGCAATGCGGCTTTGGCCTGTGCCCCGACAACCCGGCGCATTACCGCCTGCTGCAGCCGGCGCCGAACAGCGGATGACCGCTCATGCCTCAGGGAGAGGGGATGGGGCGCCGCCATATGGGTCGCGGCGCGCCTGCCCGGCATGCGTGGCCGCAGGCAATCTCGTGCGTAGCGGCGCCCTGGCGCGCCATTGGGCGCCAGGGGGCAGGTGTGAGGCAAGTTCAGCGGCCAGCCAGCAGGCGACGCCCGCCGGGGCCGCCAGATGTCACAGCCAGGGGCGATCGCCAGCGATGCGCTGCTCGTAGGAGTCGATCGCCGGGCCACGGGTGGCGACGGTCTCGCCGATATCGTCGAGGCCGTTCAGCAGCTTGTGCTTGCGCTGCGGATCGATCTGGAACTTGACCACGCCGCCGTCCGGGCCACGGATCTCTTCAGCTTCGAGGTCAACGGTGATGGTGGCGTTGGCGCCGCGACCCGCGTCATCGAACAGCTTGTCGAGGTCTTCGCGCGACACGATCGCCGGCAGCAGGCCGTTGTTGAAGCAGTTATTGTAGAAAATATCGGCGAAGGAGGTCGAGATCACGCAGCGGATGCCGTAGTCGACCAGCGCCCAGGGGGCGTGCTCACGCGAGGAGCCGCAGCCGAAATTGTCGCCGGCGACCAGGATGGTGGCCTCGCGATAACCCGGCTTGTTGAGCACGAAATCGGAGTTTTCCGAGCCGTCCTCATTGTAGCGCATCTCGGAGAACAGGCCCGTGCCGAGGCCGGTGCGCTTGATGGTCTTCAGGTACTGCTTGGGAATGATCATGTCGGTGTCGACATTGATGATTTCCAGCGGGGCGGCGACGCCCGTGAGCGTGGTGAATTTCTGCATGGCGTATCTCCAGGCTGGCGGCGCGCTCAGGCGTCGGCCGCCGCCTCGATGGCTTCCATATCCTCGTCCGAGAGGCCGAAATGGTGGCCGATCTCATGCACGAGAACGTGTGTCACAATGTCCCCCAGCCGCTCCTCATGCTCGGCCCAGTAATCAAGGATGGGCCGGCGATACAGGTAGACGAGATTGGGGAACTGTCCGGTTTCGGGAACCATGCCCGATTGCGCCAGCCCCTGGCCGTGAAACAGCCCCAGCAGGTCGAAGGGGGTCTCACACTCCATGATCCGCAGGGTTTCCTCATCGGGAAAATCCGTGATCTGGATGACGATGTCGCCGCACATGCGCAGGAAGGCATCGGGCAGCTCGGCGAACGCAGCGTTCGCCATCTGCTCGAAATCCGCGATGGACGGCGCCATCAGGCTGGCGAACGCCGGGCTGGCGTCAGCGCTGTCGTCGTCAGCATGACTGGTTGCGGCAGCGCTCACCCCGATCAGCCCCAGTTACGGATGTCGACGAAGTGGCCTTCGATCGCGGCAGCCGCAGCCATGGCCGGCGACACCAGATGGGTGCGGCCCTTGAAGCCCTGACGGCCCTCGAAATTGCGGTTCGAGGTCGAGGCGCAGCGCTCATGCGGGGCCAGACGGTCCGGGTTCATGGCCAGGCACATCGAGCAGCCCGGCTCGCGCCAGTCGAAGCCGGCGGCGATCAGGATCTTGTCGATGCCTTCCTGCTCGGCCTGCTGCTTCACCAGGCCCGAGCCCGGCACCACCATGGCGTTGACATTGGCGTTGACCTTCTTGCCCTCGACCATGCGGGCCACGGCGCGCAGGTCTTCGATGCGGCCATTGGTGCAGGAGCCGATGAACACGCGGTCGATGCCGATGTCGGTGATCTTCGTGCCGGCCTTCAGGCCCATATACTCCAGGGCGCGATGCTTGGAGATGCGCTTGGCCTCGTCGGCGATCTGGTCCGGATCCGGCACCACGCCCGCCACCGAGATGACGTCCTCAGGGCTGGTGCCCCAGGAGACGATGGGCGGCAGATTGGCGGCGTCGAGACGCACCACGGCGTCGAAATGCGCGCCCTCATCGGTGCGCAGGGTGTCCCAGAAGCGCACGGCCTCATCGAAGGCTGCGCCCTGCGGCGCCTTCGGGCGGCCACGCAGATAGGCGTAGGTCTTCTCATCCGGAGCGATCAGGCCGGCGCGGGCGCCGCCCTCGATGCTCATGTTGCAGATGGTCATCCGGCCTTCCATCGACAGTTCGCGGATGGCCTGGCCTGCGTATTCCATGACGTGGCCGGTGCCGCCGGCGGTGCCGATCTCGCCGATGATCGCCAGGATGATGTCCTTGGCGGTCACGCCCTCGGGCAGGCTGCCGTCGACCTGCACCAGCATGTTTTTGGCTTTCTTCTGGATCAGCGTCTGGGTGGCCAGAACGTGCTCGACCTCAGAGGTGCCGATGCCATGCGCCAGGGCGCCGAACGCGCCGTGGGTCGAGGTGTGGCTGTCGCCGCAGACAATGGTGGTGCCGGGCAGGGTGAAGCCCTGCTCGGGGCCGATGATGTGCACCACGCCCTGGCGGATGTCGTGCTCGGAGTAATATTCCACGCCAAAGTCGCGGGCGTTCTGGGCCAGCGTCTCGATCTGGGTGGCGCTCTCCGGATCCGGATTGGGCAGCGAGCGGTCGGAGGTCGGCACATTGTGGTCGACGACGGCCAGGGTCTTCTGCGGCGCGCGCACCTTGCGGCCGGTGACGCGCAGGCCCTCGAAGGCCTGCGGCGAGGTCACCTCGTGCACCAGATGGCGGTCGATATACAGCAGGCTGGCGCCGTCTTCGCGGGTGTCGACGACGTGGTCGTCCCAGATCTTGTCATACAGTGTGCGGGGAGCCATGGCAGGCCTCGTTTCGGTTCAAAATCAGCTGCGCTTTCGCGCGACATTGCGACGCCCGCATCGACGGGCGGTAACGGGGAGTGGCGCAGTGGTCCGGGAGGGCCTGGCCTGGCTTTGTGACTGACAATTGAGGTCAGTCGCAGGGCCTGGCGGGCGAGGGCGGTCCCTGCGCGAGGCAGGCCGCAACGGCGGCCAGCCTCAGCGGCTAAGTTCCGCCTGGACAGACGCCGTCATCCGGCCGAAAAACCGGCCGGGCAGGCGCGTGTGATCATGCAGCAGGATGCTGCCCGGCTCGGCAAGCCGCGCGACGGCGGCGTGCCGCCGGGGGCGGTCCACTTCGCTCGTCGACAGGATCAGGGTCATGTTCATGGCCTCTTTGTAGCAAATCCAGTCTGCGGCGACAACGGCGGCGTTCCGCCGCCTTCGCGGCCCGGCCGGGCGTCTGACGCATGACGTTCCGGCGGGCGCCTGGGGGGCTGCAGCCATGGCGCGCCGCCCGCAGCGCCATGCCTGGGAAGGTTTCATGCCTGGGAAGGTTTGCTGCGAAGGTTTGAAAGGCGCAAAGATTGACGCCGCTGCATGCGCGCACCACCCTGCGCGGCGTGGCCAGGCGACAAGGAGCGCTGTGAATGTTTGTGTTGCGTGCATTTCCCCTGCTGGCGCTGGTGCTCGCCGCCTGGAACAGCCTGGTGGTGTTTGGCGCGGCGACGCCGGGCACGGTGGTCGGCCAGACCACGCTGCCGTCCGGGCAATTGTGGCCGATCACCACCGGCGACGCCTTTGTGGTCGCCGCCTTTGCGCTGTTGTTCGTCGAGATCATCACCGCCCGCGCCCGCACCTCCTCGCTGGTCAATCACGCCCTGTCGCTGGCGGTGTTCCTGATCTGCGCGGTGGAGTTCCTGTTCGTGCCCAAATGCGGCGAACCTGCGTTCCTGTTCATCACGCTGATCGCCGCCATCGACGTGCTGGCCGGCTATTGCATCTCGATCCGCGCCGCCCGCTTCCGCCCGCTGGCCGATGAGGCGGATGAGGCCGCGGCCTGAGCGGCGCCCGCATCTGAGGCGGCCCGGCGCCGCCTCCCCGGGGGGCGGCGCGCCCGCCCGGCTCTGGCGCCCCTGGCTCGCTTGCGCCTGGCTCTCTTGCCCCCAGTAAGGCCCGCTTCCGCAACAGCCCCCTGGCGTGAGACGCAAAAAAACCCGCCGTAGCAGCTACGGCGGGTCAAATCCCAGACTCGCCCCGATCGCGCGGGGCGTGGGCCTTATGCGCCCGGCTTGCGCTCCACGCGCTCGGCGATACGGGCCGACTTGCCGCGACGGTCGCGCAGGTAATACAGCTTGGCGCGCCGCACCTTGCCGCGACGGATCACCTTGATCGAGTCGATGATCGGCGAATACAGCGGGAACACGCGCTCGACGCCCTCGCCGTAAGAAATCTTGCGAACCGTGAAGCTCTGGTTGATGCCGCCGCCAGCGCGGGCGATGCACACGCCTTCATAGGCCTGCACGCGGCTACGCTCGCCTTCGCGAACCTTCACATTGACCTGCAGGGTGTCGCCGGCGTCGAACACAGGAATCTGGCGTTCGGCGGTCAGGCGGGCGATCTGCTCCTGATCGATCTGTTCGATAATGTTCATATGGTGCTCCTGCCGATACGATCTGACGATCGCAGCGTTTCGGCGACGCTGTTTTCAGTTGAAGTCGCGCCTTTACACCAGCGCGCGCCTGCTGTCGAGGGGCTGACGTGTGGCCCGGGCGACTGGGGCCCGGATAGACGCCCCCTATGGGCGACGGCGCGTTTGGTCGCGGGCGTGCCAGCGGCCAGGGCGCCAGATGGGGACGCGCACAATTGACAGCCTGAACGCCGCTTCCTATACGCGCGGTTCTTCCATGGACGGGCGCCCTGGGCGTCCGCCTCCCTCCCGACGAGTGTGATTGAGAGCCATGGCCCGCCTGGTAATGAAGTTCGGCGGTACGTCCGTCGCGAATATCGAGCGCATCCGTAACGTCGCTCTCCACGTCAAACGCGAGGTGGAGGCGGGTAACGACGTCGCCGTCGTCGTCTCGGCCATGTCCGGCAAGACCAATGAGCTGGTCGCCTGGTGCCGCGAGGCCGCGCCGCTTTACGACGTGCGCGAGTATGACGCCGTGGTCGCCTCTGGCGAGCTGGTGACGGCTGGCCTTTTGGCCATCACCCTGCAGGGCATGGGCCTCAAGGCGCGCTCGTGGCAGGGCTGGCAGATACCGATTCTCACCGACGACGCCCACAGCGCGGCGCGCATCACCGGCATCGACGGCGCCCGCCTCAACGCCGGCTTCGCCCAGGGCGAAGTGGCGGTGATCGCTGGCTTCCAGGGTATGCATGAGGCGAGCGGCCGGGTCACCACGCTGGGTCGCGGCGGCTCGGACACCAGCGCGGTGGCGGTGGCGGCGGCCATCGGCGCTGATCGTTGTGACATTTATACGGACGTGGACGGGGTCTACACCACCGATCCGCGCATCGTCAGCAAGGCGGCCCGCCTTGACCGCGTCTCCTTTGAGGAGATGCTTGAGATGGCGTCGCTTGGCGCCAAGGTTTTGCAGGTGCGTTCGGTCGAAATGGCGATGGTTCACGGCGTGCGCACCTATGTGCGTTCGTCGTTCGACGATCCGGCCAATCCCGGTATCGGCACGCTCATTTGCGACGAGGAGGAGATCGTGGAACAGCAGGTCGTCACCGGCATCGCCTATTCCCGTGATGAGGCGCAGATCACCCTGCGTCGCGTCGCTGACAAGCCAGGCGTGGCCGCAGATATTTTCGTGCCGCTGGCCGAGGCCAACATCAACGTCGACATGATCATCCAGGTCGTGTCCGGCGATAACGCCTCCACCGACATCACCTTCACGGTGCCCGGCGCCGACTATGAGCGCGCCCGGACAATCCTGGAGGAGCGTCGGGAAGCGCTCGGCCTCACCGAGATCGAGGGCGCCACCAATGTGGTCAAGGTCTCGGCCATCGGCGTCGGCATGCGCAGCCATGCGGGCGTCGCCGCCAGGGCCTTCCGGGCGCTGGCCGACAAGGGCATCAACCTGCGCGCCATCACCACCTCCGAGATCAAGTTCTCGGTGCTGATTGATGAAGCCTACACCGAACTGGCCGTGCGTACGCTGCACACCCTCTACGGCCTGGACAAGGCTGAAGGCTAATACCAGAACCCTATGAGCGTGACTCATCGGGTTCTGGCCAAGCCCGTGCGGCGCCTGAGCATTTCAGGAGGCGGATGCGTCAGCAGCTTCGCATCCTGGTATAAGGCTCACAGCAGTCATTGCGCCAGAACGCCCCGGCTCGCCGGGGCGTTTTGCGTTTGCAACGCCTTGCGTTCAAACGGGACCTTTTCGGCCAGGTTCCGCGCCGCAAGGTGACTGGGGGCATAAGCCGATCCTGATACCGGAGCCCGATGGCATGCCACATCGGGCGCCGGCCAAGCTTGTGCGGCGACGGAGCATTTCAGGCGGCGGATGCGGCAGCATCGTCGCGGTCTGGTATGAGAGATCGGGATACGCTCTACGGCGGTGCAGAAGGTTCGGCTTCAGCCTCAGGCGGCGCGGCGACGCCGAGCAACAGCCGCGCCACATCGGCGCGCTTGGCCAGAAGGTCCGCCAGGGTGTAGCTGTCGAGCACCGCCATGAAGGCGCCCAGCGCCTCGCGCAGCGCTGAGGTCAGGCCACAGGCCGGCGCAATGACGCAGCTGCCGCAATCGACCAGGTCAAAGCCATCCTCGGTATGGCGCACCACCGCGCCAATATTGATGCTCGCAGCATCCCGGGCGAGGCGGATGCCGCCCGAGCGCCCGCGTACGCTGGCGATATAGCCGGCGCGGGCCAGATCATTGACCACTTTCATCAGATGGTTCTGCGAGATGCGATAGGCGGTGGCGATTTCGGCGATCGAACACAGCCGGTCTGGCCGCGCGCCCAGATAGAGCAGCACGCGCATGGCGTAATCCGTATAGCGCGTCAGTCGCATCGTTTTCCGTTTCAAGGCGCCAGTGGCGGTCACCCGTCTCAGTTATGGCCGGGGAGGCGTTGGCTCAAGCGTGGCGGTATGCCCTGCGACAATTTGAAAGATGCATTTCTGTTGCATGACTTATGGTGCGGTGAATAGATGTATCTGCGATGCATCAATTGGCGTCGCCCGGCGGCCTGCAGGACCGCACGGTCGTCCATTCATTCCTGGAGAACCCCCATGCCGCGGTCATTGAGCGACGCCACCATCGCCACGGTGAAGGCCACCGCCCCCGTGCTCGCCGTGCACGGCCTCGCCATCACGCGCGAAATGTACGCCAACATGTTCCGCAATCCGGCGATCCGCGACCTGTTCAACCAGTCGCACCACGGCGATGGCGGTTCGCAACCCAAGGCCCTGGCCGCAGCCGTGCTGGCCTATGCCCAGAATATCGACAATCTCGACGTGCTGGCGGCGGCGGTGGAGCGCATCGCCCAGAAGCATGTCGGCTTGCAGATCCTGCCGGAGCACTACCCCTATGTGGCGGATGCGCTGCTCGGGGCCATCAAGACGGTGCTCGGCGACGCCGCCACGCCGGCCATCATGGAGGCCTGGGGCGAAGCCTACTGGTTCCTCGCCGACGTGCTGATCGAGCGCGAGCGCGCCATTTATCAGGAGATCGCCGGCTCTGTGGGCGGCTGGAACGGCTGGCGCGATTTCACCGTCGCTGACATTGTCGCCGAGAGCAGCGTCATCAAATCCTTCATCCTGCGGCCAGCGGATGGTGGACCTGCGGTGCGCAACAAGCCGGGGCAATATCTCACCCTGTGGCTCGACATTCCCGGCCATCCGCCGCTGAAGCGCAATTACACCGTCTCATCCGCTGCGGACGGCGCCGGTTACCGCATTACCGTGAAGCGTGAGCCGCGCGGTCTCGCCTCGCGCTGGCTGCACGACCGGGTCAGGGTCGGCGACCGGCTCAAGGTCGGCGCGCCAGCGGGCGAATTCTTCCTGTCGCCAGCGCAAGACCGGCCGGTGGTGCTGCTGTCGGGCGGCGTCGGCCTCACGCCCATGGTCGCCATGCTGGAAAGCATCGTCGCCACCCATCCGCAGCAGCAGGTGCTGTTCGCCCATGGCGCCTTTGACGCCTCCGCCCAGGCCATGGCTGGCCACGTCCGCGAGCTTGTGGCGGCGCTGCCCAATGGCAAGGCGATCTTCTTCCACGAGGCGCCGAGCCCGGCCTCGGTGGCCGGCGCAGATTTCGACGAGAGCGGCGTGATCTCGGCGCAATGGCTGGCCAGCGCGACGCCCATACGCGAGGCCGACTACTACATCTGCGGCCCGCGCCAGATGCTGCGCGACGTCATCGCCGCTCTGGTGGCGGCTGGCGTGCCAACGGCGCGCATCCATTACGAGTTCTTCGGCCCGGCCGATGAGGCGCTGGCCGCCTGAGGCGCCGCCAACGCCTGTGAAACGACAAAGGCGCGCCCCAACCGGGACGCGCCTGCTTTTTTGGTGCATCGCAAGACAGAAGCTCTGGCCAGCCCCGCCTGTCTCATACGCTCGTGCTCACGCCCGCAAGCGCTCGCGCCCAGGCCCACACGCGCCAGGTCACCCCCGCCGTCATGCCCGTGCTCGTCACGGGCATCCACGTCTTCCGAGCGTCACAATCCCCAGCGCCACAAACCCAGCGCCACGGCGCCGGCGAGCCTTCCAGACAGCGCCCGCCAGCCGCCCCGGCCTTAGAGCTGCACGCCAGCGTCCTTGAGCTTCGCCACTTCGGCGGCGCGCAGGATGAAGCGCTGCACCTTGCCGCTCGGGGTCTTCGGCAGTTCGGTGACGAAGTCGATCTCGCGCGGGTAAGAGTGCGTCGACAGCCGCTTGCGCACGTGCTGCACCAGCTCCTCGCGCAGCGCGTCCGTGCCGTCGAAGCCCGGCTTCAGGATGATGAAGGCCTTGACGATCTCGGTGCGCTCCGGGTCCGGCTTGCCGATGACGGCGACGTCGGCGACGCAGGGGTGCTCGATCAGCGCGCTTTCCACGTCGAACGGACCGATGCGATAGCCCGATGAGGTGATGACGTCGTCGGCGCGGCCAAAGAAGCTGATGGTGCCGTCGGCGTTGATCTCGGCGGTGTCGCCGGTGCGGTAATAGCGCTGGCTTTCGGGCAAGGGCTCACGGCCCCAATAGCCGGCGAACACCAGCAGCGGCGAGTTGTGGCGGTCGATGGCCAGTTCGCCCTGCTGCTCCGGGGCCAGCTCATTGTCATCCGTGTCGATGACGACGATGCGATAGCCTGGCAAGGCGAAGCCCGCAGCGCCCTCATGCACCGGATGGGCGAGGGCGTGATGGTTGCACAGCACCATGCCGGTCTCGGTCTGGCCGTAATGGTCGCGGATCGGGGCGTTGAGCGCCCGGTCGAACCAGCGGATCACCTCGGCGTTGAGCGGCTCGCCCGCTGAGGACACGGCGCGCAGCTGGCCCCTGACCTGGGCGGCGACATCCTCGCCGGCGGCCATCAGCAGGCGATACGCCGTCGGCGAACCGGCGAGATTGGTGACGCCGTGCTGCTTCAGCACCCGGTAGAAATTGTCCACCGTGAACGGGTCCTCGCTGTACAGCGTGGTCTGGCCCATCAGCAGCGGCGTGGCGGCGGCGTAATACAGGCCGTAGGCCCAGCCCGGATCAGCGATGTTCCAGTAACGGTCGGTTTCGCGCAGGTCGACCGAATAGCGCATGTAGGCGAGGAAGCCGGCCAGCGCGAACATCGGCACGCGCACACCCTTGGGCGAGCCGGTGGTGCCCGAGGTGAACAGCATCATGATCAGGTCGTCGCGCTCCAGCGCGACCGGCGCGAACACGTCGGAGCTCTGCGCCATCTCGGTGGCGAAATCGACGTCGCCGGCGTCAATCGCCTTCTGGCCGCCGCCAATGACGACGATGGGCGGCATGCGGTCGGCGCCGTCGAGCTTGGGACGGTTGGCGGCGTCGGTGACCACCAATTTGGCGTCGGCGCCATGCACGCGGCTTTCCACGGCCTTGGGGCCGAAGGCGGTGAACAGCGGCACATAGACCGCGCCAGCCCGCCACGCGCCCAGCAGCACGGTGAGCATGTCGACGTTACGCGGCATCATGGCGGCGATGCGGTCGCCCTTGCCAATGCCCAGCCGGGTCAATGTATTGGCGAAGCGCGCCGCGCGCTGCTGCAGGTCGGCGTAGGTGTATTCGGTGACGACGCCGCCCCGGTCATGGATCAGCGCGACGCGACCATCGTTGGCCCAGCGGTCGCAGCAGGCGACGCAGGCGTTGACCACGTCCGCATTGGCGGTCACGTCCTGCCAGAGGTTTTCGGCATTGAAGGTGTCCAGGAACCCGGCGTAATCGCCGAACGTGGCCTGGCTGCGCGCTGCAGTCATCGTCGTCTCCCGTAATCCGCTCCCGCATGGGAGCGCATGCAAGGCCCTGGCGCGGCAGGCTGCGTCACGCCGGCCCCCCCGCCAAAGCTTGCTGGTCCTTGCATCAGTTGGCCACCCCTCGATGGGGCTGCTTTCCGGCGCCGCGCTGGCAAAAAGGTGCGGATGCAACGGAATATCCTGACAAGTTCTTGACAGACATCCGCTTTCTCGCCCCGCTCCGCCAGCGACCTGATCGGCGTGCGATGCCACGCAGCAGCGGCCAACACAATCATGGCTGTTCTAGTCAATTGGTTTACGTGACCGTTTGTCACCCCTTGGGGCTGGCGCGATCGCCGTCGGGGGTATGTCGTCAGCCGCAGGGCGCGCCACGATAGCTTAAGGGAAATAAAATTAACCCCGGCGGCAATCGCCGGTGTCCGGGCGATGTGTCTATGAATTTGCGCACGAACTGTGTCGCAAAATCCAGCGCATGTGCCGGATTGTTCACTATAGATATGATTGTACTGGGCAGCTATTCTTGTCACATCGCACCGTCGGTCCGAAAATCTCGCGCCATCGCCAGGATGGCGCCCCCCGACCGCAGCGGGCGACAGAAGCAACGCGCCCGTCGGCGACCCCCGATGGCGCCTGGCATGCACGCCTCTCCCGGGTGGGAGCGACATGAACAGCGCGGGCAGGCGCCATCGTCGGCTGCGCACCTGGCGTGCGCCGCGCCGGCGTCGCGCCATTTTTCTTGTCGCGGGGATCGTGGCAGGCATGGCGCTGGGCGCAGGGGGCGGCCTTCTGGGCGTGGAACTGATGCGTTGGCGCTCCAGCGACGGCTTCACCGCGCATCAATATGCCCTGGGACGTGCCCGGGTAATCCAGGCGCATCTTGATCGCGCGCCGCCAGGCGCGATCATTGTGGCGGGCGATAGCCATGCTGAATTGACGCCGGCGCTGCCGGGCCTGTGTGGCCGGCCTGTGCTCAACGCTGGAGTCAGCGGCGCCACGGCCCGGGGGTGCGCGGATCTGTGGCATGGGCTCACCATGGCGCGGGCGCGGGCTATCATCCTCACCATCGGCGTCAACAACCTGCTGCGCAAACGCCACAACAGTCCGGACCGTTTCGCCGCCGACATCCGGCGGCTGCTCGGCGAAATGGCTGGACGGGCGGAGGTCGTCGCGGTCAGCGCCATTCCGCCCGCCGCCGCCTCCACGGGCCGGTTTCTGGCGCTGGAGCAGACGGCGGCGTTCACCGCGGAAATCAGGCGCGCCTGCGCAGATCTGGCCAGTTGTGTGATGATCGACCTGTACGCCGCAGACCGGGCGGAGGCGATGTTCGGTCTGGCCCGCACGGGCGCCATGGCCGACGGTCTTCACTTTCGCCGCTACGCCCGGCGCTATGACGAGACGCTGTGCAGCGCCATCGACAACGCCTTCGCCCTGACGGCCCGGAGCGGTGGCAAAGCCGGGGGCGTCGGAACGGCGGCGCATTAGCTGGCGCTAGCCTGTCAGGCGCCTCGCTGCGCGGCGACGTCAAACAGGCGCGCGGCATGGAACGGAGGCGGGTGGCGGATGAAAATTGCCGCCTGGTCAGGTTCAGAATGGGCGGATCATGCTCTAGTGGTCAGGTCCTGCCCTGAGTCGCCGTGCAGTTTTGAGCGCGGGAAGGTCGCTGGCGCGGAAGGCGCGCCGGGCTTGCGCATTGGAGTAATATCAATGGGTTCACATGGTTTCGCCGCCGGCGCCAATCCGGGTGATCGCGGCGCGTTCAGTTGGGAAGACCCGTTTCTGCTGGATGATCTGCTCAGCGATGATGAGCGGATGATCCGCGACAGCGCCCGGGCCTACGCTCAGGAAAAACTGCTGCCGCGCGTCATCGACGCTTACGCGCATGAACTCACCGACCGCGCCATCTTCAACGAGATGGGCGAGCTGGGCCTGCTCGGCGTGACGCTGCCGGAAGACTATGGCTGCGCCGGCGCGTCTTATGTCGCTTATGGCCTCGTGGCCCGTGAGGTTGAACGCGTCGACAGCGGCTATCGCTCGATGATGAGCGTGCAGTCGTCGCTGGTCATGTACCCGATCTATGCCTATGGCTCCGAGGCGCAGCGCCGCAAATATCTGCCGAAGCTGGCCAGCGGCGAATGGGTCGGCTGTTTCGGCCTTACCGAGCCCGACGCCGGTTCCGACCCCGGCGGCATGAAGACCCGCGCCGAAAAGATCGACGGCGGCTATCGCCTCAATGGCGCGAAGATGTGGATCTCCAATTCGCCCATCGCCGATGTGTTCGTGGTCTGGGCCAAATCCGCCGCCCACAATGGCGACATCCGGGGCTTCGTGCTCGACAAGGGGACGAAGGGCCTGTCCGCGCCGAAGATCGACGGCAAGCTCAGCTTGCGCGCTTCAATCACGGGCGAGATCGTGCTCGACAATGTCGAGGTCAGCGAGGAGGCGCTGCTGCCGCATGTCTCGGGCCTCAAGGGTCCGTTCGGCTGCCTCAACCGCGCCCGCTACGGCATCTCCTGGGGCGCCATGGGCGCGGCGGAAGACTGCTGGCACAGGGCGCGCGCCTACACGCTGGACCGCAAGCAGTTTGGCCGCCCGCTCGCCGCCACCCAATTGGTGCAGAAGAAGCTGGCCGACATGCAGACCGAGATTTCGCTGGCGCTGCTCGCCTCGTGGCGCGTCGGCAAATTGTTCGATGACGGCCGCATCGCCCCGGAGATGATCTCGATCGTCAAGCGCAACAATTGCGGCAAGGCGCTTGATATCGCCCGCATGGCCCGCGACATGCACGGCGGCAACGGCATTCACCAGGAGTTCCACGTCATGCGCCATGCGCAGAATCTGGAGACGGTGAATACCTATGAGGGCGCCCATGACGTGCATGCGCTGATCCTCGGCCGCGCCCAGACCGGCATCCAGGCGTTCTACTGATTTCATCAACGGCGCGCGCAGGCGCTGGGGCCGAGGGCGCTGGTAAAGGCGCCGGTAAAGGCCTTGGGTAAAGGCCTCGGCACAGGGGCCGGCGCGCCCAGCATGGAGGGGCTGATGGCTCCACAACCCCTGAAGGGCGTGCGCGTGCTCGAGCTGGCGCGCGTGCTCGCCGGCCCCTGGGCCGGGCAATTGCTCGCCGATCTCGGCGCCGATGTGGTCAAGGTGGAGCGCGCCGGCGTCGGCGACGACACCCGGCAATGGGGCCCGCCTTTCGTCGCCGCGGCTGACGGCGGCGACCTCTCCGCCGCTTATTATCACGCCGCCAATCGCGGCAAACGCTCGATCGCCGTCGATTTCGAGACGGAGGAGGGGCGGGCGCTGGTGCGCCGTCTCGCCGCCCACGCCGATATCGTCATCGAGAATTTCAAGGTCGGCGGTCTCAAAAAATATGGCCTCGACCACGCCAGCCTGCGCGCCGGCCACCCGGCGTTGATCTATTGCTCGGTGACTGGCTTCGGTCAGGATGGGCCTTACGCGCCGCGCCCGGGCTATGATTTCATGATCCAGGGGCTGGGCGGCGTCATGTCGCTCACCGGCGAGCCCGATGGCGAGCCGGTCAAGGCCGGGGTGGCCTACGCTGACATCTTCACCGGCATGTACGCCACGGTGGCCATCCTCGCGGCCTTGCAGGGCCGGGCGCAGAGCGGCGTCGGTTGCCACATCGACATGGCGTTGCTCGACACCCAGGTGGCGGTGCTTGGCAATCAGGCGATGAACTATCTGGTGTCTGGCGAAAACCCGCCGCGGGTTGGCAACGCCCACAGCAATGTCGCGCCCTACCAGGTGTTCCCGGCTGCCGATGGCCACTTCATCATCGCCTCAGGCACCGATCTGCAGTTCGCCCGCATCTGCGCCGTGCTCGGCCTGCCAGAGCTGATCACCGATGCGCGCTTCCTGAAAAACGCCGATCGCATCAGGCATCGCGACGAGCTGGCGGCGCTGCTGGCGGCGAAAACCGCGACCTTTTCCCGCGACGATATTCTGGCGCAGCTGACGGCGGTTGGCGTGCCAGTCGGTCCGATCAACCGGCTGAACGATGTGTTCGCCGATCCGCAGGTGTTGCATCGCGGCCTGCGCATCGAACTGCCGCACGCCAACGCCGCTGGCGGCATGGTGCCCGCCGTGCGCTCGCCGATCGTCATGGATGGCGAACCCGTCGTGGCGATGCGCGCCTCGCCTGAACTGGGTGGCGATGGCGACGACATCCTCGCCGATCCGGCCTGGGGCGGTTGACGCCGCCCCATCAGCCGCTGGAGTCGTGACGCTGGCCGCGCGGCTCATACCAGGATGCGAAGATGCTGACGCTTCCGCATCCTTAAATGCTCAGGCGACGCACGGGCCTGGCCAGAACCCGGTGAGTGAAGCTCATCGGGTTCTGGTATCAGGCGTTCTTTGGCGCAAAGGCGTGGGCGAGGGTGTTGCTGTCGAGGGCGCCAAAGCCCTGGCCGGTGGTGGCGTAGCGATACAAAGCGGCGGAATAGATTCCCGACAGCGCCACCTGCACGGTGGCCAGTAGCCCCCAGCCGCAGAACATCAGCGCGATGACGAACATGCCGCCGCCGTTTTGGCCATTGGCGAACATGGTGATGGCGAAGAATACGCCCGCCACGAACACGCAAGCGTGCAGCAGGAAAAACATCAGGCCGATGCTGGCGACGCCGATGACGCTTTCGCCCCAGGTGTGGCGGAACAGGCTGGCGCTTTCCTTGACCGCATCCATGGGGCTGAGGTCGCGCATCACCAGCACGGGGATGATCAGGAACGACGCCAGTCCCCAGGCCACGCCAGCGAGGCTGGCCCCGATCGAGCCGAGCACGCCAGCCTTCTCGGCGACAAAGCGCAGCGCCACGCCAACGGTCGCCGCGACGATCGAATAGCCGAGGATGTGTCGCCATTTGCTGCGCGCCACGGCGAGGCCATAGCCAAGACCTGCGGGCTCGCCGGCCAGCCGGCGCATGACGGTGGCCACCAAAGCGACCGAGAAAAAGCTGCCGGTGAAATAGGTCGCGACATAGAATACGAACAGCACCGCATAGAACAGCAGCGTGCTGTCGCCATCCTGGTCGGCCGAGGCGCCCCACACCATCGCCATGAACAGCGGCGCGATAAACAGCAGCACGACGAGCAGCACGGAGGCGAAGCCCATCAGCGGGAACACCAGCAGACGGACGTCGCTCTTCAGAATGTCCATGCAGGCCTTCAGCATGGCCCAACTGTTGCGCATCCGTTGTCCAAACGACATGGCTCTTCCCCCGCTTGTGTCACCGGCTGAACCGGCCTGCTCACCGGCGACGATGCGTGCTGCCCAGGTTTGGCCGCCCACGAGGCCCAAACCGGCACGATCTGGTCCAGAATGAACCGCTCAAGCTGCTGTCGCGCAAGCCCCGCGTCAGGTTCAATGGGCGGCCAGTCTTTTTGCCCCAGCCCGCCTGACGGGCCAGGGGGACCCTATGCACACAGCAAAACGCCCGGCTTTTCGCCGGGCGTGTGATGTTCAGCGTAGCGCCATGCGCAGGCGCGACGTCTTGCGCGCCATGGTTCAGTGATCGCGGCGGTGATGTACGGGCGGGTGGCTCAGGCGGTCGACATAGGCGATGCCGATGGCCGACAGGATGAACACCACATGGATCACCGTCTGCAGGATGACGCCAGTCTCGGTGTAATTGGCCTTGCCGGGCACGCCCAGATTGCCGGCCTCAATGAAGGTGCGCAGCAGATGGATCGACGAGATGCCGATGATCGCCATGGCCAGCTTGATCTTCAGCACGCTGGCGTTGACGTGGCTCAGCCATTCCGGCTGGTCGGGATGGGTCTCCAGCTTCAGCCGTGACACGAAGGTCTCATAGCCGCCGATGATCACCATCATCAGCAGGTTGGAGATCATCACCACGTCGATCAGCCCGAGCACCACCAGCATGATCTGCTGCTCGGTGAAATCGAAGGCGTGCATGACGAGGTGATAGAGTTCCTTGAGGAACAAAAACGCATAGACGCACTGGGCCACGATCAGGCCCAGATACAGCGGCAATTGCAGCCAGCGCGAGCCAAAGATCACGCGGGCCATCGGGGACAATTGCTGCTGGGGCGGCGTCACGGGCGTGGGCGTGGGCCCGGGTGAATGCGGCGTCGGATCAGGCGCTGACATGGTGTTCCTGGAACTCGGTAAGGGATTGGTCGCGCAGGGCGCGCGCCCGCCGCAAAATGGGCGCCCAGGTCAACGCTATCAAGGGCAAGTATTGCGAATGTTGCGCATTTTCCGTGTGGCGCGCAGCAGCGGCCCAGCGGCCCAGCGGCCCAGCGGCCCAGCGGCCCAGCGGCCCAGCGGCCTGGCGTCACGCGAGCGCGGGCCGGCGCTTTATGGCCAGGGCGGCGCGGTTGTGCGTGCATGCCCGGGCCAGACACGGGCATGCAAGAGTCACGCATGCAAGTGGCACGCATACAAGTGGCGGGCATGTAAGAGGCTGAGGCGTCAGCCGGAGCGGTTCACGCGATGGCGTCCCGCGCGTTGGAGCGCCGCCAACCACGCCGCCAACCATTTGGCCACCCGCCGCCACCACCCCAGGCCGTCATGCCCGTGCTCGTCACGGGCATCCACGTCTTTCCCCGCCAGACAGCCCGCCGCGCCAACCTGGCCGGAAAGCTATCAGCGCTTGCCAGCGGAAATGATCCCGCCCAGCGGCTTCCAGCGGTCGTTCTCGAACACCAGCAACTGGCTCTGCTCGATCGGCTGGTAGTCGGTGGCGGAGGTGTTCATGGTGATGCCCGGCAGCATGACCGTGGGGGCGAAATTGTCCAGGCTGGCCGCAGCCTTCAAGACGCTGTCGCGGTTCAGATCGCGCCCGGCCTGTTTGAGGATGTGCTCCAGCGTCTGGGCCACCGCATAGGTGCCGATGGCGAAGCTGCTGTCCTTGGGCGCTTCCGGCACATATTTGGCGACAAACGCCTCCCATTCCTTGACGGCGGGGTCATTGGCCCATTGCGGATCGCCCGGGTCCTTGAAATTGCCGGTGGTGATGGCGCCCTGGGCGTTGGCGAGGCCAGCGGGCTGCAGCACCTGCTGCACTGAATTGGCGGCGTTATTGATGATCTGCACCGGCTTCCAGCCCATCTCGCCGAGCTTGCGAATGGCCTGGGCGGCGAAGCGTGGCGAAGCCAGATTGACGAACAGATCGGCGCCCGACGCCTTCAGCTTGACCATCTGTGAATCAACGGTCGGATCAGACAGCTCATAAGGCGCGTCGGCGACGATCATCGACACCTTCTCGCCGAGGCCCTCGCGCAGACCTTTGTTGAGATCCTTGCCGAAGTCATCGTTCTGATACAGCACGGCGATTTTGGCGTTGGGATATTTTTCCAGGATGTGCCTGGCGTAAATGCGGCCTTCGGTGTCGAGCGACACGTTGAACGGCATGGTCCAGGGATTGGCCTGCGGGTCCGAGCTGAACTTGGCGCCGCCCGACATCAGCATGATCTGTGGGACCTTGCGGGCGTTCATATATTTCATGATGGCGGTGTTATTGCCGGTGCCCAGCGGGGCGGCGATCAGCAACACCTGATCCTGCTCCACCAGCCGTCGCGCCTGCTCCACCGCCTTGGGCGGGCTGTAGGCGTCGTCATAGGAGAGGAAGCGCACCTTGCGGCCATTGATGCCGCCATTGTCGTTCACCCGCTGGAAATAGCCGCTGAGGATCTTGCCCAGCACGCCATAGGCCGAGGCCGGGCCGCTGTAGGGCACCATATTGCCGATCACCATTTCAGTGTCGGTCACCCCCGGCGTCGCCGCCGGCTGGGCGTGGGCCGGGCCAGCCAGCGCCAGTGCTGCGACGAGGCCAGCTGCAACCGTGGCGACGCCGCCTGCGCGACAAGCAGACATGAAAGTGCGCGCGAAGCGGCCGCCGCCGCGCGCGTCATGAGCGTGATCCATAATGTCCTCCCCAAACCCTTATCGTCCGCCGCTTTGCGGTCGGCGCCCCGCAGGGCGGGAGCATTGAATAACGTAAGTTGTGTTATGTATAGCGGCGGCGCGCCGGTCGGAGCGTTTTCCAGCCTGCGCCGCTACTCAGGGCGCGGCGGGTTGCAGCACGTCGCGCGCCGCGCGGATTTCGCGGACGAGGAAATCCATGGTGGCGCGGATGCGGGCGACGTCGCGCAGATCGGCGTGGACGATCAGCCAGAACGAGCGGGTCAGCGTCACCTGATCGGCCAGCACCCGCTGCAGCCGGGCGTCGCCGGTCATGAAGCGCGGCAGCACGCATATGCCGGCCCCGGCCTCGGTCGCCGCCAGCTGCGCCAGGATGCTGGAGCTCTGGATGCGCGGCCTGAGCCCCTTGGCGACTTCGTCGAGATAGTCGAGTTCAGGCGAATAGATCAGATTGTCGATGTAGCCGACGATGCGATGGGCAAACAGATCGTTGACCGTGCGCACTGGCGGCGCGGCGGCCAGATAGTCGGGTGAGGCGTAGAGCGCCAGATCGTAATCGCCGAGCTTGCGGGCGACGATGCGGCCCTCGCGCGGCGGATTGAGCGAGATGGCGATGTCGGCCTCGCGCTTGCTCAGCGAGGGAATGCGCGACATCGCCACCAGCTGGATCTCCAGTTCGGGATAGCGCTCGGCCAGCGCGGTGATGCGCGGCGCGAGGAACATGGCGCCCAGGCCATCGGGCGCGCCAATGCGCACGGCGCCAGACAGCGACAGATCGGCGCCGCCGATCTCGCTCTGGGCGGCGAGGGCGTGGGTCTCGATGGCTTCGGCATTGGCGAGCAGCCGTTCGCCCTGGGCGGTGAGCTGGTAGCCATGCGGGCGGCGCTCAAACAGCTTGGCCTTCAGCGCGCTCTCCAGCGAACTGATGCGGCGCGACACGGTGGCGTGGTCGGCGCCCAGCCGCTTCGCCGCCACGGTCAGCCGGCCAGCGCGGGCCACGGAGAGGAAATAGCGCAGGTCGTCCCAGTCGAATTTCATGCCGTGACCTTCAAGGTGGGGCCTGGGGGCAGGATCAGCGCGCCAGATACAGGGCGTCGCCGCCGTGTGCGCATTTTCGCACCGCAGTCATTCATAAAACCATATAGCGGTGCGCAATTGGCAATGATAGTGAAGCTACGCAATTGCGACGGTCGTACGGTGGCGCAAAGCCTGGCGCTGGATCATAGTTCTCCGGCACATGGTCCCCCCGTGACGGCCTTCCCCGCGCCTCGTCCCTGGACGGCGGCTGGTTTCAGGCCGCCGGGGCCTGGCCAGGATTTAACGGCGTCTGGCCCGCCCGGCTGGCGCGCCACGGTGAAAATGCGATGACTGTCGCCTGGATGCGGCAGCAAACTGAGAGGGTCGCCATGCACACCTATGGCCATTTCATCGGCGGCAAGCATGTCGCTGGCACGTCGGGCCGTTTCGCCGACGTTTACGAGCCGATGACCGGCGAAGTGAAGGCGAAGGTCGCCCTCGCGACGAAGGCCGAGCTGCGCGCCGCCGTGGAGAACGCCCGTGAGGCGCAGCTCGCCTGGGGCGCCACCAACCCGCAGCGCCGCGCCCGCGTGCTGATGAAGTTCCTTGAGCTCGCCCAGGCCGAATACGACAGCCTCGCCGAGCTGCTGGCCCGTGAACATGGCAAGACCATTCCGGACGCCAAGGGCGACATCCAGCGTGGTCTGGAAGTGGTGGAGTTCGCCATCGGCGTGCCGCACCTGATGAAGGGCGAGTACACCGAAGGCGCAGGTCCCAACATCGACATCTATTCGATGCGCCAGCCGCTCGGCGTCGTCGCCGGCATCACGCCGTTCAACTTCCCGGCGATGATCCCGATGTGGAAATTCGCTCCGGCCATCGCCTGCGGCAATGCCTTCATCCTGAAGCCGTCCGAGCGCGATCCGGGCGTGCCGATGCGCCTCGCCGAGCTGATGCTTGAGGCTGGCCTGCCGGCTGGCGTGCTCAACGTCGTCAATGGCGACAAGGAGTCGGTCGACGCCATCCTGCAGGACCCGGACATCAAGGCCGTTGGCTTCGTCGGTTCGTCGGCTATCGCGGAGTACATTTACCAGGGCTGCGCCGCCACCGGCAAGCGCGCCCAGTGCTTCGGCGGCGCCAAGAACCACGCCATCATCATGCCCGACGCCGATCTGGACCAGACCGTCGACGCGCTGATCGGCGCTGGCTTTGGTTCGGCTGGCGAGCGCTGCATGGCGATCTCGGTGGCTGTTCCGGTTGGCCAGGCCACCGCTGACCGCCTGATGGAAAAGCTGATCCCGCGCGTCGAGGCGCTGCGCGTCGGCCCGTCCACCGACCTGACCGCCGACTACGGCCCGCTGGTGACCCGCGACGCGCTGGAGCGCGTGAAGGGCTACGTGCAGTCGGGCATTGACGAGGGCGCCAAGCTCGTCGTCGACGGCCGCGATTTCAGGCTCCAGGGCTATGAAAACGGCTTCTACATGGGCGGCTGCCTGTTCGACAACGTCACCACGGACATGAAGATCTACAAGGAAGAGATCTTCGGCCCGGTGCTGTCGGTGGTGCGCGCCAAGGATTATGACGAGGCCCTGCGCCTGCCGTCCGAGCACGAATATGGCAATGGCGTCGCCATCTTCACCCGCGACGGCGACGCGGCCCGCGACTTCGCCGCCAAGGTTAATGTCGGCATGGTCGGCATCAACGTGCCGATCCCGGTTCCGATCGCTTACTACACCTTCGGCGGCTGGAAGCGTTCGGGCTATGGCGATCTGAACCAGCATGGCCCGGATTCGATCCGCTTCTACACCAAGACCAAGACCGTGACCTCGCGCTGGCCGTCGGGCGTCAAGGAAGGCGCCGAGTTCGTCATTCCGACGATGGACTGATCCGCGCCGCTATAATTGAGCGCGCCCCGGCGGTTCTCCGTCGGGGCGCGCACGCCTGTCGTAACGACCGCTTCAGGGGGAGCGCCGCGCCCAGGGGCGCGCTGGAGACGCAGCCATGAGCCAGACCACGCCGTTTTTCGCCCTTTCCGAGGATCACGTCGCCATCCGTGACATGGCCCGGGCCTTCGCCAGCGAGCAGATCGCCCCGCATGCGCTGGAATGGGATGAGAAAAAGCACTTCCCGGTAGAGGAGATGCGCGGGGCGGCGGCGCTTGGCATGGGCGGCGTCTATATCCGTGAGGACGTCGGCGGCTCTGGCCTGACCCGGCTCGATTCCGCGCTGATTTTTGAGGCGATGTCGACCGGCTGCCCTGCCGTCGCCGCCTTTATTTCGATTCACAACATGGCGTCGTGGATGATCGACACCTGGGGCACGGAAAGCCAGCGCCTGCAGTGGCTGCCGAAGCTAACCACCATGGAATGGATGGCGAGCTACTGCCTCACCGAGGCCGGCGCCGGCTCGGACGCCGCCGCCCTGTCGACCAAAGCCGTACGTGACGGCGACGATTACGTGCTGAACGGCGCCAAGCAGTTCATTTCCGGCGCCGGCGACACCGACGTCTACGTGGTGATGGTGCGCACTGGCGGCGAGGGGGCCAAGGGCATCTCCACCCTGGTGATCCCAAAGGATACGCCTGGCCTGAGCTTCGGCGCCAATGAGCGCAAGATGGGCTGGAACGCCCAGCCGACGCGCCAGGTGATCTTCGACAACGCCCGCGTGCCGGTGGCCAACCGCCTCGGCGCGGAGGGCGATGGCTTCAAGATCGCCATGGCTGGCCTTGACGGCGGCCGCCTCAACATCGCCGCCTGCTCGCTGGGCGGGGCCCAGGCGGCGCTGGAGAAGTCGCTGGCCTACCTCAATGAGCGCAAGGCCTTCGGCAAGCGGCTCGACGAGTTCCAGGCGCTGCAGTTCCGCATCGCCGACATGGCGATTGAGCTTGAGGCCGCGCGCAGCTTCCTGTGGCGCGCCGCCGCCGCGCTCGATCGCAAGGAGCCGGACGCCACCAAATTGTGCGCCATGGCCAAGCGCTTCGTCACCGACGCCTGCTTCAATGTGGCCAATGAGGCGCTGCAGCTGCACGGCGGCTACGGCTATCTGCACGAATATGGCGTCGAGAAGATCGTGCGCGACCTGCGCGTGCACCAGATCCTTGAGGGCACCAATGAGATCATGCGGGTGATCGTCGCCCGCGCGCTGGTCGGTCGCTGAGCGAGGCGGTCGCCCACAAAACCAAAACAGGCCGGCCTGGCCGGAGCTTCCGGGAGTAAATCATGAGCACCATTGCTTTCATCGGTCTCGGCAACATGGGCGGCCCGATGGCCGCCAATCTGGTCAAGGCTGGCCACACCGTGCGCGGCGCTGATCTGTCGGCCGCCTCGCGTGACGCCGCCGCAGCCCAGGGCGTCAGCGTCGCCGAGAACGCCGCCGACATCGTCGATGGCGCCGACATCGTCATCACCATGCTGCCCAACGGCAAACTGGTGCTGGCGGTCTGGGAGCAGATCCTGCCGCTGGCCAGGGCAGGCGCGCTGTTCATCGACAGCTCGACCATCGACGTCGACAGCGCCCGCAAGGCGCATGAGATCGCCGCCGCGGCTGGCAAGATCGCGCTTGATGCCCCGGTGTCCGGCGGCGTCGGCGGCGCGGCGGCCGGCACCCTGACCTTTATGGTCGGCGGCTCCCAGGCGGCCTTCGACGCCGGCAAGGCGGTGCTCGAGGTGATGGGCGGCAAGATCGTCCATTGCGGCGACGCCGGCGCCGGCCAGGCCGCCAAGATCTGCAACAACATGATCCTCGGCATTTCGATGATCGGCGTCTGCGAAGCCTTCGCCATGGGCGAGAAGCTCGGCCTGTCGCATCAGGCGCTGTATGACGTGGCCTCGACCTCGTCCGGCCAGTGCTGGTCGATCACCTCTTATTGCCCGGTGCCCGGCCCGGTGCCGACCTCACCGGCCAACAACGGTTACAAGCCAGGCTTCGCCGTTGACCTGATGCTCAAGGACCTGAAGCTGTCGCAGGACGCCGCCGCCAGCGCCGGGGCCTCGACGCCGATGGGCGCCGCCGCAGCGGCCCTGTATGAGCGCTTCGCCGCAGCCGGATTTGGCGGCTCCGATTTCTCGGGCATCATCAATTATCTGCGCGACGGCAAGAACTGAGCCGCCAAAAACTGAGCCGCCAGGAACTGAGCCGCAGGGCGATGCGCTAGGCGGGGGGGCGCAGCATCCGCCTCCCTGGTCGCGCCCCGCACGGCGCCTCCGCCCGTCGGCAGGCGACGTTTGGGCTGATACCAGAACCCGATGAGCGTGACTCATCGGGTTCTGGCTAAGCCCGTGCGGCGTCTGAGCATTTCAGGATGCGGATGCGTCAGCATCTTCGCATCCTGGTATGAGGTGAAAGCGACCAAAGGTCCGCCTGCGTCAAGGCAACCTATGGTTAATGCGCGCCAGCTATAAGCAGGGCTCCGCCTTTGGCGGGGCCTTTTCTGTTGGTCTGCTGCGCGCGCCATGATTTGCGCTTTTTTGCAACAGGCTGGACAAGTTTACCTGGCGAAGCTCGCCCATCATGGCGTCCATCAACAGTCGGCGCTATGCGAAGACGAGTGGTTACAGACGGAAGCAGCTATGCAGGGTCCAGGCAGTTCCAAACCGGCGTCGCGTCCTGTGCTTCAGGGCGCCGCGCCCACAGGAGCGGCGGCGAAGCCGGCGACACGGGCCAGCGGCGCTGGCGCGGGCTTTGACCCCACGGTCGACACCGCGCAAATGCTGCGCCGCGTCGGCTTCTTCACGCTGGTCTTCCTGCTGCCGATCGGCGCCGTGGTGTCGCGCCGCGCCGCCGTGATCCTGACGCCGATCGCCGTGGCGCTGCTGATCCTCGCCAGCCTGATCGATCGCGCCCCGCGCGCCCCGTTCAGCTTCCTGCGCGGCGCCTTCCAGAATGTTGGCGGCGTGGCCGCGCTGGTGCTGCTGGGCTGGGCGGTGGTGTCGATCGCCTGGACGCCGTTTCCCGAGACGGCGACGGAGAAGCTGCTGCAGATCGGCTGGATGACGCTGGTCGGCCTCGCTGGCGTCGCCGCGTTGCCGGACCGGATCCGCACCGCCAATCTCCACCTCATTCCGGTCGGCGTCGCCATTGGCGCCCTTGGCGCGCTGGCGCTGGGGGCGTTTCGCGCCCAGGACGTCAACGCCGAGCTGATGGACGCCGATCCGTTGGAGCGCGGCCTTGTGGTGCTCGCCGTATTGGTGTGGCCCGCCGTGGCGTGGCTGGCCTCACGTCGCCGCATCCTCGGCGCCTGCGCCCTGCTGGCGGTGGTGGCCATCGCCACCTGCGTCATGCCGGAGAACGCAGCGCTGCTGTCGGTGGCGGTGGGCGCTGCGCTCTACGCCATCACCCGGCTTGGCGGCGATCGCGCCGTGCGGGTGATCGCCGTGGTGATGCCGGCGTTGCTGGCCCTTGCCCCGCTGTTCCCGCTGATCCTGCGCCCGTTCCTGAAGTTCTTCCACGGCCCGCTCTATCCAGGCGCGCTGTCGCTGCGGGTGTGGGCGGAAGAGACCGGGCGCGAGCCGCTGCGCATGCTCACTGGCCATGGCTTCGACACCAGCATCCGCGCTCGCGTCGCTGGCTTCCTGTCGCCTGACGCGCCGCGCACCCTGCCGTTCGAGATCTGGTATGAGCTGGGCGTGGTCGGGGCGCTGGCTGGGGCCGTGGCGCTCTGGTACGCCATCAAGGCGTCGCGCCGCCATGACAATCCGGCGCTGACCGCCGGCATCGTCGCCTGCTTCGGCGGCGCCTTCACCATCGCCAGCTTCGGCGACGCCAACACCCAGTCATGGTGGCTGGCGACCCTGGTGGCGACGATCATCACCTTCACTGCCATCAGGCGCGGCGAATTCCGCAACGTACGTCCGGTGGCGCTAGGCCCGCTGGGCAAGGGCGCTGCGGGGCGCTGAGGGGCGCTGATACCAGAACACGATGAGCGTCACTCATCGGGTTGTGGCTAAGCCCGTGCGGCGCCTGAGCGTTTAAGGATGCGGATGCGTCAGCATCTTCGCATCCTGGTATGAGGCGGCTGTGGCCGCCCTGGCCTCATCAGCCGGCCGATTGGCGAAGAACGGCTCCCGCACGGCGCGAGAGCTTTTTTTATGCGCCATGCCGGCGCGGTTGTTATCGACCCTGGGGCGCAGAGCCCGAGGCCTGTTGTAGCGCCTCCAGAAACAGCTGCAGCGTCGCTTCTGCGAACAGCACCATATTGGGCTCGCGCTCCGGCACGCCGGTCTTGATCACGCGCGACAGGCGGACAGGGCCGGCGACGGCCATGCAGGAGTGGCCGGTGGAATCGCCATAGCTGTTGCCCGCTGGTCCCGCTGCGCCGGTCTCGGAGAGGCCCCACACCGAACCCAGCCGCTCGCTGACCAGCCCGGCCATGATGCGGGCATAGGGCTCCGTGGAGCTGCGAATGCCCGGCGGCAGGCGCTCAATGCCCATGAAGGCGCGGGCAGCCGGGCGGGCATAGGTGACGCTGGCCCCGTAGAAATAGGCCGAGGCGCCTGGAACCGACAGCAGCGCCGCCGCCACCAGGCCCCCTGAAGAAGATTCGGAAATGCCGACCGTCTCCTTGCGGGCGAACAGCTGTTCGGCGCAGGCGTGGGCGAGGCGGGTGAGGGAGGCAGGAATCAGTTCGGTCATAACGCCAGCGTGGCGGCAATCGCGCCGGCTGAACAGCGCCCCAGGCGCAAGCGTCGCCGCTTTATCTGCATGCGCTGCATGGGTGCGGCGGCAAGGCCGCTCCAGAGTGGGTGGCCCACCGCTGCCTGCGCCCCGCGGCGTCAGTCGACGGCGGCCAGGACGTCACGTGGACACAAAAAAACCGGCCAGCGGCCGGTCTGTCTAGGGCGAAGCCTGGTGGAAGATTTGGTGGAGCCAGGCGGAATCGAACCGCCGACCTCTTGAATGCCATTCAAGCGCTCTCCCAACTGAGCTATGACCCCACTCTTCCGTGCGACCGTTTGGGGCGGTCGCCGTGGATGAACGCGGTATACTCAGCGGAAGGCCGGGACACAAGCGCCTTCTGTGCGGTTGCGACACTTTTCCCCCAAGGCGGGGCCAGCCTGTTGATGACGCGGAGGCGCATGGCGCAAATCGGCGCGGCGCCGGGGAGCGCCAGGCGCGGGTCAGACGCGGCGAGACCCATGAGGTCGCGGCGTTGCATGCCCGAGGTCTGAAGGGACGGCGCGTCAGGCTCCAGCACAGCGGCGCCAGGGTGCAGCCGTCGCAGCGCCGCCAGCAGTCCACGCCTGTCGCCACTCAACCTGCAAACGCCAGGCGATGCTCTGGAATTGCGCCGGGCGCGGCGTCGCGGGACCAGGTCAGGACTGCCGGGGACGATCAATCCGACTGGCGGCGCGCCCTGCATGAGGCGGGGCATCGCAACGCGTCATACCAGGATGCGAAGATGCTGACGCATCCACATCCTTAAATACTCAGGCGCCGCACGGGTTCTGGCAACAGACACAAAAAAACCGGCCAGCGGCCGGTCGTCTGTTCAGGGTCAAACCCCGAGAAGATATTTGGTGGAGCCAGGCGGAATCGAACCGCCGACCTCTTGAATGCCATTCAAGCGCTCTCCCAACTGAGCTATGACCCCACTTAGTCCGGCGGCCGTTTGGGGCGGTCGCCGTTGATGAGAGGCGTATAAGTCAGAACGCCTCCGGAGCACAAGCGCCTTGCGCCGGGTTGTGCTCAGATTTCCTCGTCTTCGTCGATATCGCTGTCGATAAGTCCGGAGACGTCGTCATTGTCTTCCTCTTCCTCGAGGAAGGTGTCGTCGACCGCATCGTCGTCATCCACGTCGACGTCCACATCCACGTCGATCTTGGCGTCGTCGCCGTCAGCCTCTTCCAGCGAAATGGTCGCCGGATCGGCTTCCTCGTCGTCGGCTTCCTCAGGAGCCGGGCGCGCGCCCTTTACCTGCGGCTCGAACATCGAGCGCGGAAACGTCTCACCCGTATAGGGCGACACGACAGGGTCCTTGTTAAGGTCATAGAACTTGCGGCCTGTGGTCGGACAGACCCGCTTTGTCCCGAGTTCCGGCTTTGCCACGGCAGACTCTCTTTCGGAAATTGCGAGCGTTCCGGTTAGTGAAGGCGCCCGATGCTGTCAATCACTGATCGGGCCGGGGCCCGCTCAAGGGTCACAAGGAGTTACACGGCCTGATCCGGCGGCGAGGCTGCCGCCAGACCAGCGCCATGCGCCAGAAGCTGGCTGCTGCGCCCATATCGGCGTCGCCTCGCCAAAATGCAATGGCGCATTCAAGTCGCCTGCGACGCCGCCGTCAATTGTCGCGGCGTCGGCCTTGCCAGGGGTCAGCGGCCGCTACGCACCCGCGTCCACATCCGGGTCATGGCGCGCTGGCTGCGCTCATCCGGGGTGGTGGTGGTGAACAGCCGGGCCATCACGGTTGCATCGGGATAAACACTGGCGTCGTTCAGTATTTCTGGCCGGACAAGGGCGCGGGCGTCGCCATTGCCGCTGGCGTAAGAGGTGAAATTGCTGTTGGCCGCCGCGACGTCCGGACGCATCATGAAATTGATGAAGGCGTGCGCCTCGGCGGCGTGGGGCGCGTCGGCGGGAATGACGAAATTGTCGAACCACATCTGCGCGCCCTCCCTGGGCAGCACATAGATGACGTCGACGCCGTTCTTCGCTTCCTGGGCGCGGCGGCGCGCCTGCAGCACATCGCCGGAATAACCGAAGGCCATGCAGATGTCGCCATTGGCCAACGCCGCGATGTATTCCGACGAGTGCAGCTTGCGGATATCGCCGCGCACCTTGCCCAGCGCCTCCGCCGCCGCCTGCAGATCCGCCTGGGCCCTGGAATCCGGGTCGCGGCCGATGTAGCGCAGCACGGCGGGCAGCACATCCTCCGCCGCATCCAGAATCATCACGCCGCAGCTCTTGAGTTTGGCGGTCTTGTCCGGGTCGAGCATCAGGTCGAGGCTGTCGAGGGCGGCGTCAGCGCCAAGGGCCGCCGTCACCATGCTCCGGTTCAGGCCGATGCCGGTGGTGCCCCACATGTAATTGACGGCGTAACGGTTGCCTGGGTCGTAGGAGGCGAGCCGCCCGGCGATCTCCGGCCAGGCGTGCTTGAGATTGGGCAGCGCGTTGCGGTCCAGCTCCCTGAGCACGCCGGCGCGGATCATCCGCTGCACCGTCGGACCCGTGGGAACCACCACGTCATAGCCGGACTTGCCCGCCAGCAGCTTGCTCTCGACAATCTCGTTATTGTCATAGGTGTCGTAAACGACCCGGATGCCGGTTTCGTCGGTGAACTTCTTCAACATCGCCGGGTCGATATAGTCAGACCAATTGTAGATGTTGACGACGCGCTCACTGGCCTGCGCCACAAGCGGGGTCGCCGCCAGCGCAGCGATGGCGCCTGCGGCGATCAGGCCAGCGGCGGCGAAGCCGCGCCGCGTCAGCAGGGGGAGACGGCTCGGACGCGCGTGCGGCATGGCGGTTCCTGTCAGCGGGGCCAAAGAGCGGGCGGTGTCGCCTTATACCAGAACCCGATGAGCGTGACTCATCGGGTTCTGGCCAAGCCCGTGCGGCGCCTGAGCATTTCAGGGTGCGGATGCGTCAGCATCTTCGCATCCTGATTGCCTCCGCGGCAAAGCGTCAGCGTAGCGGCGTAAGAGCGTTACGGCGACATTCTCAGACCAGACAAATTTCGTATAGCCCCGCCGGCTTGTGACGGCGCCCGAATTCGTCGCAGGCCACAGATTGGGTGGTGTTCGCGCCGCTGCGCCTCAAGGCGCGACGCACTGGCGGCGGCTGCTCACATGCGTCCGCCCAGCCGCGCCAGCAGCACGCCGGTGACGCCGACGCCGCAGGCCAGCAGGCCAAGCTGCGACCACAGGGTTCCAGGCGCCAGCGCCAGCGCCGCCAGCACCGCCAGCGCCAGATTATGGGCGGCGATCAGCCCGGTGACATGCATGGCCGACAGGCCGCGATCCGCCGCCTGCTGGTAAAAGTGCTGGCGATGCGCCTCCCAGATGCGCTCGCGGCGCAGCAGTCGCCGGCACAGGGTGATGCTGGCGTCAGCGCAATAATACATCGGCAACAGCAGAGCGGAGGTCAGGGCGCCGCCGGAGGCGACCAGGAACAGCAGCCAGGCGGTGATCAGGCCGATGGCCAGCGAGCCGACGTCGCCGAGAAACAGCCGGGCCGGCGGGCGGTTGAACGGCGCAAAGCCCGCGAGACCGCCAAACAGCGCCGCCGCCACTAGGCCGAGCAGCACGGCATTGTCGCCGCCCGCCCAGCCGAGGCCGCCGAACAGCGCCATGGCCAGCAGCATGGGGGCGATGCCGGCCACCGTGAGCCAGTCGAGGCCATCCATGAAATTGGTGAGATTGACGAACCACAGCCCGGCGAACACCTCCAGCGCCCGTTCCGCCAGCAGCGGTATGTCCGGAGCGAGGCGGGCCTCATCGCCCAGCATGGCGAGGGCGAACACCAGCGCCGCCGCCTGACCGGCAAGGCGCGGCGCCACCGGCAGCGGGCGAATGTCGTCCACGGCGCCCAACAGCCCGATGAACGTCGCCGATAGCGCCAGCGCGCCCGTGGCGGCCCACAATTCGCGCGGCAGCCACGCCAGGGCGCCGGCCAGCGCCAGCGCCACAAGACAGCCAGCGATCACCGCGATGCCGCCGCCCTGGGGCGTGGGGATGCGGTGGCTGGAGCGGGCGTTAGGTCGCGCCAGGGCGTAGCGCTGCAACAGGGGTCGCAAGGCGACCAGCAGCGCGGCGGAGACAAGCGCCGCCACCACGGCGACGGTCAGGATCGAAAGCAAGCCGCATCTCCTGCCTGGCGTTCGGCCAGTCGCAACAGCGCGATCCAGGCCGCGATGGCTGGAGCACGCCCAGGGGGTCGTGAGCGCGCGCCGCTGAGGCGTCCGGCGGACAATGCCGCCAGATCAACAGGCGAGGCGCACCGATCCCATACAGGCGGCGCGGCGGGAGAGGAAGCTGGAGATGGCGCGAGGGGGCGGGCAAATGTCGGCGCAGGCGGCCCGGCGAGGCTGGGCGCCAGGCTATGCGGCGGCCAGGTTCAGCCCTGTTCCGCCTTGCTGAAATGCACCGTCAGATTATCGCGGGCGATGAAGGAGCCGGGGCAGGCGGCCTTGAGCTCCGCCTCGATCGCGTCATAGCTGGCGTCATTGCGGTCGGGATGCAGATGGAACATGGCCATGGCTTTGGCGCCGCCCTCGCGGCACAGGCGCAGCCCTTCACGCCAGGTCGAATGACCCCAGCCGATGCAGCGGCAATATTCCTCTTCGAGGAACATCGAATCATAGATCACCAGATCGGCGCCTTTGACGAAGGCCTTCAGTTCCTCGGCCGGGCCGCTGGCGCCGTGCTCGATGTCGCTGATGTAGCAGACGGCGCGACCGTCGCAGTCGAAGCGGTAAGCAGTCGAACCAGATGGATGGTTGAGCAGGCAGGTGCGGATGGCGAGGCCCTGCACCTCGATGGTTTCGCCCGCCCGAAAGCCGTGGTGTTCGAAACGCGCCGGCAGCACGTCGAGGCTGACCGGAAACAGCGGCGGCTGGTACATCTCGCCCAGCGCCGCAGCGGCGGAAGCGCCGTCGAGATTGCCGCACCAGGTATGGATGACGCAATGCGGGCTGAGCGCCGGCCGGAAAAACGGCAGGCCTGAGATGTGATCATGGTGCAGATGGCTGAGCAGCAGATGCACTTGGTCTGGAACCGTGTCGCAGCAGAAGGTGTGGCCGAGGTTGATCAGCCCGGTGCCGGCGTCGATGACGAAGCGCTGGCCGCAGGCAGTGATCTCCACGCAGGGCGTGTTGCCGCCAAAGCGCGCAAAGTCAGGCCCGCACACGGGGTGCGAGCCGCGAACGCCCCAGAACCGGAGCGTGAGGCCAGTGCCGGCCGGAGAAACGTCTGCTTCAGCCATCATGAATGTCTAGTGACCGCCAGCATGGCCGTGTGTGTGCTTGCACACATGGCGTCGCTGGCGCGGTGCTCTCCCTCAGGTGGCGTCGGATTCCGTCAGCCGCGACGTCGCCGTGGCCATGGTTCCGCGTGCAAAGACAATAGTCTGCATGTCGTCGGCGAGATCAACGGCGCGCATGGTTATGAACAGGCTGCGGTCAGCCATGCGGGCGCGCAGCCGCTGCAACAGCGCGTCGGCCTGGCTCGCCGACAGGGATTCCGTCACCCCGGTCGCCACCAGCATGTCGGGCTGACGGGCGAGACAGCGCGCCAGATCGAGCAGATGCTCGCGGCCGGCCATGGCGCGCATGTCGTCGGGGCCGATGCGGGCGGACAGGCCAGAGGCAAGCACCAGATCCTGCAGGCCAGCCTGGCGGAGCACGTCGGTGAGCACCGCCTGCACCTTGTCCTCGGCGCCGGCGATATTGTGCGCCACGCGGCCGAACAGCAGATTGTCGGCGAGGCTGGCGGCCCGGCACACGGTGTCCGGGTCATAGAAAGCCACCGAGGATTCCAGGCCACGCGGCAGCAATTCGCGGAACACCACGCGGGCGCGAATGATCCGTTCGGTCAGCGCCTCATTGAGCAGACCAAGGCGATGCCGGGTCTCGACATAGCGGAAGGCCAGATTGATCAGCATGTCGCGGTCGCGCGCCGCCGTGACGCCGCGCGGTCGCCGCTGATCGGTGTGGCGGTCAAGCAGCTCCTCATAGGCGCCGCGTTCGCCGTAATGGAAGAACGAGAACTGGCGGAACAGCGGGTGCCCGTCAGGCACGCCGTCGAACATTTCCAGCAGGCTGCGGGCGATGGCGAGGCCCATGTCCTCCAGCGGCCGTCCCAGGTCCTCGGCGGCGAGCACGGCGCGCACAAACGGATGGCTGGCGAGATTGGCCTCGCTGAAGGTGTCGCCGACCGGCAGGCCGAACATCAGGTTTTCGGCGACGGTGGCCTGCAGATTGTAGGTCTCCGGATCGAACGGATCGACGAGCGCTTCGGCGTCGAGGCGCTGCAGCGCCTCGCGCACGGCGCGGCGGGCGGCGATGACCCGGCCCGAAATCTGCGCATCGCCGCCATTGTCGACTGGCGCCATCAGGCCCAATGCGTAAATGGCGTCCTGCAGGCCGACCACCTCGATGACCTCCTGCAACGCTGCGTCATCTGGTCCCCGCGCCAGCGCGCCGGTCTCCGGGTCCCACACCGAGCAGCCATAATGCAGGTTGTCGCGGACGCTGGCGGCCAACACGATCGGCGCGCCGCCGGCATAGGCGATATGGCGGGCGCGATCGGCGCCGTTGAAACTCTGGAGCGGCCGCTCGCCGATGCGGATGTCGCCGGCGGTGGCGTCAAAGGCGCCGCCCAGCAGGCCGGCAAAGACCTCCGCGCCAGAGCCGGCGTCGCCGACCAGCGCCACATGGGCGGGCAAATTGGCGCTGAGGCTGACGCCGGAGACGCGGACGCCGCTGGCCGGATCAAAGGCGGCGACGCCCTCCGCCACCAGCGGCGCGGCGAGGTCGCCGGCGGTGATGGCCGCCGCCGCGCGCGGACGCCGGGCCAGCAGCGAACCATTGGCGCGGGCAATGTCTTCCAAAATGCCGCGCGCGTGGTCGCGCTCGCGCCGCCAGCTGACCAGCGCATTCACCGGGCGCTGCAACAGCACCGAGGCGAACACCAAGGACACCATGCCGCCAACCGTCAGGCGGCCATCGATCACCCACCAGCACCCCCAGGCGATCATCAAAAGCGGCCCACACTCCCGCAGGAAGCCACGCGCCGCAGCCGAGATCGACACCTGGCGGGCCAGCGGCCGCCAGCTCTGGTCGAGGCGCCGCAGCAGCGAGCGGAAATAGCCTTCCTCGACCGCGCCAGCGCCATGCAGCTGGATGGCGCGAGAGCGCAGCGCCACGGCGCGCGTCGCCTGCGACAGCGAGCGCTCGCGCCGGCGCGTCTCCGCCTCAAGCCAGCCCTCGGAGCGGGCCAGCCACAGGATCACCACCACATTGGCGATGGTCAGCGCCAGCAGCATGGCGCCGGAGTACATGCCGAGATGGGCGCCGAAGGCCAGCACCACCAGCAGCTGGCTGATGGCCATGGCAGGCACGATCAGCGCATCGCCGAAGAACCAGGCGACAGCGCTCATGCTCGAGCCAGCCAGCTGTACGGCGTCGTCGACATCGTCCTGCCCCAGCCCCCTGGTGTTGGCCAGCCGGTTGAACAGGCGTAGCCGCAGCAACGCGCCCATGCGCCGGGCGATGGCGCTGCGCAACGAGGCAATGACCGAAATCAGCGCGCTGCGCAGCGCCAGAAGCGCGATGACCAGGATCGAGCCCGCCAGGAAATAGTCCTGCCGCTGCAGCGCCAGCCCCTCAAACAGCACCAGATCCTGCTCAAACAGCCTCTCTGGCAGATCGATGATCAACGGCAGGAACAGGGCGTGGGCGCGTTCGCGGAACGCATGGCCGAGCACGGCGTCGTCCACCAGCAGGCGCGGCAGATCGAGCAGCAGCCAGTTCACCGGGAACAGCAGCAGCAGCGCCAGAAACACCCACAGGTGCAGCCCGCGGCTGTTCTGCCAGACCAGACGAACCGGATTGCGTTCCATGGGCGCTTGTTCCTCTCTGGCGCCTGACGGCTTCGGCGTGAAGCGCAGCAGGCTCTCTGACGCTGTGCGCCTGGAGCGCGCCGCCCCGTCCGACGTGGCCGTCCGACAGCAGCGCGCCTGCCGTGGCAGGCGCGACGCCGCGCGGGCGCCAGGCCGGTTGTCAGCGGCGCAACGCCAGCGCATTGATGATTGCACAATGCACTGCCCGGCGGTTGCGGCAAGAGCGTGACCGCCCCTGCCATGTCGTCCCCGGTGAAAAGTGGTTAGAAATGTGGCCCGCGGGCGGTGTTGGCGAATGGGCCCGGCCGGGCCAGGCTCGTGGGCGGGCCGGCGGTCGGGCTTGCCACAAGCGCGCAGCCGGCGCCTGCGGGTATGATGTTGCGGGCCTGGCGCGCGCGCGGCTCTGGCGACAGACCAGCGTAACGCCCCGCAGCGGGCGACGGAGGAACGGATGGGCGGGCAGACAGGCGCTGGGCGCGCAGCGGCGGATGCGGGCAGCTATGATTACATCATCGTCGGCGCGGGCTCGGCCGGTTGCGTGCTGGCCAACCGGCTGTCGGCCGACCCGCGCAACCGGGTGCTGGTGCTGGAGGCTGGCGGGCGCGACAACTGGATCTGGTTTCACGTGCCGGTGGGCTATCTGTTCGCCATCGGCAATCCGCGCTCTGACTGGATGTTCCGCACCGAGCCGCAGGCGGGTCTGAATGGCCGCGCGCTCAATTATCCGCGCGGCAAGGTGATCGGCGGCTCCTCGGCGATCAACGCCATGATCTATATGCGCGGCCAGGCGGCGGATTACGACGGCTGGCGCCAGCGCGACCTGCCTGGCTGGGGCTGGGACGACGTGTTGCCGTATTTTCTGCGCATGCAGGATCACATGGCGCCGTCCAATGATCTGCAGCGGGCCGGCGGCGAATGGCGCGTCGAATATCCGCGCGTGCGCTGGGACGTGCTCGACGCCTTCCGCGACGCCGCCGAGCAGGTCGGCATCGAAAGGATTGATGATTTCAACCGCGGCGACAACGAAGGCTCGTCGTATTTCCAGGTCAACCAGAAGCGCGGGCGACGCTGGAGCGCGGCGCGCGGCTTCCTCAAGCCGGTCCTGGGGCGCCCCAATCTGCGGCTGGAGACGGGGGTGCTGGTTGAGCGGGTGGTGATGGAAGGCGCAAAAGCGGTGGGCGTCTCCTTCAGCCGTGACGGCGTGCGTCAGGTGGCGCATGCCAATGCCGAGGTCATTCTGGCGGCAGGGGCGATTGGCTCGCCGCAATTGCTCGAGCTGTCGGGCGTCGGCCAGGGCCACCGCTTGCAGCAGCTGGGCGTCAAGGTCGTCGCCAATCTGCCTGGCGTCGGCGAAAATCTGCAGGATCACCTGCAATTGCGCCCGACTTACAAGGTCTCCGGCGTACGCACCCTCAACGCCGACTATCGCAATTGGCTGCGCAAGGCGGAGATGGCGCTGCGCTATGCGGCGCTGCGCGCCGGGCCGCTGACCATGGCGCCCTCACAGCTCGGCATATTCACCCGCTCGTCGCCGGAGCACGCCACCGCCAACATCCAGTTCCATGTGCAGCCGCTGTCGCTCGATGCTTTCGGCCAGCCCCTGCATCCGTTCCCGGCGATCACCGCCTCGGTGGCCAACCTCCGGCCGCAGAGCGTCGGCCATGTGCATATTCGCTCGACCAACGCCGCCGAGCCGCCAGCCATCGATCCGCGCTATCTCAGCGCCGAGGCCGACGTGCAGGTGGCGATCGATTCAATCCGCCTGACGCGCCGTATCGTCGCCGCGCCGGCCATGGCGCGCTACCAGCCTGAGGAGTATATGCCCGGCGGGCAATTGCACTCCGACGAGGAACTGGCGCGCGCCGCCGGCGATATCGGCACGACGATCTTCCATCCGGTCGGTACGGCGAAAATGGGCTCCGACCTCGATCCGATGGCGGTGCTGGATGGACAGCTGCGCGTGCGCGGCGTCGCCGGCCTGCGGGTGATCGACGCCTCGGCCATGCCGGCGATCACCTCGGGCAACACCAATTCACCGACGATGATGATCGCCGAGAAGGGCGCGGCGATGATCCTGGGCAAGCCGCTGTCATAGCTGAGTGCTGACGGCGGACGTCGAAACGCGAGCGGCGGCGCGCGTCGCCACAACCTTGCCGCGCCGCCGTGCTGAATGGCGGGCTGCGCCCCCCGGTTGCGCCAGCGTGGCGGCGCCTGAGCATTTCAGGATGAGGATGCGTCAGCATCTTCGCATCCTGGTTTAAGCCCCGGAGCCAGATTGATGACCGGAACCGCAGACGCCGCCCTGTTGCTGCCGCCAGATGGCCGCCAGTCGCCGCAGGCGCTGGCCATCCAGCGCGGCGTCCGGCGCTATTACGCCAGCCTCGGCGCGGTGTCCCTGTGTGAGGTGACCTTGAAGAGCTGGCGCCGCGCCGACGTGATGGCGCTGATGCCCGACGGCAGGCTGGTGATCGTCGAGGTCAAGTCGAGCCTCGCCGACTATCGCGCCGACAGCAAATGGCATGAATATCGCGACTGGTGCGACAGCTTCCTGTTCGCGGTCGCGCCCGAATTCCCCCAGGACATCCTGCCAGATGAGGTCGGGCTGATCGTCGCCGACGCCTTCGGCGCGGCGCAATTGCGGGCGGGGCCGCCGCATCCATTGGCCCCGGCGCGGCGCAAGGCGGTCACCCTGCGCTTCGCCCGCGCCGCCGCCAGCCGTCTGCATCGCCTTGCCGATCCCGATGGCGCGGCGGGGCTGGTGGAATAGGCGCGGCGTCGCCGCGCAGGCCTCGCAAACACCGGGCGCGCTGATCGTTCTGCGTCAGTGACGCTGACAATGTCAGGCGCTTCGCCTGGTCATGCTGGCTTGCTGGCAAATCCACCCGGCAGAGCTGGGCCGCCGGGCCATGGGCCCAAGCGGGGGGCCCAAGCGGGCGCGAGCCTGTCGCCCGGTTCAGCGCGGCGCGCGCTTGGCGAGGATGCGCTGCAGGGTGCGGCGATGCATGTTGAGCCGGCGCGCCGTCTCGGAGACATTGCGGCCGCACAATTCATAAACCCGCTGGATATGCTCCCAGCGCACCCGGTCCGCCGACATCGGGTTTTCCGGCGGAGTGGCGCGGCCATCGGGCAGGGCCATCAGCGCCGCATGCACCTCGTCGGCGTCCGCCGGCTTGGCCAGATAGTCGAAGGCGCCGAGCTTCACCGCAGTCACGGCGGTGGCGATATTGCCATAGCCGGTCAGGATGACGCCGCGCGCGTCGGCGCGACGTTCCTTCAGCTTGGTGATCACTTCCAGGCCATTGCCGTCGCCGAGGCGCATGTCGATCACCGCATAGGCGGGGGCGCTGTCCTCGATGGCGGCGATGCCATCGGCCACCGATTCCGCCGTGCGCACCTGGTAGCCCCGGCTTTCCATGGCGCGGGCCAGCCGGGTCAGGAACGGCCGGTCGTCGTCAACGATCAGCAGGCTCCGGTCGCCTTCGGGCGCGTGGGGAAAATCAGAAAGCTGTTCCAGGGTCATGGGTCACCTGCGTGGCGGGCGCGCCGGGCTTGCGGGGAGTCGCGGGCCGACAGGCGTCGTCCACACGTCGAGGGAGTAACTCCGCCTTTTGCCCAGAAGTTCTGCCCTATCCTTGGTTGCGCTTCGCAGCCGGTGGGTCGCGCCCCACGGTGAAAAGACGGGTGGATTCAAGCAACGGTCACGCATTCCTGTGCGCCAGGCATGTCGTGCCGCAGCCCGTCGCGCCACAGGGCGCGCGCAGGCCTCGCCATCGGTCTCGCGGGTCGTCACGCCGCCCCCCGTGACCCGCGATCAAGCGCCTTGCGCCGCGCCTCGCCTGGCGCGGCCGCCGCCATCACCGGGATAGCGACGCGCTGACGCACGTCTTTAAAGCATTTTGTCGCGCATGTGTACTTTGTCGCAGCTCCCGGCGTGGGGACTTGCGCAAGCCAGCGGGGGCGAAACGCGCGCAGTGGTCTGGTCGGGCGGCCTCGCGTCGGAAACGGAAGGCCTTGTGCGCTGCTTTTGCGTCAGGCGACGCCGCGCTCAAACGTGTCGCGCGGCCAGCGAATGGTCACGACTGCGCCGGTGGCGGGCGCTGCGGCGTTGGCGGTGGCGATGCTGGCGCCGGTGCGTTCGATCAGGCTGCGGGCGATGAACAGGCCGAGCCCGAGGCCGCTGGCCGGCTCGTCGGCATGGCTCTGCCCGGCGCCGCGCGTGGTGACATAGGGCTCGCCGATGCGCAGCAACACCTCCGGCGCAAAACCCGGGCCATCGTCGCGCACCACGATCACCACGCTGTGCTCGTTCCAGTGTTCTTCGATGGTCACGCCATTGCGGGCGAAGTCCACGGCGTTATCGACAATGTTGCCCAGGCCGTAGATCACGCCAGGGTTGCGCCGGCACACCGGCTGGGGGCCCTCGCCATGTTTGGTCACGGTGATCGGCACGCCGAATGGCCGTTGCGGCCCGGCCACCTCTTCCACCAGATGGCTCAGGGTCAACTGTTCCAGCGGACTCTCGTCGCCCTCCGCCCCCAGCGAGGTCAGCTTGCCGAGAATGCCGCGACAGCGCTCCACCTGTTCGCGCAGCAGGGCGATGTCTTCGGCCAGCGGGCTGCCGGCGGGGGCCTCGCGCGCCATCTCCTTGGTGACCAGGGTGATGGTGGCGAGCGGCGTGCCGAGCTCATGGGCGGCGGCGGCGGCGAGGCCATCCAGCTGGCTCAGATGCTGCTCGCGGGCCAGCACGAATTCGGTGGCGGCCAGCGCCTGGGCGAGGGTGCGGGCCTCCTCGGCGACGCGCCAGGCGTAGATCGCGGTGAAGGCGATGCCGAGGGTGATCGAGGTCCAGATGCCGATGATGTAGACAAACGGCAATTCCAGCGTCTCGCCTGGGCGCCACGGCAATTGATGCCGAAAGAACATCAGGCAGGTGGCGTAAAGCACCGACAGCGCCCCCAGCGCCATGGTGGCGCGCGGCGGCAGCGTCGTGGCGGAGATCAGCACCGGGGCCAGAAACAGGATGGCGAAGGGGTTCTGCAGCCCGCCGGTGAGATAGAGCAGCGCCGCGAGCTGGGTCAGATCGTAGGCGAGCAGGGCGGTGGCCAGCACAAGGCCAGGTCGATGGCTCATCGGGTAGCGAATGCGCAAGGCGATGTTCAGCCACGCTGACACGGCGATCAGCAGGAAGCACAGCCCGAACGGCAGGGGATAGCCGAGGCCGAAATGCACCCCCACCACGGCGACGCTCTGGCCGATGACCGCGAGCCAGCGCAGGCGCACCAGCGTGTCGAGACGAAGCCGGCCTGCGCCAGGGGACTGGGAAAATGCTTCCCGATCTTGCAACATGAGATGTCCAGACTGCGTCGGCTTGCCCGGAGCGGTCGCCCAGGTGAAATTGCCGCATCGCGCGGTTCGCACTATGGCGGATCAGCCGGGAATGCGCCATTACCCTGCGCTCGCCCGTCTGTTACGCTCCGGTTGTAACAATTCCCGCCCACAAGCACATGGATATCATCACATATTCGTGATACCAATGGTCACATTCTGGTCGTGATCCCTCTCAGGTAGCCGCCAAGCCCATGCAACTCTTCAAGCGAAGCTTCACTGGAGACCCCGTCATTGCGGTGCGGTCCGGCGTCGAGGTCTTCCACGTCGCCCTCCGCCGGCGGCGCGACGCGCGCCGTCTCACCCTGCGCGTGTCGCAGGTGACAGGCGAGGCGACGCTGACCATGCCGATGCGCGGGGACGTGCATTCAGCGACGCGCTTTGTCGAGGCGCATCGTGACTGGATCGCCACCCGGCTGAAGCGCGTGCCGCAACGCATCGCCTTTCGTCCCGGCGCGGTGGCGCCGGTGCGCGGCGCGCCGCATGTGATTGTCTGGGATGCAACGGCGCGCAGCACGCCGGAGTTTGCGCCACATCCCGACGGCGGCATGATGATCATCGCCGGGGGCGACCCGCGCCATGTGCCGCGCCGGGTGCAGGAATTGCTCAGGCGCGCTGCGGCGGCGGATCTGGAGGCGGCGGTGGCCCGCTATACGGCGGCGCTCGGCGTGCGCGCCCGCAGCATCACCCTGCGCGACCAGCGCACCCGCTGGGGCTCTTGCACCGCCTCTGGCCGCCTCAATTTTTCGTGGCGGCTGATCATGGCCCCGCCCTATGTGCTGGACTATCTGGCGGCGCATGAGGTGTGCCATCTGCGCGAAATGAACCATTCAGAGCAGTTCTGGGCGCTGGTCTATGGCCTGTGTCCGCACACCGACGCCGCCGAGCACTGGCTGAAGGCCAATGGCGCCGGCCTGCATCGCTACGGCGCCGCCAGCGGCCGCGACAAGGCGCCCGCCGCCGACAATGATGACGCTCGCGAACTGGAGGCGGCGCGCTAGCTCGCCTGCGGGCGCCATTGCGGGCGCCATCGCGCCATCGCCTTAACGTCCATTGCCTTAAGCGATGTTGCGCCAGCAGGCGCCGATCGGGCGCACTTGTGCGCCCTGCGTCTTATGTCCGGGCGTGGATGCGTCACAACTTGACCCAATTGTTCCATGGCCCAGCTGTCCCATGGCTCAGCGGCGCGCCCATGCCGTGGTCTGGCGCCACGACAATCGCCAGTCCGTGCGCGCCCAACCTCGCGCGCCCATCCTCGCGCCGCCCATCCTGGCGCCGCCCTTGCCAGCAGTTCAGCCGCCGAACAGCCGCTCAAGGAAATTGGGCTCGCGCCGTGGCGGCGGCGCCTGGCGCGCTGGCGCGGCTTCGCCCTGACCAGCTTGCTGCGCCGTGACGAGGCCTGGCTCCGCGACCTGCTGCGGCGTCCATGGAATGCCTGGCAGCGGCCCAGGCTTGAGGTTGCGCGAGGCGACCTGCATCACCCGGTTCCACACGTCGAGCGGGATCGAGCCGCCGGTGACGCGCTTCATCGGGCTGTTGTCGTCATTGCCGATCCACACGCCGGTGACCAGCTGGTTGGTGAAGCCCATGAACCAGGCGTCGCGGAACTCCTGCGACGTGCCGGTCTTGCCGCCCACGTCCCAGCCAGGCAGCTTGGCCTTGCTGCCGGTGCCCGAGGTGATGACCTGGCGCAGCATCGCGTTGATCATGCCCTCGATGCGCGGGTTGATCACCGGGCCGAGGCTGTTGGGCATGCGGGTATAGATCGCCTTGCCGTCGGTGGTCTTGACGCTTTCAATGACATAGGGCGTCACGCCGATGCCGCCATTGGCGAAGGGCGCGAAGGCCGCCGTCAGTTCAATCGGCGTCACTTCCGCCGTGCCGAGGGCCAGCGAGGCGTTGGCCACCATCGGCGACGTTATGCCAAGGCGCTGGGCGGTGCGCACCACCGCCTTGGGTCCCATCTCCAGCGTCAGCTTGACCGGAATGGTGTTGATGGAGTGGGTCATCGCCGTCAGCAGGGTCATTGGCCCGGAGTAGCGGCGCGAATAATTGGCCGGCGACCAGCCGCCGACTGAGACAGGGCCATCCTCGCGCACCGCCTGCGGCGTCATGCCCTTGTCGAGCGCCGTGAGATAGACGAAAGGCTTGAAGGCCGAACCGGGCTGGCGCCGCGCATTGGTGGCGCGGTTGAACTGACTGTCGGCATAGCTGCGACCGCCGACCAGCGCTTTCAGCGCGCCATCCTCGGCCAGCGTCACCACCGCGCCCTGGCGGGCGTTCATCTTGCCGCCCTGCTTGCTCAATTCATCATTGAGCGCCGCCTCGGCGGCCATTTGCAGCGGCATGTCGATGGTGGTGCGCACCTGCACGTCCTGCTCGATGCTGCCGACGAAATCGTCGAGCACATCCATCACGTAATCGGCGGCGTAATTGGCTGAACGGGTTCCGCCAGGCTTGACCGCCGTCGCCGGGGTCATGATCGCCCCCTTGGCCTGCTGGTCGGTGATAAAGCCCTCGCTGGCCATGGCGGCCAGCACCAGCTGGGCGCGGTTCTGCGCGCCTTCCGGATTACGGGTGGGGGCGAGGCGCGCCGGCGCCTGCACGAGGCCTGCCAGCATCGCCGCCTCGGCCACCGTGACCTCCCTCGCCGGCTTGCCGAAATAACGATGCGCCGCGGCCTCGACGCCATAGGCGCCGGCGCCGAAATAGACGCGGTTCATATACATTTCGATGATCTGGTTCTTGGAGAATTTGCTCTCCAGCCAGGCCGACAGGATCAGTTCCTGGATTTTGCGCGCATAGGTGCGGTCCTGGGTCAGAAACAGGTTCTTGGCCAGCTGCTGCGTCAGGGTCGAGCCGCCCTGGGCGACGCCGCCGGCTGAAACGTTGCGCAGCAACGCGCGGGCGACGCCCATGGGGTCGACGCCGTAATGCTCATAGAAGCGCCGGTCCTCGATGGCGACAAAGGCCTTCGGCAGATAAGGCGGCAGCTCGGACAGCTTGACTTCGCGCCCGCCCATGTCGCCCTTGTTGGCGATCAGCGAACCGTCAGCGGCGAGGATCGCCACATTCGGCGCCCGCTTGGGCACCGTCAGCTGGTCCATCGGCGGCAATTTGGAAAAGTGGTAGCCGATGACGGCCACGACGCCGAGCGCCGCCACGCCGCCAAGCGTCAGCCCCATGCGGAACAGATGGCCGATGAACGAGCGCCGCCGTCGCGGCTTCGCCGCCGCCCGGACGCGTCCGCGACTGCCCGCCGGTTTTTTTTGCCTGCTCGCCACGCGTTTTGTCGCTCCCCGGTCGTCCAGTTCGCGCGCTATTGCGGGCGGGACTGGCGTTTGATCTGTGCGCTCAGGGGCCGACGCGTCAAAACCTGGCTCCCGTCGCAGCCTGTCGTTGCGGCCCCCGCCGGCGTGCGTCCTGTCGGCGCGGGGCCCGTCGCGGCGGCTGGATCCAGCGCCACGCAGGGCGTCAGTTGGCTCGACCCGCAACCCGTCGAACACGCTGCCCTGGTGAGCCTCGCCAGCGGCCTGCCCACCGAACTGTGGCTCCAGCCTGTCTTTGGGGCCGTTTGAACGCGACATATAACTCTGGGTCCCGGACACAATGTTCGCCATCGCATCAAGGCTTTCCGCCCCGATGCGCCGATCCCTCGCAACGGGATCCGCCACATCGTATTGAGATGTTAAATGTGGCGGTTTAAGGGGGTATTAAGCGACGTGGCCCGCGCTACCTGGATCTGGGCAGCTGACGATCGCTGGGCTGGGCCCGGGCCGAACGGCAGTTGATCGGCCGCCTGTATTGGCTGCGGGGCTGGGCAAACAGACGATGTGTCTCGCCATTGCCGGCTCACACGGGGCAGCTCGTTCAACATCACGCGCTGTTGCAGCGGTCCGGCTGTTGCGGCGCGCCCGCGCCGTTCTCGCGACAGCTATCAGGCGCTGCGGTCGCGCCCCGATCCACCTCAAGCAACAGGCGTTGTGCGATGATCATCGTCACGGACAGGATCAGCATTCCGGAAGATGAGCTGTCCGAGCGCTTTATTCTCGCCGGCGGCGCCGGCGGGCAGAACGTCAACAAGGTGTCGACTGCGGTGGAACTGCGCTTCGACGCGCGCAACTCACCGTCCTTGCCGCCACGGGTGATGGAGCGGCTGCTGCAGATCGCCAGCCATCTGGCCAGCCGCGACGGCGTGATCATTATCAAGGCCAATCGCTTCCGCACCCAGGAGCGCAATCGCGCCGACGCTCGCGAAAGGCTGGGCGACATGGCCCGCGCCGCCGCCGAGCCGCCGCCGCCGCCGCGCCGCCCGACCCGGCCAACGCGATCATCGCAACGGCGGCGCCTCGATGAAAAAACCCGCCGCAGCAACATCAAGAGCGGCCGTGGCCGACCAGGTTCGGACGACTGAGCCAGCTTCCGTGCATGGGTGCGACATCTGCGGTTTGCTGGCAAAACCAGGCGTCGCCCCGCCCCGCCTCCGCTGTCGCCCGTGGTCAGGGACAGCCATTTCCGGGCCCTGCCAGTTCTCCTGCGCCGGTGATCCGGGGCGCCCGTCCAATCCCCGGTCAGCCTGTCGCCAGCCGCGTGCCATGCGCCCGACAGGGGGCGGCGGTTTTAATCATGATGTTGACGGACTAGCTGGCCTGGCGCCACGCTTCTACTGTCATGACGCAACGATCGGCGTGGCGCCGCCCGGCGTGCCTGTCAGGCTGTAGCCAACTGCGACAGGGCTGGGCCTGCGCCGTGGGGTCACCCCATGCGACGGGGGCCCTCAAGATTACAAGAATGGACGACCATGGACCTGCAGCAGCTCGAACCGCTTCTCAACTTCCCCTTCCTGCAACCGCCGGGTCGGGGCGAGGCGATTGAGATCGCGCCAGGCCTGTTGTGGGCGCGCTTTGCGCTGCCGTTTAGCCTCAATCACGTCAACGTCTATTTCCTTGAGGACGGCGACGGCTGGGCGGTGTTCGACTGCGGCATCGCCAATGACGACACCCGGGCGCAATGGCAGGAACTGCTGGCCGGGCCTCTGGCTGGCAAGCCGCTGACCCGCCTGATCGTCTCGCATCACCACCCCGATCACATCGGTCTCGCCGGCTGGCTGTGCGACAGCTTTAACCTCAAGCTGCTGATGAGCCAGGCCGAGTATCTTGAAGGCCACTATATCGCGCTCAATCCGGACCAGATGGGCGAGGGGCCGTTCCGGCAGTTCTATCTCGATCACGGACTCGCCGAGGACGCGACGGACGTGGTGGTGCGGCAGGGCCATGGCTATCTGCGCATGGTCACGCCGCTGCCGCACACCTTCCGCCGGCTGGCGGCGGGCGAACGGCTACGCGTCGGCAAGCGCAGCTTTGAGGTGCTGACGGGCGGTGGCCACGCGGCGGAGCAGGTGATGCTGTATTGCCGTGACGAGAACCTGTTCCTGGGCGCCGATCAGGTGCTGGCCAAGATCACGCCCAATATTTCCGTATGGGCGATGGACCCGGAGGGGGATCCGCTCGGGCTGTATCGCCGCTCGCTGCGCGAGCTGGAGCTGACCATCGACGCCGACGCGCTGGTGCTGCCAGGGCACAATTTGCCGTTCCGTGGGCTGCACACGAGGTTGCAGGCGCTGGAGGCTCATCATGCCCAGCGTTGCGCCATCATTCTCAGCGCCTGCGCCAGGCGACCGCATTCAGCGGCTGAACTGGTGCCAGTGATGTTCGACCGGGAGCTGGACCCGCACCAGATGAGCTTCGCCTTCAGCGAGGTGCTGGCGCACGTCAATTATCTGGTGGAGCGTGAGCAGTTGCGTTGGGTCATGGCCGATGGCGCGCGCAGGCTGACGCTCGCCTGACCCTGGGCGCGCGGCGCTAATACCGGGCCGCGAAGATGCTGGCGCATCCGCGAGCTGAAAGGCCCGGTCGTCGCCTTGGCTTGACCAGCGTCCGATGGGTCATACCCGTCGGATGCTGGTATAACGCCGCCGCCCTTGCCCTTGCCCTTGCCCTTGGGGGGCGCCGCCCGTTGTGCGCAATGGGCCGCAGCCGTTCGGCAGCGCTATTTGTCCGCCCAGACGCGCGCCGTCCCAGAAGACGTGCGCCGGTCCCAGAACAGGGGGCAGCGGCGCATGGATCGCCTCAGTCGTGCGGCACCATCAGCATCCGCTCGGTCTCGCTGATCCGCTCGTAGCGGGCGCCGACATCGCGCGCCAGCTTGTGCACGATGGTCGTGGCGGTGGTGCTGAGATAATGGGTGCGTTCGTCGCGCACCAGCATGCCTTCGCTGATGCTGATGTGGATTGCGGCGTGCTCGCCCTGGTTCTGGATGGTGAGGCTGATGCTGCCGCCATCGGGGATCGACAGGGCCAGCTCCCACAGGATTTCCGCCACCATCAGGAAGGCGTGCACCTGGTGCTCATGCGCCGGCCGGAAGGCCCACGGCGCTCCCATGTCGAGGCGGATGCGTCCCGATCCGGCGTCGGCCAGCGTCAGCCGGCTGACGCGCTCCAGCAGATCCGGCGCCCGCTCCTCGTCAAATGGCAGGCGGCCGATGATCGCATGGATGCTGCGCAGCGCCTGGTGTCGCTCCTCCATACCGGGCGCCGCGAGGATGTGGGCTGGCGCGGCGCCACGCCGGTAGAGCCGCAACGAGCGGGCGGTGACTGAAATATTCTTCTGAATCCACGAGTTCAGCGCGTGCAACGCCACCGACCGCGCCGACAGCTTCTGGCTGTCGGGTTGCGCGCGTTCGGCGCCGGCGGCGAGGAAATCCAGATCGGCGCGCTGCGCTGCGGCGTAATCGCCATCATTCTCCATCAGCATGAGGATGATCGCCGCGCCAACAATGAACAGCCCGAGCAGCAGATAGCCCTGGAACGTGTGGCCGAGGGTAAAATTCCATGGCGGCGTGAAGATCAGCGAGGCGCAGACCAGCGAGCCGACAATGGCCACGAAGACGCCGGACCAGCGGCCGGCCAGGTGGCGGGCGACCGCGATAGCCGGCAAATACAGCATCATTGGCGCGCCGATCAGCGACGAGGCCAGATAAAGCTGCGGCAGCGTGGGGATCACCGCGAGGACGGCGGCGACAATGAACTGTCCGACGGGCGAGGTCACCGCATCCCGCGTGCGTCTCGCCAGGCTCATGATGCGACGTCCCGCAGCGCGGCGGGCCAGCACGCTGTCGCCGCGACGCCACCGCAGCGGCGCGCGCCGGATGGCGCGGGCAATCGCATGGGGTCAGGCGGCGGTACTGCGCGCATGCAGGCTCCGGGGCAGCGCAAAACGCGCCGGGTGGGACTGTTTAAGGCTTGCGGGCCATATCATGGTCAATGCAAGACCCTGCCTGTGACGTTGTCCGCCACAGGAGTAAATTCATTGTGAATATCTTCAGCTTGACTGTAAAAAATCAGGTTTACGCCTGACTTTTCACCGCCACTCCCAACGTAACCGCCCGTGGCCGCGGCGGGCGCGGCCGAAGCGGCGCCGAAAGCAGCCAGGAGGTGACGGCAGCTAACTGATGCAGCGGAATTGGGCAAGCGCTTCAGAGCTGTTTGCCGCTAGGTCAAGATGGCGACGCGCGGCGGATGACTGTTGGCCGTCGCGACGAGCACACGGACGGGATGGGCCAGGTTTCTGACAAGTAGTTGATAAATGTCCGGCCCGCGCCCGGACAGCAGAAACGGCGAGGAGGCGCTTGGCTGCGCCCAGAACGTCGCGCCGTCGCCCATCGGAAAAGGCGCGATTGCCTGCCGTAATGCGCGCCAGACTGGTCGTGAGCGCTGGCGCCAGAGTATGTTCCGCTCTGTCAGGATCGGCGCATGACCGCCATCCCCATGCAGTGCGCGAACTTTGATCGCCCGATTGGTGGTGTCTGATCTGAAAGCGCTCGGAAGCGCCCGCCGGCGTCTCCGGTCAGGCGCCCACGCTTGCCGCCCTGCTGGCCTTCACTCCTGTTGCGAGACGCCGCGCGGGGCATGGCTGTCGACATATGGTCGCGGCGCCCCATTGGGACGACGCGCGGCCTGACCCGCGCCGCGCCTGTGCGGAGGCGGACTGGGCGCGGCCATGAAGCCTGGCAGGCCTCAGCGTGGCGCGGCCTATCGACGGCCCTCCGCGCCGCGCCTGTCAGCAGCGGCCGATTGCAGGCCATCCATGTGAATGCGCGTCGCTTGCATCACCGACAGGCCGAGCGTGGTGCGGATGTGGATGCGGTAGGGGGCGTAGAGCCCCGTGTCACCGACAGGGATCAGCGTCACCCCCATGTCGGTGTTGTCCTGCATGAATTTGGTCATGGAGCGCAGCGGCCTGTGGCCTGAAATCGGGTGGTAGCGCGCTGTACAGACGATTCCCGGGCCGCTGTAGCCGGCCTGGTTGATGGTTACGGTGGATTTGTAGCGAAGCGCGACATCAAAGCGGGTGGCGCCGTCGAACACCGGAATGGTGCGGTTGCACGCCTCGGCAAGGTTGCGCCCCGGCGCCGGCATCAGCAGCGCGCTCAGCGGATCGATCACCGCCTGGCGGTGCGCGGCGGTCACCGCGATACGGTCCGGGCGCTCCCAGTCCTCCAGCGGCGGGTTGATCTCGATGGCGCTGACGCTGGATCCGGAGAAGGCCATGCGTAAGGAGCGCTTGTCATTGGCGGTGGAGGCGACCACCGCCAGCGTCTCCGGCAGAACGCGCTCGCCGCTCACCCGGCCAGTGGAGCGGGCGCCGCCCTTGCCGCTGACCAGCACGCCGGCGAGCCCGGTCAGCTTGGCGTGCAGATCGAGCTCATAGGCGCCGCTGGCGTTAACCCGCGTGACGAGGCTGGCGGCGCCGATGCTCACACCGGCCAGCGACAGGCCATAGGTCGCCTTGAAGGCGCCGGCGCGCTGCGACGCTGCAGGCTGGGCCTGGCCAGGTTGGGCGGTCGTCAGCATAGGCGCGACGAGCGCAGCGCAGGCCGCTGTCAGCACCAGCAGAGGGCGTCGGGATGCAAAACGGGCGTCGCTCATGGAAACTCAACCGGTTGGGACGGCGCCTGGCGCGACCTGGCGAGGCATGTCCGGATGCAGTCTGCGACGACGCAGGCCGGGCGCGCCGCACATCACATGGCTGCAGGGCTTTGGGCGGCGGAATGACTGCGGGGTGCAAATCGTCGCCCAATACCGTGCAGGATGATCTGCTTATGGTGAACAAACCGTTTCTTTTTATGGCGATGGCAGGCGCCGCCAAACCCACTGGACCTTACGCCCGGTTCGCCGCCGGCCCTTCAGCGGTTGCGGCGACAGGACCCGGGACCAATGCTACGGCCACAAGAGCGCTGCCTTGCGATGAATGCATGGTATGCAGGGCTGTCATGCATCTGGCCTGCATGCAGTGCAGGCCGTTGAATTTGCCTTGCGCTTGATCAATCCTGCCGGCCCGGCGCGTTGTCCTGCAGAAAATTCCGTGGAAGTTGGCGCGCCGTGTCGCCTTCACCGAGCCATTCCGCATTCTTGCCCATGATATGCCTCGCACACCGGGCTGTTTTCACCAGTTCGCCATGTCGGAGCAAACCGGTTCATCAGGACCAATCAACTTGAGACATCATCCACGTCGCGATGGCCGGATCATGCGCTCACAGAAAGTCAGCTCAGGTTCAGGAGCCCTCGATGAGCGCCGTCACTGACAAGCCCGCCCCGGCCACGACCAATGGCGCCGCCTTCCACGTGCTGGGCGCCATCAGCCTGTCGCATCTGCTCAATGATCTGATCCAGTCGGTGGTGCCGGCGATTTATCCGGTGCTGAAGCGCGATTTTCAGCTGGATTTTGGCCAGATCGGCCTGATCACCTTCTGCTTTTACGCGGTGTCGTCGCTGATCCAGCCGGTGGTGGGCATCTATACCGATCGCAAGCCGCTGCCGTTCTCCCTCGCCATCGGCATGGGGGCGAGCCTGCTTGGCCTGCTGTTGCTCGCCGTGGCCTGGAGCTACGCCATCATCCTTGTGGCGGCGATCCTCGTTGGGCTGGGCTCGGCGGTGTTCCATCCGGAAGCCTCGCGCGTGGCGCGCATGGCGTCTGGCGGTCGTCACGGCCTCGCCCAGTCGCTGTTCCAGGTCGGCGGCAACGCCGGCACCGCCATCGGTCCGCTGCTGGCGGCGATTATCGTGGTGCCCTATGGCCAGGGCAGCGTGGCCTGGTTCTCGCTGGTGGCGTTGCTGGCGATCATCGTGCTGGCGCTGGTCGGCCGCTGGTACAGCGACCAGGTGGCCATCGCCCGGGCCAGCGGCGTCACGCCGTCGCGCGTCGGCCCGCTCAGCCAGCGCCAGCTCACCCTGGCGCTGGTGATCCTTGGCGTGCTGATCTTCTCGAAATTCTTCTACACGGCGTCGATCAGCACCTATTACACCTTCTTCCTGATCGACCGCTTCCATCTCGGCGTGCAGCAGGCGCAGTTCTATCTGTTCCTGTATCTGGCCGCCGTCGCCGCCGGCACCATCGCCGGCGGGCCGCTGGGCGACCATTTCGGCCGCAAGCCTGTGATCTGGTTCTCCATCCTCGGCGCAGCGCCGTTCACTTTGGCGCTGCCATGGGCGAGCCTCGCCTGGACCCCGGCGCTGACCATGATTATCGGCTTCATCATGGCCTCGGCCTTCCCGGCCATCGTCGTCTACGCCCAGGAGCTGATGCCAGGGCGCGTCGGCATGATCTCCGGCATGTTCTTTGGCTTTGCCTTCGGCATGGGCGGCCTTGGCGCGGCGCTGCTCGGCCATGTGGCCGACATGACCAGCATCGCCACCGTCTACCGCATCTGCGCCTTCCTGCCGCTGGCAGGCCTGCTGGTGTGGTTCCTGCCTTTGGGGAAGCGTAGCCGGCCCGCGAAGGCCGGCTGACGCGACCGGCGCGTCAGCCGCGCTTCGGCGCGGCGGACGGCGTGAAGCTGAAGCCTCCTGGCGCCAGCGGATTGTCCATGAGCGCCGCCAGGTCCGGGGCGTCGATGGCGGGCTTGCCGGTGAACGCCCCCCACATGCGCTGCAGGAAATCCTCCGGCATGCCGCGCACGATGAAGACGATGCGCGTGCGATGATCGGCGTCGGGCCAGGCGTCGAAGGTCACCGGCGGGTGGAACACATGTTGCACGCCATGGATCACCACCGGCCGTTGCGGATGCTCTGCGATGTTGACGAGGCCCTTGACCCGCAGCAGATCCGGGCCATGGGCTGAGCGCAACAGATCCACGAACATCTCGAACACGGCGAGGCTCACCGGCCGCTCATCGACCAGCGACACCGTGCGGATGTCGGCGCCGTGACGGCTGACGTCATGGTGGTGATGCCCGTCATGACCTTCGCCATGATGATGGTGGTGCGCATGCTCATGCCCATGCCCATGCGCCTGATCGTGCGCATGTCCGCAACCGGCATGGCAGGGGCCGTCATGATCATGATCATGCGCATGGTCATGGCGCCTGTGACCAGCGTCCGCGTCGCTGGCGTCGAGCCAGGCGCGGACGTCAGCGATCTTGCCGTCGACGCCAAATGGACCGAGACCCGCGATCAGCTGGCCATCGACGCCATCAGCCCTTGCATCGATGAAGCGCGCGGTGGGATTGAGCCGACGCAGCGCCTGGCGCAGGCCTGTCACCGCTTCGGGCGTGGCGATGTCAGTCTTGGTCAGCACCAGCCGGTCGGCCACCGCCGCCTGCTTCACCGCCTCAGCATGGGCCTTGAGCGTCGCCTCGCCATTGACCGCGTCGACCAGCGTCACCACCCCGGCCAGCGCATAGCGCATCTGTAGATAGGGATGGCGTAGCACCGCCTGCAGCACGGGGGCAGGATCGGCAAGGCCCGTGGTCTCGATCACCACGCGGCGGAAGGGCGCGATGCGGCCATTGTCGCGCTTGCGCAGCAGATCCTCCAGCGTCGCCACCAGATCGCCGCGCACCGTGCAGCACAGGCAGCCAGCGGACAGCGTCACCAGCCCCTCATCCGCCGCTTCGACGAACAGATGGTCGAGACCGACATCGCCGAATTCATTGATGATCGCCACCGTGTCGGCCAGCGCCGCATCGTGCAGCAAACGGTTGAGCAGCGTGGTCTTGCCGGCGCCGAGAAAGCCGGTGAGGACAATGAGAGGCAAGGGGGTCGGGCGTTGCGCGCCGCCGCCAGCGGTCGACGCCTGAGTAGGAGCGCCAGAATTGTCATCAGCCATCATCGTCACCGTATCATCAGAGCTGACGAGGGGCTGCGCCAGCGGCGGCAGCATGCGCTTTCATCGCCGGAAGGCAAGCGGATGTGGCGCGCAAGGGCGGCAAGCGGGTGTGTATGGCCGGTAGCGGCGCCCCGGGTGAGGCAGCCAAGGCCTTGCCTGTGCGGCGACGCTGGCCCGCCGCCTCATGACCCTGCGTCAGGCGCGATCTACGTCTGGCTGACGCTACGCGGCCGGCGTGCGGCTCAGCCGCCGCTGCTGGTGGTCTTGCGCGCCGATTCAGTCGCAGGCTTGGCTGCGCCCTTGTCCTTGCTCTTGTCCCGGCCTGCGGGTTTTGCATTCTTCTGTTGGCCGCTGGTCTTTTTGGCCGCCTCTTTTTTGTCAGTGGCTTTTTTGCCAGCAGACGTCTGGCTCGCTGTCTTTTTGGCCGCTGGCTTGTCATCGGCGGTGTCGATCACCGCCTGCTGGCGCTGGCGTTTTGTCGGGCGACGCACCTTGTCGAGCGCCTTGGCGGCGTCGGGCCGCGCCTCCTCGGCGACATAGGCGCTGGCGGTTTCGCCAGCGCGCGGGCGGCCACGACGGGCCGCAGCGACAGCGGCGGCGGCGGCGGGTTCAGCCCCCGGCTCACGACCGACGAACACCGGGATCGTCTGCAACTGCCCACGCGGCGGCAGGGTGCGCCCGGCGACCGGAACCTCCCAGCTGCTCGAACCGCCGCCAAATAGCGCAAGGAACGGGGTCGGGTTGGCCGAGCCGGTCTCGGCTTCTTCCTCGCCACGGGCGCCGCGGCCAGCGCCGCAAATCTGGTCGCGCAAATCTGGCGGCTGGGCGCTGACCGGCAGCGGCAGCGTGTCCAGCGTGCCTGGTCCGCCCCAGCCGCTATCGGCGAAGCCCCGGTCAAACAGCGCCGCCGCCATTAGCGTGCGCGCCACCCCCGAGGATGCGCCCAGCACCACCACCAACAGACGGCGATTACCGCGCGTCGCCGTGGCCATCACATTGAAACCGGACGAACAGATGAAGCCGGTCTTCATGCCGGTGATGTCCGGGTAACGCCCCACCAGGCCATTGGTGTTCTTGAACACCCGGCGGCCCAGCTGCACCGCTTCGATATTGAAATAATGCGCGTATTCGGGGAACTGGCGCAGCGCCGTGCGGCCCAGCACCGCAAGGTCGCGGGCGCTGGAGCGGTTGCCAGGGTCCGGCAGCCCGTGCGGATTGACGAAATGCGTCTGGTACATGCCCAGTTCCTGGGCCGCCTCATTCATCATGCCGGCGAAGTTCTCGATCGAGCCGCCAACGCCCTCGGCCAGCACCATCGCCATGTCATTGGCCGATTTGACCATCATCATCTTCAGCGCATTGTCGACCGTCACCTCAACGCCAGGCTTGAAGCCCATTTTCGAGGGCGGCACCGATGCGGCCCGGGCGCTAACCTTCAGCGGCGTATCCAGCTTCAGCCTGCCGCTGCGCAGGGCGTGCAGGGTGAGATAAGCGGTCATCACCTTGGTGACCGAGGCAGGATACCAGGCGTCGGTGGCCTGTTTCGCGTAGAGCACCCGGCCGCTGTCGATATCCACCACGACGATGGGATTGGCCGCGGCGGCTCCGGCGCCGGCGATGGCGAGGCCCGCGAGGCTCACCAGCGTCGCCAGCATCGCCAGCGCCGCGCCAAGGCGGCGACGGGCTGCCTGACGCCAGCCCATGGCGCGCGCCGTGAGCCCGGCTGGTCTGGCCTTGCGCGTGAGTGGGAGCTTCAGCTGCTGTTGCATCATCCGTGGCACATTCATCGTGGTCAGGCCCTTGCAGCGCGGCGCAGCAACGCCAAGGCGACCTGCGGTTGCTCGCCATGGTGGCGAGGATTGCAGAATACGACGTTAACGCCGTGGCCCCATGGCAGGCGAACGCTTTTTTGCCGGCCGCGCCAGATCGACGCCCGCTGATGCGCCGCCCGTCCAGCCGCCCGCAGCCCGGCGGGAACCCAGGCGGCAGATCAGGCTGCGCCCAAAACGCCATCGGTTGCGTTTCGATGCCGCCAACCCGGAGCGCGCGAGGCGCGTGGACGCCTCATGAGGCGACAGTGCGCGCGCCGCACGTGCACGCGCACGCATCATGCTTTATCAGGCGAGGGCGCAACCGGCGCGCCGTCCCGAAATCAGGATCATACAGCATGGCCGTAGCTATTGAATGCGGCGAGGGGAGGGCGCCGTGATGCTGGGCGGGGCAACGATCTGGATCGCCGCGACCCTGGCCGCCACCGCCGCCCAGACGGCGCGGAACGCCATGCAGGGCGCGCTGGTCGGGGCCATTGGCGCGGCGGGCGCCACCCAGGTGCGCTTTATTTATGGCTTCCCCTTCGCCTGCCTGTTCCTTCTGCTGGTCTGCCTCGCCAGCGGCGCGCCGCCCGCCGCTCCTAACGGCGCTTTTCTGCTGTTCGCCTTCGGCGGCGCGGTGGCGCAGATCTTCGGCACGGCGCTGATGCTGTGGGCCATCAGTCAGCGCAGCTTCGCGACCGGCATCGCTTACACCAAGACCGAGCCAGTGCTGGTGGCGCTGTTCAGCGTCCTGGTGCTCGGCGATCACCTTGGCTTCACCTCGTGGGCGGGGGTGCTGGCGGCCAGCGCCGGCGTCGTGCTGATGTCGCTGAACCCGCAAAAGGGCAAGGCGGCGCAATTGATGGCTGGCGAGCGCGGCGACTGGTCGGCGCCAGCGGCGGGCGTCGGCTCAGCGGCGCTGTTTGCTCTGTCGTCGGTGTGGTTTCGCGGCGCCATCCTGTCGCTGGAGGACGGGAGCTTTGTCATCCGCGCCTCGACGGCGCTGGTCACCAGCCTCGGCATGCAATGTCTGATCCTCGGCCTGTGGCTTGGGCTGTTCGACCGTCCGGCGTTTTTTGGCAGTGTGCGGGTCTGGCGCGCCTCGCTGACGGCCGGCCTGATGGGGGCGCTGGCCTCGCAATTCTGGTTCATCGGCTTTTCGCTGACCAGCGCCGCCAATGTGCGGACGCTGGCGCTGCTGGAGGTGGTGTTCGCGCAAGTTGTGTCGCGGCGGGTGTTCCGCGAGAGCCTCAGCCTGCGCGAGTACCTGGGTTCAGCGCTGATCGTCCTCGGCGTCGCCGTGCTGCTGATGACCTGGCGCTGACGGCCTCTTAACTGGTGCGCCAGGACAGGCGTACGGGCGCCTGAGCCTGTCAGGATGCGGATGCGTCAGCATGTTCGCATCAGGGTCAAACTGCGCGATCTGCCGCGAATTGCTTGCGTTTGTGCTGTCCAGCGCCGGGTTTGGCTGCGCAAAAACGCCAAAACGCGTCACCACTTGCGAATTGGCGCCCGGCGCCGCCGCGACGCACCTTCCGCGTGGGCGGGGGATCGGAGGCGCGGTGATGAACAAGGCGGACAGAGCGGGGAGCGCGGCGGGCGGAACGTCGCGGCGCAGGGCGTGGCGCGTGGCCCGCGCCATGGTGGTGGCGGCGGCGCTGACCTGCGGCGCGCTGACCGGCGGCGCGCTGGTTGAGGGCGAGGCGGCGTTGGCCGGGGGCTTTGGCCTGCGCGAGCAGAGCGCCAGCGGCCTCGGGCTCTCCTTCGCTGGCGTGGCGGCGGGGAGCAGCGGCCTGACGTCGGCCTATTGGAACCCGGCGATCATCACGGATTTTTCCGGGTTCACCATGAGCGGCGCCATGACCGGCGTGCTGCCGCGCGGCAGGATCACCGCCGATGCGACGACGCCGACATGGCGGCTGGGGCCTGGCAGGGATATCGGCCTCAACGGCCTTTTGGCTGCGGGCGTCGTGGCCTGGCAGCTCAGCGATCGGCTGTGGCTCGGCCTGTCGACGGGCGCGCCATATGGTCTCGCCACCAAATCGCCCTTCAACTGGTCGGGCCAGGTCTATGGCCGCAGCTCGCGGGTCATGGGCGTCGCCGCTTCCCCCATGCTCGGCGTGCGCATCAATGACTGGCTCGCCATAGGCGCAGGCGTGACCGGGCAGTTCATCGACGTCCGCCTGACCCAGGCCACATCGGTCATGCCCGGCGCGGCTTCGGGCGCTCTCGCGGCGGAGAGCTGGGGTCTTGGCTATATGCTGGGCGCGACCATCACGCTGCGGCCTGGCGCCGTCATTGGCGTCGGCTTCCGCTCCAGCATCCGCCACGCCCTGTCCGGCGAGATGTCGGCGCCGTCGCCGGTCGCGGGGGTCATGGCGACGCTGCCGGCGACGGCCCCGCTCAACACGCCCGAAGTGCTCAGCGTCGGCGTGCGCCAGCGGCTCAACCCGCAATGGACCCTGTCAGGCGGTTTCGAATGGAGCAACTGGAGCCGGCTTGGTCACATCCCGGTGCGGGTCAGGGGCGCGGTGGCGCATGATCTGGCCTTCGCATGGCGCGACGGCTACATGGTTGCGCTTGGTGTGGAATACGCATTCTCGCAAGCGCTGCAGCTGCGCGGCGGCCTCGGCTATGAATGGTCGCCGGTGGGCCAGCGGGCGCGCGACGTGCGTCTGCCTGACGTCAACCGGGTCTGGCTGTCGCTCGGTCTCGGCTGGCGGATCAATCCGGCGCTCAGCCTGGACCTCGCCTATGCCCATCTGCTGGAGCGCAACGCGCCAATCCATATCATCAAGGGCCATCCACAATACGCCGGCCTGCCGTGGAGCGGCGGCGCGAGAGCCAGCGCCAATATTATCTCGCTCGGCCTGAACTACCGGTTTGACGCGCCGGATTGCCCGTTCTGAACCGGCGTCAGCGGCGCTGGGGCGGCGCCGCCCCGGCGCAGCGTCGGGCTTCGCGCCGCCATCGCCATGCTGTTGCGGCGGCGGGGCGTTTTCATTGACGACAGAAACCACTATGGTGCGATTGAATGTGACGATGTGCAGATACACATCGAGTACAGCGCCGGACATGCCGTGACCGGGCCGCCGCGTTTGCGCGAGGGGCGGCCCCATGGCGCCTGGCCGGTTTGCCGGCCAGCACCCGGCCGGGATTACCCGGGCTTCCGGGCGCGCGCAGGTCCTGGTGGGCCAGCGTGAACTGACGAGGGACTGACGATGACCGCTGCAATCGTGGGCTGGGCGCACACGCCGTTCGGCAAATTCGATACCGAGACCGTAGAGAGCCTGGTGGTGCGCGTGGCGCGCGAAGCCATGGAGCATGCTGGCGTCGGCCCGAAGGACATTGACGAGATTTATCTCGGCCACTTCAACGCCGGCTTCTCCGAGCAGGATTTCACCGCCGCTCTGGTGCTTCAGGCTGACGACGGCCTGCGCTTCAAGCCGACCGTGCGCGTCGAGAACGCCTGCGGCACCGGCTCGGCCGCCGTGCATCAGGCGGTGAAAGCCATCAACGCCAAGGCTGGCAAGGTGGTGCTGGTGGTCGGCGTCGAGCAGATGACCACCACCCCTGGCCCGCAGGTCGGCAAGAACCTGCTGCGCGCCTCCTATCTCAAGGAAGATGGCGAGACCCAGGCTGGTTTCGCCGGCGTGTTCGGCAAGATCGCCCAGGCCTATTTCGAGCGTCACGGCGAGCAGTATGACGCGCTGGCGATGATCGCCGCCAAGAACCACAAGAACGGCGTCGACAATCCTTACGCGCAGATGCGCAAGGACTTCGGCTTCGACTTCTGCCGCAATGAGAGCGAGAAGAACCCCTTCGTCGCCGGTCCCCTGAAGCGCACTGACTGCTCGCTGGTGTCTGACGGCGCCGCCGCCGTGATCATCGCCGACGGCGAGACCGCCAAGGGCATGAAGCGCGCCATCGGCTTCCGTGGCATGGCCCATGTGCAGGACTTCCTGCCCATGTCGAAGCGCGACATCCTGAAGTTCGAGGGTTGCACCGAGGCGTGGAGCCGGGCGCTGGCCCAGGCCAACATGAAGATCGACGAGCTGTCGCTGGTCGAGACCCATGACTGCTTCACCATCGCCGAGCTGATCGAATATGAAGCGATGGGCCTGACGCCGGAAGGCCAGGGCAAGCGCGCGCTTGACGAGGGCTGGGTCTACAAGGACGGCAAGCTGCCGGTGAACCCCTCGGGCGGCCTCAAGGCCAAGGGTCACCCGGTCGGCGCCACCGGCGTGTCGATGCATGCGCTGTGCGCCATGCAGTTGACCGGCGAAGCCGGCGGTATCCAGATCCCTGGCGCGACCACGGCTGGCATCTTCAACATGGGCGGCGCGGCTGTCGCCAATTATGTGAGCGTGCTCGAGCGCCTGCGCTGACACGTCGCTGACGGCGCATGTGAACGCCCCGGGGGAGCCCGGGGCGTTTTTTATGAGGCGGATGTGACGCCGCCGGACATATGCGGGCGGGACGCGGAACCGCCGCAGCCAATGCACGCGGACCCGTCGGGGCGCGTGACGGCGGGCGTGGCGGCAGGCGAGCCTGCGGCGCCAGAGACAGAAAGGCCAAGTGATGAACGACAGCGCGGATAACGCAACGCCAACCCCGGCGGGGGCGCCAGCGACCCGCGCGCCCATGGCGCCGTGGAAGCTCTATGTGATTGCCATCGCACCAGTGCTGTTGACCCTGGTGCTCGGCCAGATCGCCACCTTCCCCAATCTGGAGCCCTGGTACGCCGAATTGCGCAAGCCGCACTTCAACCCGCCGAATGCGGTGTTCGGTCCGGTGTGGACGCTGCTCTACGCCCTGATGGCCTTCGCCATCTGGCGGGTGCTGCGGCTGCCGTCGGACACGGTCGGCAAAAGCATCGGCGTGACGCTGTTCTACATCCAGCTGGCGCTCAACGCCGCCTGGTCGTGGATGTTCTTCGGCATGCAAAGCCCATTGGCTGGCGTCATCAATATCGTCATCCAGCTGTTCTTCATCGTGCTGACGCTGTCGGTGTTTCGTCGCCTCGACAAGGTGGCCGCCTGGTGCCTCGTGCCGCTGCTCGGCTGGGTCGCCTTCGCCACCATGCTGACCTTCTCGATCTGGAAGCTGAACGGCTGATGCCAGAACCCGGTGAGTATGACTCATCGGGTTCTGGTCAAGCCCGTGCGGCGCCTGAGCATTTCAGGATGCGGATGCGTCAGCATCTTCGCATGCTGGTATGAGCCGCTGACACGTCAGCATTCTCGCACGCCTGCAAAATGTCGCCTGTCACAGGCGCAGGACGCCCGCCGGATCACCCCGGCGGGCGTTTGTGTCAGGTCATTTCCGGATGATCCGCTGCGGATTGCGCTGGTCGAAGCGCAGGCCGCAGCCCTGGGCGGCCGAGGCCTGCTCAAGCGCCCGCATCTGGCCCTTGATCTGCGCCACATTGGCGGCGGAGGCGCCTTCGCCCTTGATGAAGAACGCCGCTGGCCAGAAGATCAGCGCCGCCCCGCCAGCCAGGGCGGCGTCGATGGCGGCCTTGTGGTTCTGCTTGCGGAACATCTCGCCGGCGCGGGCTGAGACGCGGCGCGCCTCGGCGCTGATGTCGGCGCAGGACAGGGCGCGATAACTGAGCGGCGACACATAGGCCGCCTCGATATTGTCAGCGCGGGAGGCGCAGCCGCCAATGGCGGCTGTGGCGGCCGCGACCAGGAACAGTTTGTGCATGATGCTCGTCGGTGAGGGGATTGCAGGGACAATGCGGCCTCCGCTTTAGCCAGGCTCGCCCGCCAGCGGCATCGCCGTTTGGGAAGGCGCGGCCCGGTTTGCTGGCTTGCATGCTCCCATGTTCTCCCCGCCCTGGCCCAACCAGACGCGCCGGCCGCTGCAGCGCTAGGCGTCGATCACGCCGACAAACGGCAGCTCGCGGCAGGAATGGGCCACGTCCATGCCATAGCCGACGACGAACACGTCGGGGCACTGGAAGCCGACAATATCGGGCGTGATGCTGACGGCGCGCTTGCCGGGCTTCTCCAGCAGCACGCAGCAGCGCACGCTGCGGGCGCCGCGCGCCACCAGCAGATCCTTGGCGTAAGCCAGCGTCCGGCCGGATTCGAGGATGTCGTCGACCAGCAGCACGTCGCGATCGGCGACGCTGCTGTCCAGATCGCGCAGCATGGTCACCTGGCCAGAGGAGCTTGTGCCCGCGCCATAGCTGGCCAGTTGCAGGAATTCGACCTGCGGCGCCAGACCGGCGGCGTGCATCTCACGCAAAAGATCGGCGGCGAACATGAAGGAGCCCTTCAGCACCGGCACCACCAGCAGATCGACAGGTTTGCTCCAAGCTATGGCGGCGGCGATCTCGCGGTTGCGCGCGGCGATATCCTCTGCGCTGAAAAGAACCCGGATCTGCTTCTCCGCCGAAATAACCATGCATTGTGTCTCCATCTGCCGTCGCAAGCTGCGCCAGGTTGAAAAGGCGAAAGGCGAAATGCTTGAGGCGTCAAATGCCCCGGCCTGACGCCATCGCCGTGGCGAGGCGCCTGGGACAAACGCTACAGCTCACGCGCCAGGGGGGCAAATCGGCGCCGGCGCGCATCGGCGTGTCGCGCCGCCGCTAACGCGCACCCTGCACGTCCCAGCCCCGGCCAGACACGCCTGAAAAGCCCTGCGGCGCCTGTGGGGCCACCGTGTGGAAAGCGGCGGCGGCGCCAGATACGCTGGACATTTCCCCATTCTCACCACATTCCTTGTGCCTGTGGCGACGCAGGGCGCTCCGGCGTCCGGCAAGCCAGCGATTCATGGCGCGTGTGAGGTTTGTGCGGATGCCCAGCCGGGCGGCTGCTCGCGCCATCTGACGTTGCTGTAGGCGCATGTCGCCAGCGCGGGCGTGCGCGCCTCCCTGTTGGCGGCTGTATGCGGTCGCAACCTGAAACCCTTCGGCAAGAACCCTTGCGCAAGGAGCCTGGCCTGTGGCGTGCGACCCCCTGGCGTCCCCCTTCATGTCAGCCTCCGGGCTGCGGTTCGTGGCGGGCTTTCGCCGCGCGGCGGGCCGCTTGCGCGCAGGCGCCGATGCCGTCAGACTCGTGCGCAACTTGCGGCGCGTCGCGCCTGCGCCCATCCCTGGTCTTACCCTGGAATCTGCATGAACCGTCCCGACCCACGGCAGGCGAACCAGCAGACGCCCAATGGCAGGATCGCCGACACGACAGCCGCCCCGGTGGACGCGCGCATGGCGGCGCGCCGTCCGGCGGTGGTGCATTTTGAGAATGTCGGGCTGCGCTACGGCATGGGGCCGGAGGTGCTGCGCGACCTGACGTTTTCCATCGAACCAGGCTCGTTCCAATTCCTTACCGGCCCATCGGGAGCCGGCAAGACCACGCTGATGCGGCTGATCCTGCTGGCGCTGAAGCCGACGCGTGGCTTCATCAGCGTGTTCGGCGAGGATGTGTCGCATATCAATGGCGACGCCCTCAGCGGCCTGCGCCGGCGCATGGGCGTGGTGTTCCAGGATTTCCGCCTGCTCGACCATCTCACCACCTATGAGAATGTGGCGCTGCCGCTGCGCGTGCAGGGCAAGGACGAATCCTCCTACCGCAATGAGGTGGTGGAATTGCTGCGCTGGGTCGGGCTGGGCGAGCGCATGCATGTGCTGCCGCCGGTGCTGTCGGGCGGTGAGAAGCAGCGCGCCGCCATCGCCCGGGCGCTGATCGGGCGCCCGGAGATGCTGCTGGCCGACGAGCCGACCGGCAATGTCGATCCCGGCCTCGCGCGCCGGCTGCTGCGCCTGTTCATTGAACTCAACCGGCTGGGCACCTCGGTGCTGATCGCCACCCACGACCTGCAATTGATGGACCAGGTCGACGCGCGCCGGCTCGTGCTGGGGGAAGGGCGGCTGCACATCTATGACTGAGCGCGCAGCCTTCTCCACGACCGTGGCCGGCGCAGGGGCGCTTCTGCCCCATTGCGCGTCCCCGGCCTCAGCTTCCTCGCGCCGCGCGTCTGTCGCCCGGGCGCGACGTCACCTCTCTGGCGCCATGGACCTGCAATGAGCGACAAGCGTTCGACTTCGCTTCGCAATCCGCCGCCGGCGAAGCCCGCCGCAACGGCGCCTGAGGCCGGGCAGATGGCGCTCAGCCGCGGCCAGCCGCTGGTGCCCTCTGGCTCGATCGCCGGGCGGGCGCTGGTGATCGTCATCGCCATTCTGACCTTTCTGGCGGCGCTGACCGCCTGCGCCGCCGTGCTGATGGCGCGGGCCTCAGCCGACTGGCAGACGGATGTGGCGCGCGAGATGACCGTCCAGGTGCGCCCGGTCGCCCAACGCAATATTGAGGCGGATGTCGACAAGGCGGCGGCCATCGCCCGCGCCGCGCCGGGCGTCGCCGAGGTGCGGGTGTTCTCCCGTCGCGACGCGGAACGGCTGCTCGAGCCGTGGCTGGGCGGCTCGCTCGGTTTTGCCGAACTGCCGGTGCCGCGGCTGATGGTGCTGCGCCTCGCCAGTAACGCCAAGCCGGACATACCAGCCCTGCGCAAGGCGCTGGAGGAGGTGCCCACCGCCTCGCTCGATGATCATCGCGCCTGGGTGTCGCGGCTGGCGGCCATGTCGAACACCATGGTGATTATCGGCGCGCTGATCGTCGTGCTGGTGCTGGTGGCGGCGGCGCTGGCCGTGGCTTTCGCCACGCGCGGGGCCATGGATGGCAATCGCGAGATCGTTGAGGTGCTGCACTTCGTCGGCGCCAATGACCGCTACATCGCCCGCCAGTTCCAGTCGCGCTTCCTGTGGCTTGGGCTACGCGGCGGCCTGGTTGGCGGCGTCGTGGCGCTGGCCCTGGTGGCCGCGCTGGGTGTTGCCGCCGGTGTCTGGCGGTCCGGGCCCGGGGGCGAGCAGCTTGAGGCGCTGTTCGGCGCCTTCGACATCGGCTGGCAGGGTTACGCAGCTGTGCTGGCGATTGCGGTCATCGTCGCCGCCGTGACGGCCGTCATGTCACGCGTCACCGTCAGCCGTCACTTGCGTGAGCTTGAGTGATTTTCGCGGCGTCACGCGGTTGAAGTGACAAGCGCTTGACCGGAAAATGTGATTGTTAACAACATATTAACCAATCTGCCTTCACGATGCCGCATTCTGGGGCATAATGGCTTCGTGATGATGCTGATGCGATGGACAGCAGGCGCGACGTTGGATGGGGGGTGGCCGGCAAGCCGTTTCCGTCTGCGGTCGCCCATGGCGGTCGATGCGGCGGCCCGGCGGTTGCGCCAGGCTGTCCGGACTGGCGCACGCCTCGCCGCCCGCGTGGGGGCGCTTGCCTTCACGCTTGGCGTGGTCGGGATCATCGTCGGCTTTTTCTTTTTTCTGGCGGCGGTGCCACGCTCTGGCGAGCCCTTGCTGGCTCCGGCCGACGGCATTGTGGTGCTGACCGGGGGCGCCCAGCGCGTTGACGGCGCCATGTCGCTGCTGGCGGCGGGGCACGCCCGGCGCCTGCTGGTTTCCGGCGTCTATGAGAAGACGACACGCGCCCAGCTGGCGCTGAACAATCCCGAAGCGGCCAAGCTGTTCAACTGCTGCATCGATCTGGGCTATCTGGCGCGCAACACCATTGGCAACGCCATTGAAACGCGGCGCTGGGCGCGCGAGCACGACATGCGCAGCCTGATCGTCGTCACCAGCAATTACCACATGCCGCGCGCCCTCGTGGAACTGCGCAGCATCCTGCAGGATTACGAGCTGACGCCGCACGCAGTGGTCAATGGCTCAATTGATCCGGACGCCTGGTGGCGCAGCCCTGCCTCAGCCCGCATGCTGCTGATGGAATACGGCAAATATCTCGTGGCCCTCGTGCGCACCAGCATTGAGAGCGACCCTGAGTTCGCGCCGATGCGTCTGATGGCCGGCGGCCGCAAGCCGCTGTTGCAGAACACCTTCCTTCGCTAACCAGTCTTCCGCAGGCGTCGCAGGCCTGGCGCAACCGCGTGGGCGCTCCGTCATGTTCGGCCATTGCGGTGATGGCGTCACCTTGCGCCAAGGCGTCGTGCGTCCGGCTGACGGCCGTTGTGGCTGATGACCAGGGGCGGCGACGCGCGCGGCGGTTGACGGACGGCGGCTGACATGGAAAGCCGCTGCTCACGCCATCTGCGCAGGCAAGTTGCGGTCGCGTCGTCACCGCGGCGCCAGCCGCACGTCCGCCTGGGCGGCGTAACAGGGAGCCCCGCCGCCACATGCCCAAGCTGCGCGCCATCGCCTTTCTCGTCGCCTTCTATCTCAACACCGCCATCTGGACCGTGGCCGTGCTGCCGTTCGCCCTGATGGGCCGCGATGTATTCATGAAGGTGATCCGCGCCTGGGTGCGCTGCACCCTGTGGCTGCTGCGGCTCACCGCTGGCGTCCGCGTGGAGTTCCGCAACACCGGCACCGTGCCGCGGGGCCCGCTGCTGGTCGCCGCCAAGCATCAGTCGGCGCTGGAGACGCTGGCGCTGTTGCTGGTGTTTGAGCGCCCGGTGTTTATCCTGAAGAAATCGCTGACGCGCATCCCGCTGTTTGGCTGGTACATCACCCGCATGGGCCATATTGGCGTTGACCGCGCCGCCGGCGCCTCGGCGCTGCGGGCGATGATGCATGAGGCGAAAGCCGCGGTGGACGCCGGCTCGCAGATCATCATCTTCCCCGAAGGCACCCGCACCGCCCCAGGCGCCGCGCCGGATTACAAGCCAGGCGTCGTGCAGATGTACCGGCAGCTCGGCGCGCCGTGCCTGCCGGTGGCGCTTAACACCGGCCTGTTCTGGCCGCGCCGCAGCCTCGCCTTCAACCCAGGCGTCGCCGTCATCGAGGTGCTGCCGCTGCTGCCCGCCGATCTCGACCGCCGCGCCGTGATCCCGGCGCTGATCGCGGCGATCGAGCCGCCGAGCAACGCCTTGCTGCACGAGGGCCGCCGTCGGCGTTGAGGCCAAAAGCGATGATTCGGCGTCAGTTCTTGCGTCGGCGTCGCCGTATTCCGGGCCGACGCCCCGCTCCCGGATGGCGCTGCGATATGTCGTAATCTATTGAACTTATTATATAAAATAATGTGAAGCAGGCGTTCTGACGACAATCATTGACCTGCCGTCAAATTTGTTCTCTTTTCGTTCCAGATTAACTATGTTGGCGGGGAGGGCGTCATGGCCTCCGTGATCGCATTTCCGGGACGATTTCAGTTCAGGGCCGGTACGCCGGCGCAGGGGCGTTCACGCCTCGCCAGCAGCGCGCCCCAGCCTTGCGCCGTGCGTGGGTTATCCTCGCCAGGGTCTGCCCCGGCCGCCGCGCCCTGGTCGACAGCTGGCCGCGCCATTCAGGCGACACAGACGACCGAACCGAAGGCGATCCGGAAGCCCGTGCCCAAGGCGGCGCAGCCCGCGCCGCATGAGGGCTTTCTGGCGCTGGAGGGAGAGGGCCTGTCAGAGCATTTCCGCGCCTGGTTCGGCCGCTCTGGCCGGCGCTACATCGTCACCATTCACGCGCTCGACGAGGCCGACCTGGCGTTGGATTACGACAGCGCCCTGCTGCTGGCGGTGCGGCGCAATGGCGCCGGCGCGCCGACGCTGATTGATGGCTGCGACAGCGGCGAGGCGACCACAGCGGCGTTGCATCGCTGGATCAACGCCATGCGTGGCGCCGGCGCGACGGAGCTGCACGTGCATTTGCTGGCGCATGACCGCCAGGCCCGCCAGCGCATGCTGAGCGATCTGGTCGCCTGAGCCTGACAGGGGCCCGCCCCTTGCCGCCGTTTGACCGAACAGCATCAGTCACGCCCTGTCAGACGCTGGCGTCTGCCGCGTATTCGGTCACGGCGTCGGCGTCGAGGCGGCGCACCACGTCCTCCAGCCACGGATCGCGCACGCCCATCTCCGCCAGATGCTGCTGGGTGTTGCGCACATAGTCCGGATTGTAGCCAGAGACGCCCTTGCTGCGCCGCACGATATCAACGACGTGAGACACATCGAGGCGGCCGGCGTATTGTTCGTGCTGGCGGTTGACCACATAGACCAGCGCCTGCACGGTCTGGCCGTCATCGAGCACGGTCTGGGCGTAGCGCTCCAGATACACCGACGTCACCTGCTCGCGCTCGCGCAGATAAGCGATGGTGTCGTCGCGCTGCGCCGCCGAGGTGCGGAACGCCGCGCCGCGGCAGGAGCCGCCGCGATCCAGCCCCATCACCAGCCCAGGGGCCTGCGGCGTGCCACGATGGTGGAAGGAATAGACGCATAGCGAGCGGTGATAGCCGCGCACCAGTCCGGCGCGTCGCTCAACAAAGTCAAAGCCAGGCCGCCACATCAGCGAGCCGTAGCCAAACACCCACAGATCGCCCGACGCTTCACCCGTCATGTGTTGCTCCGATTGGCGGACCTCGCGCGACGCCCTCCACGGCAGGCGTGACGCGTAACGTCCGGTGTGAGGCGCCGCAGGCAGCGCTGGGATGCGGGCCGTGACCACACACGCCAGAGCCCACATGCGCCTTAACCCTTGCGCGCCGCCAGCTACACCAGCTTTCTGGCCAAAACGATGGCGGAGGCCGCGCGCCAGTTCATGCGCCGCCGCCAGCATGCGCCTGTCGGCGTGGCCCGTTCGCGCCGTTATTGCGCCAAACGTTTGTGCCAGAGCGGTCAGGCCCGTGCTGCGATCCGCAACGCAAGCCGCACGGCGGTCGAAAAGCGGATCATCGCAGCCGTACCAACCATGCCGACTGCGACACGTGCGCCAGCAGGTGTCACGCAATGGCGGCAGGCGCAAGCGGTGACTGGAAATCCCGGGCCGCAGATGATTTGGTGGGCGCGACCCAGAGGCGCGAGAGGAGCATGGCGTGAACGAAGCAGCAGAACCGGCGAACCCGCCAGGCAGCAGGAAGCGCCGCTCGCGGCTCGGGCTGTTCCTCCCCTATATCCTGCTGTTGCTGATCGCCATTGGCATTGGCATCTTCTGGTTCGTGGCCCGCGACCGCGTCGAGACGGCGATGGACGACTGGATGGCCGGCGAGGCGGCGCAGGGCCGGCAATGGTCGTGCCCCGAACGCGCCATCGCCGGTTTCCCGCTGCGCTTTGAGATCAGCTGTAACAGGCCGACCTTTACCGGCGTTGTCGATGGCCAGCGCGTCTCCGGCGAGATGGCTGGCCTGCAGGCCGTGGCGCAGATCTATGATCCTAATCTGGTGGCGCTGAACTTTGTTGGCCCGGTGACGGTGCGGCGCGGTGATGGCGGCGAGATGCTGCGCGTCGGCTGGACCGGCCTGTCGATGAGCGTGCGCCGCACTTCCGAGGCGTTCTCGCGCCTGTCGGTGATGATGAAGCGGCCAGTGATCACCGTCATCGACGCCACGGGCGGCGAACAGGTGCTTGGCCAGGCCGACGCCTGGGAAATGCATGTGCGGCCTGACCCCTCAGCGCCCGCAGCGGAGGATCTGTGGGACGTGGCCTCGCATCTGTCGCGGTTGACCTCGCCGGTCATTGACGCGTTCTTTGGCAATCAGGACAGCCTGACCGTCGAGTTCCAGGGGTGGCTCAATCATGCGCTGTTATTCCGCCGTGGCGCGGGGCCAGCCCAGCTCGACGCCTGGCGCGACGCTGGCGGCCAGCTGCGGGTGGCCTTGCTCAAGCTGACGCGCGGGGCGCAGATCATTGAGGCGCGCGGCAAGCTCGGCGTCGACAATCAGCGTCGTCCCGCCGGTCAGCTTGAGGTGCAGGCGGCGGGTGTGTCTGAATTGCTGGCGCGTATCACCGGGCGTCGCACTGGCGGCGTCGGCGGCCTGCTGGCCGGCGGCCTCGCCATGTTGGGCGGCCAGAACCGCAGCGGCGCGGATGCCGCCCAGGGCGCCCAGACAGGGCCCGATGGCCAGACTGGCCCGCGCCTGATGGCCCTGCCGCCGCTGGTGCTGGCCAATGGCCAGCTGATGGTCGGCCCGTTCCCGGTGCTGCGCCTGCCGCCGCTGTACTGACCCAGACTGCTCTGGCTGGCGTCCCCGTGGCGCTGGCCCATCTCCCACGCAAAAGCCCGACAGTCGCCTGCCGGGCTTTGTTGCATTGGCGCATACAGCGATGGGGCGCCGGTCATACCAGGATGCGAAGATGCTGACGCATCCGCATCCTTAAATGCTCAGGCGCCGCACGGGCTTGGGCAGAACCCGATGAGTCATGCTCATCGGGTTCTGGTATCAGTCGTCTGCGCCCTCTTCAGGCTCGTGCCGCCGGCCGAAGTCGGGCGCTGCGGTCTCCTGGCCGCTGTCGATAATGCTGCGGCGGATGTCGCGGGTCCGCGAAAACAGCTCGAACAGCGCGTCGCCATCGCCCCAGCGGATGGCCCGGGCCAGCGCCGCCAGATCCTCATTGAAGCGGCCGATCATCTCCAGAACAGCATCCTTGTTGTTCAGGAAAATGTCGCGCCACATTGTCGGGTCAGAGGCGGCGATGCGGGTAAAGTCGCGGAAGCCGCCGGCCGAGAATTTGATGACTTCCTGCTGCGTCACCTGCTCCAGATCAGCCGCTGTGCCAACGATATTATAGGCGATGAGGTGCGGCAGGTGGCTGGTCACCGCCAGCACCAGATCGTGCCGCTCCGGGCTCATCGTCTCGACATTGGCGCCCATGCCCGACCAGAAGTCGGCGACGGTCTGCACCGCCGCGCCATCGGCGTCGTCGGGCGGCGTCACGATGCACCAGCGGTTGTGGAACAGCGTGGCGAAGCCAGCCTCAGGGCCGGAGTTCTCGGTGCCGGCCACCGGATGGGCCGGAACGAGGCGCACGCCTGCGGGCAGGGTGGGCGCCAGCTGCGCCACGACGCTGCCCTTGACCGAACCAACGTCGGAGACGATGGCCCCAGGCTTCAGCCCCCCGGCCATGGCGGCGCCCACGGCGGCCATGGCGCCGACAGGCACGCACAGGATTACCAGATCAGCGTCAGCCGCCGCCACCGCCGGATCGGCGACGCAGACATCGCCCAGCCCCAGCCGTTGCGCGGTGGCCACGGCCTCCGGATTGGCGTCGGCGATGGCGATGGAGCCGGCGAGCTCATATTGCCGCGCCGCCCGGGCGATCGAGGAGCCAATCAGGCCGATGCCGATAATGGCCAGCCTTGCGACGACAGGCTGGGCGCCTGTCGTCGGGCTCGCAGTCAGCTGCGCGCTCATGCCTGGGCCAGGAAGTCCCGCAGCGCCGCCACGGTGAGCCGGTTGGCTTCTTCCGAGCCAATGGTCATGCGCAGGGCGTTGGGCAGGCCATAAGAGCCGACGGCGCGCAGCACGAGGCCGCGTTTCACCAGGAATTCGTCGGCGTCGCGGGCGGTCTTGCCTGGGGCGTCGGGGAAATGGATCAGCACGAAATTGCCGACGCTGGGCGTCACCTCAAGACCCAGGGCGCGCAGTTCCTCTGTGACAAAGGCCAGCCATGTCTGGTTATGGGCGGCGGCCTTCTGCTCGTGCTCCAGATCCTCCATGGCCGCGACGCCTGCGGCGATGGCCGGCGCGCTGACATTGAACGGACCGCGCACGCGGTTGAGCGCGTCGATCACCTCCGCAGGGCCAAACGCCCAGCCAATGCGCAGCGCGGCGAGGCCATGGATCTTCGAGAAGGTGCGGGTCATCAGCACGTTGGGAAGACTGGCGGCCATCTCGAGGCCCGAGCTGTAATCATTGGCACGGACATATTCGGTATAGGCCGCGTCGATCACCAGCAGCACATGCGGCGGCAGGCCGGCGCGCAGGCGCGACATCTCCGCGTGCGAAATATAGGTGCCGGTCGGATTGTTCGGATTGGCGACGAACACCACTTTGGTCCGCGCGGTGACGGCGGCCAGCAAAGCGTCGACGTCGGTGGTGTAATGCGTCTCCGGCGCCACCACGGGCACGCCGCCGGCGGCGGTGATGGCGATCTTGTAGACAAGGAAGCCATGGGCGCAGAACAGGCCCTCATCGCCGGGGCCGATATAGGTGTGGGCGATCAGGTTCAGCAGCTCGTCCGAGCCGGCGCCGCAGATGATGCGGTTGGGATCGAGGCCATAACGGGCGCCGATGGCGGCGCGCAATTTGGTCGCCGCCCCATCCGGATAGGCTTCCAGATGATCCGCCGCGTTGCGATACGCCTCAATGGCGCGCGGGCTCGGACCCAGCGGCGTCTCATTGGACGACAGCTTGTACACCTTGGCGACGCCAGGCGCTTCGCTGCGGCCTGGCACGTAAGGGGCGATGGAAAGCACCCCGGGACGCGGGGTAGGGCGGGCCTCTGCATTGGCCATCAGCGTGAACTCCAATTGGACGCGCGCAGCTTTAACCCAGTTTGCGCGCGACGGAACCTGCGTTTTTTGCCGCGACCGCGCGAAATCGGCGTGGATCGCGCCAGCGCCGCCATGCGCGGACGCCAGGCAGGCGGTCCAGGTCAGGCGCGCGCCCTGGAGCGCTCTGCGATCAAACAGAATCGTTTGATCGACGGGAATTTGCTCCCTGCATGGAAAGCGGGGCATGAGCCGATCCGGACGATCGGAAGTGCTCTAGCCGATGCGGAAGCGGCTGGCGTGACTGCCGACCTCGGTCAATTGCGGCTGGCTGCTGACCGGGGCCGGTAGCGCCTCGGCGAGCCGCGCGGCGGCGAGATCGCCAGGAGCGGCCAGCAGCAGCGACAGGCCCTGGGGCGCTGCGGCGCTGCCGATCACCTCGGCGCCAAGGGCGGCGATGGCGGCGCCGGCGTCGTCGCGCCAGCGCTCAACCCGGGCGGCGTAGAGGATGGTCTCGCGCACGGCGGCGTCCGCCAGCGGACGCGACACCACATAGACCGGCGTGCCCGCCGGATGGTCGGGGCGCTCGATGAACGGCAGCCGGGCGATGATCTTCGGCGTCGCCTCGCCGGTGAGTGATTCCCACCACGGCAGCGAGGCCGCGCCGCCATCGGCGCGGAAAATGCCCAGGTCGCCAGCCGAGCCGGCCACCGCCGCGATCACCTCGGCGGCGCTGCCATGCGGGACGTAGGGCACGGTGAAGCCGAAATGAAAACGGGCGCTGTCCCGCATCGGTCCATCGCCCGCACTGGTGTCGGCATGCACGCTGAACGGCGCCTGCAGCCAGGTGAAGGTGGCGATGATCACCCGCCAGATGCCCTCGGCGGTGTCGAGCGGCAGCGAGCCGGTGTGGCGCTCGGCGATGGCCCGCATCATGGAGGCCTCACGGCCGGGGCGGAAGGCGGATCCAGACGCCTGGGTGCTCTTGACGGTGATCAGCTCGTCGATGATCTGGCTGCGCGCGATCAGCGCGGCGTGCATGTCGGCGTCAATGCGGTCGATCTCGCCACGCAAGGCGGCGAGGCGGGCGGCGGCTTCCGGACTGATCGGCTGCGACATTCTGCGGGTTCCTGGCGATGCTTCCTGCCCGGCGTCGCCTTCCAATGGGCGACGCTGGTTATGAATAGGGCGCCGGTTGCGCCCGGGCTGCGGCGGCAAACCATGCAGGGCGTCGGCGCGACGGCGCTCCGCCTGGCCGCGCCGCGCAGGCGCGGGCCGCCGCGCGGTGGTCGCCGGGCGAATGCGCCTCACTAGTTCCGGACCTGCGGCGCCCGTCAAGTGTCGATGCGCCCGGCGCCGGCGGTTTTTGCGCAGATGCGCTTTGACGGCCCCGCCCTGGTTAACATATTCACCCCCCCAGGGGAGTCGCCCGGAGCATGGCGCCCCCACATCAGTCGCCGCCAGCCCGGCTACGGTCGCGGTGCGACAGATGCGCGAACCATGGCGCGAACGGAAGCTGAGCACATGGCCGCCGCAGATTGGGGGGACGCACAAGAGGCGGCACACAAATTGGGCGCGCAGTATGGCGCGACGGGTGACCTTGGGCTTGTCACGGACAGGATGGAGAGGGGCGATGACGGCGGCAGACGCGCAAGAACTGGATTTGAGGGGACTGAAATGCCCGTTGCCAGTGCTGCACACGCGTCGGGCGCTGGCCTCCATGCCGCCAGGCGCACGGCTGCGCGTGCGCTGCACCGATCCGATGGCGGCCATCGATATCCCACACATGGCCCATGAGAACGGCTGTGAACTGGCGGCCATGCTGCGCCAGGGGCCGCTGCTGACCTTCGAGATTATCCGTGGAACAGCGGCCATGGTGGGCGTCGGCCAGGACTGAACGCCCGGGCGCCAGCGCGTGCGGTTGCGCGCCCATCGCGCGCCAGACCGGCGGCGTGGCGCCGCGGTGCGGTCGCCCCGTTGCGGCAGTCAGGATATCGCGCACGCTGTCGGGCCAGATGCCTCAACTGCCATTACGTCAGTGCAGGGCGCATAGTCGTGAATGTCGCGGCAAGCCTTGCAGACGTGCGGCAAACTTTGGCGTAAGTGTGGAGATGGTGTGGTGGAATTTCTGGCGCTGCGCCGAGGAGTTCCGCAATGCGCGTCACCCTGTCCCCAACAGTGCAGACGTTTGGCGCCGCCGCTGGCGCTGAGGAAAGCGCGCGCAGACCCACAGCAGCGCCGGTCGATCCGGTCGAGGCGCTGGCGCGGGTCGGCGCCGTCGCGCCAGTGGCCAGCCAGCCGCTGCGGCAGACGGACAGCGATTTCACCATCAGCGGGCCTGATCTCAGCCTTGATGCGGATCTCCAGGCATGGCTGGCGCCGGTTTCTGGCGCGGCTGATGACAGCTTCTGCGGCGGCGATCCATTTTGCGCCACCGCGCCGCCACCGGCCACGCCCCCGGCGTTTGTCGCGCCGGATTTCGACCTCGCCGCCTTGCAACGCGCCGCCCAGCTTGAGCTGACGGCAGCGGCTGCCCCTGCTTTTCCCGCCCCGGCCGCTTCCACAGCGCCGCGCGGCGGCCTGCGCGTCACCATCGACATGGCGGCGGCCACGGTGAGCGGCGCCGGCGCCGACGGCGCGCTGCATCTGCGTTTCGATCCGCGCTTCGACAGCCTCGACCCCGTGTATGTGGCGCTGGATCGGGCGACGGCGCTGGCGCTGGCGCAGCAATTGCTGGGGCTGCTCGATGGCGGCGAGCCTCCGCCAGCCGCCTGGGAGCGCTGATGGACGTCGCCGATCCCCGTCGCCAGGCGCTGATCGCCCTTGCCTGCATCATCCTGCCGCTGGGCTTTGTGCTGCCGTTGCGCTCGGCCATCGTGGGCCTGCCGCTGCTGGCGTATTTCCCGGCCATCGCCGTCGCCACCGCCACGGCAGGGGCTGCGGCCGGCGCGGTGGTGCTGCTGGTCGCCGTCGTCATCGCCGGGCTGATGATCCGTGAGCCGCCGCTGGATTTCACCCTGGGCTTTTCCGCCAATGGTCTGCTGTTTCTGGCGGGCTTCGCCATCTCGGGCGGGGTGATCTACTGGCTGCTCAACCGCAAGGGGCGCAGCAACGCCCGCAAGGAAATCCAGGCCGAGCACGAGCTGGCGCTGTCGGGGGCGCTCAGCCGCTGGCTCAGCCGCAATGCGCGCACCGCCGCAACGCTGATGCGAATGATCGAAGGCGCCGAACTGGAGCAGGCCACCCATGTGGCGCGCGAGCGGCTGATGATGGCCGCCCGGGTCGAGGATCTGCTGCGCCGCAGGGTGGCCCGCGACGGCGTCGACCTGACAGGCGTGATGACCGCCCTGTGCCAGGAGCTGGTGCGGGTCGAGCGCCGCCATGATCTGAGCGGCGCCATCAGCATCGCGCCCATGGCGATCGATCATGAGGATTTTACCCGCGTCTGCCTGGTGCTGGCCGACCTGCTGTTCCTCGCCTTGCGCGAGCACGCGGCGGAGGCAGGGCCCTTGCAGGTCAGCCTGCAGATCGACGGAGGCGAGGCGGTGCTGGGCGTGCGCTGGCTTCGCGGCCAGCCGCCCTCGTGGTCGACGCAGGCGCATCGGCTGATGAGCGAGCGCGTCGCCGGACGCGTGGCGCGGGCGCTGGGCGGCGCGCTGGTCTGGAGCCCGCCGGCCACGACCGGTCCGGCTTTTTCGGAGCTGCGCTTTCCGGCGCCGGTCCAGGCGCCGCCGCGGCGCTGGCGCTTCGCCGCACTGCACGGACTTGCGCGCTTGCGCGGCGGCCCGCGGCCATGATCCGGTTCAGCCAGGGCTGAGTATGTTCTAGAATCCGCTGGCGCCGGGCGGCGCCGATGATTGATTCGGCCGCAGGTTCGTTTGCGTGTGTGGCGCGCCGGACAGCCTGATGGCCTGATGGCGCATGGGCTACGGCGCCTGTCTGGGGGGCACTATGAATTTTGCTGACGCGGTCTCAACCTGCCTGTCGAAATACGCCACCTTCCATGGCCGCGCGACACGCAGCGAATTCTGGTGGTTCACGCTGTTCACCTTCACGGTGGGGGTGCTCGCCCAGGTGGTGGACCAGGCGATCTGGAGCACGGCGGATGGGGTGATGAGCGCCATCGCCACCCTCGGCCTCGTGCTGCCGTCGCTGGCCGTGGGCGCGCGCCGGCTGCATGACATCGGCCGCACCGGCTGGTGGCAGCTGCTGGCGCTCACGGTGATCGGCTCGCTGGTGCTGCTTTACTGGTTCGTGCAGCCGTCGCAGCCAGACCCAGGCCCGGACGCTGCAGCCACGGGCGTCTGAAGCGACATGTCTCCTCGTTCCTGACCTGAGGCCCTGGCCGGGCGCAGGCCTTTCAAACAAAAGCGATGGCCGCCCCCCGGGGGCGCGCTGATCACCATGGCAAGCGCTGGCTGGAGGACGTGAGATGAACAGCCTGTTGCTCGGCTCACCGACCCAGAAGCTGCGGCTGGCGTCGGGCATGGTGCTGTTTCTCTTCGCCGCGACGCATTTTCTCAACACCGCGCTTGGGCTGATCAGCCTTGAGGCCATGGAGGCGGCGCGGTTGTGGCGCACCGCCATCACCCGCTCCAATATCGGCGGGGCGGTGCTCGGGCTGGCGCTGCTGACCCATGTGGCGCTGGCGCTGGCCCGCATCGCCACCCGCAGCGGCTTTCGCCTGCGCCCCTGGGAATGGGCGCAATTGCTGTCTGGCGTCGCCATTCCATTTTTGCTGCTGCCGCATATCGTCAACACCCGCGTCGCCTCCAGCATCTATGGCGTCAATGACACCTACGCTTATGAGCTGGCGCGGCTGTGGCCTGGCGCAGCCGTCAACCAGTCGGCGCTGCTGCTGCTGGTATGGCTGCATGGCTGCCTCGGCCTGCACATGTGGCTGCGTCAGGAGGGCTGGTACGAACGCTGGTCGCCCATGCTGCTGTCGCTGGCGGTGCTGGTCCCGGCGCTGGCGCTGGCCGGCTTTGTCGCCGAGGGTCGCGACGCCGCCGAGGCCCTGGTTCATCCCGCTGCCCGCGACGCCTTGCGCAGCGCCAGCAACTGGCCTGACGCCGCCGCGGAGACGCGGCTCGGCGACTGGCGCGAGGCGGCGCGCCGCTGGTTTTACGCCCTTTTGGCCGTGGCCGTGGCCATATACGCGGGCCGGCTGCTCGCCGCCCGGCTGACCCGCAAAACCATCACCGTGCAATATCTCGCCGGCCCCAGCGTGCAGACGCGGCGTGGCGCCACCATTCTGGAAATCAGCCGGGCCAATGGCGTGCCGCACCATTCGGTGTGCGGCGGCCGCGCCCGCTGCTCCACATGCCGTGTGCGCATTATCCAGGGCATGCATGAGCTGTCGCCGCCGGATGAAACCGAGCTCGCCACCCTGCGGGCGATCGGCGCCGACGCCGATGTCCGCCTCGCCTGCCAGGCGCGGCCCCGCGGCGCGCTCACCGTGCTGCGGCTGCTGGCCCCTCAACGCGGCGCCATGGGCCATATCGGCGCCCCCCAGGATGCGGCGGGCGTCGAGCGGGTGTTCGCCGTGCTGTTCGCCGACATCCGGGGCTTTACCCGCATGAGCGAGACCCGGCTGCCCTATGACACGGTGTTCGTGCTCAATCGCGTCTTCGGAACCTTGGGGCTGGCGATCGAGCAGTCCGGCGGGCGCATCGACAAATATATGGGCGATGGCCTGCTGGCGCTGTTCGACGGGCGCGACGCCGCCCGCAACGCTCTGGCGGCGGCGCGTGAGATCGATCTGGCCCTCGACCAGCTCAACACCGATCTGGCCGATGAGCTGACCGAGCCGCTGCGCCTCGCCATGGGCGTGCATTTCGGGCCGTTGGTGGTGGGCCGCATCGGCTGGCGTGACAGCGCCGCCGTAACCGTGATCGGCCCCACGGTGAATGTCGCCAGCCGGATCGAGACCATCGCCAAACAGGAGAATGTGCAGCTGGCGTTCTCGGCCACCCTGGCGGCGGCGGCTGGCGTCGACCTCGACGGGCCAGAGGCGCGCGTCGCCGCCTTCGAGGTCAAGGGCGTCGCCGAGCCCGTCGATGTGGCGCTGCTGCAACGCGCCCGCGATCTGACGCTGCACCGGGCGGCGCAGCTGCGCCAGGCCAGAAGCGCGCCCTGAACCACATAAGGCGCCGCGCGCCCCGTGTGATCGGGCGCAGGCAGGCAAGGTTGAATGGCGGCGGGGCCCTGGATGCCCGGCCCTGTTCGTCGGCCATCGGGGTCGCGGCCACTGGACAGTGGGGCGCTTTCGGAGCAAACGCCGCGTCATGAGCAACTCACCGTCATCCGCCCCTTCCGCATCCGCCCCTTCCGCATCCGCCCCTTCCGCATCCGCCCCCTCTGCATCCTCCCGCCGCGCCGGGCGCCATCGCGCCGCCTCTGGGGCGCTCGGCCCACGTCCGGTCGATGGGCTGCCGCCAGGGCCGCTGCTGATGGGCGTGCTCAATGTCACGCCGGATTCCTTCTCCGACGGCGGTCAGTTCAACGCCCCTGAGCGTGCGGCGGCGCATGCGGTCGCCATGGCGGATGAAGGCGCGCACATCATTGATATTGGCGGCGAATCCACCCGCCCAGGTTACGCCGAGACGCCGGCGCCAGAAGAGATCACCCGGGTGACCCCGGCCATTCGCGCGGCGCGCCAGGCGTTGCGTCAGGCGGGCCGGGAGGTCGCCATCTCCATCGACACCTGGAAGGCGCAGACCGCCGCCGCCGCCCTCGAGGCTGGCGCCGATATCGTCAATGATATCTGGGGCCTGCAGCGCGATCCGGACATCGCCCGCGTCGCCGCCGACCATGGCGCGCCGGTGGTGATCATGCACAATGCCGAAACCGTCGAGCCCGACGTCGACATCATGGAGCTGTTCCATCGCTTCTTCGACGCCTCGCTGAAGATCGCCATGGCGGCGGGCATCTCGGAGGGGCGCATCGTGCTCGATATTGGCTTTGGCTTCGGCGCCGCGCGCGCCCAGCATCTGGACGCGGTGCGCCGGGTGGCGGAGCTGAAGGGCTATTACGGTCTGCCGGTGCTGGTCGGCGCCTCACGCAAATCGACCATCGGCCTGCTCACCGGGCGCCCGGTGCAGGACCGGCTGGCTGGCACCCTGGCCTGTCACACCCTGGCGCTGGCCTGTGGCGCCGACATTATCCGCGCCCATGACGTGGCGGCGCACCAGGACATGTTCCGGGTGGTGCGCGGCGTCATGGACCCGGCCGCCGCACTGGCCGACGCCGAGGCGCGCGCGGCGCAGGAGGGGGGCTGACATGCGCCTGACAGCGACAGGCCCGCGGGGGGCAGCTCAACGCCGCGCCGGCACGCCGTGCGCCCGGCAGGCGTGGTCATGAGCGCCACGGCCTATCTCGGACTTGGCGGCAATGTCGGCGATGTGGCGGCGCGTCTTGGCGAGGCGGTGGGTCTGCTCGCCGCGCATCCGCAGATCGCAGTCACAGGCCGGTCGTCGCTGTGGCGCACGCCGCCGTGGGGCGACGTCAACCAGCCGCCATTCCTCAACGCCTGCGTCGCCCTGCGCACCACGCTGGCCCCGGAGGCGTTGCTCGACGTCTGCCTCGCCACCGAACGGCGGCTCGGCCGCGACCGCGACGCCCCGGACGCCCGGCGCTGGGGCCCGCGCCCGATTGATATCGATGTGCTGGATTACGACGGCGTGCGGGTGGACGCCGCCCGGCTGACCCTGCCGCATCCGCGCCTCGGCGAGCGCGCCTTTGCGCTTGCGCCGCTGTGCGAGCTGGCGGCGGACCTGCCGGTGTTTGTTCCGCTGGCGCCGTCGGACGGCGGCGCGGCGCTGCTGCCGGCCCGTGAGGCTCTGGCCTTGGCCGACCAGCAGGGTCTGGAGCGGCTCGACGGCGCCTGGTAGGCGGCTCTGGCCTGGCGCAATGATAAGCGCGCCAGCGACAGGGTCTTCGCTGGCGGAGTTGCGGGCGCGGCTTGCGAGTAGCGAGTAGCAGTTTGCGACTTGCGCCTTACGGCCAGCGCACCGTCGGCGGCATGGACGACAGGATCGAGGCGATATTGCCGCCGGTTTTCAGGCCGAACACCGTGCCGCGATCATACAGCAGGTTGAACTCGACATAGCGGCCGCGCTGGGTCTGCTGGGCGATGCGCTCATCCTCGCGCCAGGGCTTGTCGAGATTGGCGCGGACGATGGCCGGGTAGATGTCGACGAAGGCCTCGCCGACGCTCTGGGTGAAGGCCATGTCGGCGTCGAAATCATCGTTCCAGACATAGTCATAGAAGATGCCGCCGATGCCGCGCGGCTCGTTGCGGTGCTTCAGCCAGAAATAGTCGTCGCACCACTCCTTGTAGCGCGGATAATCGGCGTGCGGATGGGCGGCGCAGGCCTGGGCCATGGCGGCGTGGAAGGCCTGTGCGTCAGCGTCGTCCTGGCTGCGGCGCTCCGCCAGCATGGGCGTGAGGTCAGCGCCGCCGCCGAACCATGGCTTTGAGGTGCAGACGAAGCGCGTGTTCATGTGCACGGTGGGAATTTGCGGGTTCCATGGGTGGACGATCAGCGACAGGCCGGCGGCCCAGAAGCGGGCGTTCTGGTCGGTGCCAGGGATCTGGCCACGAAACTCCGGGGCGAATTCGCCATGCACGGTCGAGACATGCACACCGGCCTTCTCGAACACCCGGCCCTTCAGCATGCCCATGACGCCGCCGCCGCCCGGGGCGCCGGTGTGATCGGTGCGGGTCCACGGGGTGCGCTGGAAGCGGCCGCCCCTGGCGCGCAAGTCCGGGTCCATCTCGGGCGCAAACGGCCCCGTGGCCTCGTCCTCGATCTGCTCAAGGGCGGCGAAGATCTTGTCCTGGAGTTGCGCGAACCAGCGCGCGGCCCGCTCCTTGTAACCGTCAAGCGTCTCCGCAGGAGGCAGCTGGGAGGCTGCAGGGCTGCTTGCAGGATTGGTCACGTGGGTTCTCCCGATAGAGCGCCGTTATGGCGCGGAGGCTGGGCCAGCAGCGGGCGCTGGCTGCGCCTGAGGCCATGCGCCGGTCTGGCGCAACGCCTCGGCGGCGAATATCGCAGCGGCCATCGCCACATTCAGCGAACGCAGGCCGGGGGCGAGGGGGATGTGCACAACCGCGTCGGCGGCCGCATGCACGTAATCGGGCGCGCCGGCGCTTTCGCGGCCGAGCACCACCGTGTCGTCGGGACGGAAGGTGAAGGCGGGCAGGGGGGTCGAGCCCACGGTGCTGGCCAGCACGAGGCGACCGCCGCGCGCCGCATGGGCGCTGTGGAAGGCGCGCCAGCTGTCGTGTCGCGCGATCGTGACGAGATCGAGATAATCCATCCCTGAACGCCGGAAATGCCGGTCGGTCACCGGGAAGCCGGCGGGCTCGATGATATCGACGGCGACGCCAAGACAGGCCCCGAGGCGCAAAATGGCGCCAGTGTTCTGTGGAATATCCGGCTGGAACAGGGCTAAGCGCATGGCGCAGGTTTAGCCCGCCTGCGCCTTCGCCGCCATCGGCGAGGGGCGCGTCATTTTTCCCCAGGCGCGGCGGTGGCGACCTCATGCGCCAGCGGCTGGCAACGGCCCGTGACGCGCCACAGGACCGCCGTGCCATACACGTTAGCCCAACTTGATGTGAGTCAGCGGATTGGCGGCCCGCGCGCCAGCCCTGCTTTACCCCAACGTCAAGCCAGTTGCGGCGACCGCCTGAGGCAGCGGCGCGGCGTCGCAGCCTGACCCGGCTGTGGCGGCGCCGCCTGCCCCGGCAACGCCCTCAGGCAGCGCGTGAACCATCACTTTCATGCATGTGAGGAGCTTCCAAGGGGAGGCGCGAGGCGGATGGCGGGCGCATCCTTGGGAGCGCACAGCGGGGTGGCGCGGAATGACGCAGGCGGTTTTCTGTTGACGGAAGCTCCGAGTGTGGCCGAAACAGGGCGTGATCCAGGAAGTCCTTGCAGGCCGTCCGTTTGCCGCCTGAGCTGGCGCGAAGACAGGGCGGGCATGGTCCGTCATGGACTTTCACCCCGGCGCTTGGCAGCGGCAGGCCGTCTGTGCTGGTATGGACACCACTTTTGAAGCATGCCAAAGAGCCACGCATGGCGACACTTGTCGTTGCGCGCGGTTTCTGGCGTGGATGTTTCGTGTGACATCCGTCGTCCGGTCCGGCACTGAGCCCGTTTTGGGGCGAAGATGTGAAGGCGCGGCGGCAGGGCGTGTCGCAGGGCGCCGTCCACTTTTGTAGGAGCCGATTGTGGCCGAGACAGTTAATTCCGCCGAGCCAACCCGGCGCGACTTTCTCCTCATCGCTACCGGGGCCGTCGGAGCTGTCGGCGCCGCCGCCGTAGCCTGGCCTTTCATCACCCAGATGCAGCCTGACGCAGCGACCATCGCCGCGGGCGCGCCTGTGGATGTGGACCTCGGTCCCATCGCCGAGGGTCAGATCGTCAAGCTGTTCTGGCGCGGCAAGCTGATTTTCGTGCGTCACCGCACCAAGGCGGAAATTGAATCCGCCGCCAAGGTTGATCTGGCGAGCCTCAAGGATCCCCAGCCCGACTCGGCGCGCGTGAAGGAAGGCCACGCCCAGTGGCTGGTCGTGTACGGCAGCTGCACCCATCTGGGTTGCGTGCCGCTCGGCCATCAGGGTCAGTACGAGGGCTGGTTCTGCCCATGCCACGGCTCGGTGTTCGACACCTCGGGCCGTATCCGCCAGGGACCGGCGCCGATCAATCTGCCGATTCCGCCCTATACCTTCGTCTCCGACTCGAAAATCACGATCGGCTGAGGCGCAACGACCCTTTCTGGAGCAGGCGACCATTATGGAAGGCCATTCTGTTTACGTCCCCAAGAGCGGCTTTGCGAAGTGGCTCGAAGCAAGGCTGCCCATCATCAGCCTTACGCACTCGTCGGCGGTCGCTTATCCGGTCCCGCGCAACCTGAACTATTTCTGGACCTTCGGCGCCATCCTTTCGATGATGCTGGTGGTGCAGATCGTGACGGGCGTCGTGCTGGCGATGCACTACACGGCCAACGCCAAGCTGGCGTTCGCTTCGGTCGAGTCAATCATGCGCGACGTCAACTTCGGTTGGCTGCTGCGCTACATGCACGCCAACGGCGCCTCGATGTTCTTCATCGCGGTGTACATCCACATTTTCCGCGGCATGTACTACGGCTCCTACAAGGCGCCGCGTGAGGTGCTGTGGATCCTCGGCGTGGTGATCTTCCTGCTGATGATGGCCACCGCCTTCATGGGTTACGTGCTGCCGTGGGGCCAGATGTCGTTCTGGGGCGCCACCGTCATCACCAACCTGTTCTCGGCCTTCGACGACATCATTCCTGGCGTCGGCACCTGGATCGTCACCCTGCTGTGGGGCGGCTATGCGGTGGACAACCCGACCCTGAACCGCTTCTTCGCGCTGCACTACCTGCTGCCGTTCATGCTCGCTGGCGTCGTCGGCCTGCACATCTGGGCGCTGCACCACGTCGGCCAGAACAACCCGACCGGCGTCGAGGTCAAGAACATCCGCAAGGACACCGTTCCTTTCACCCCTTATGCGACCGTCAAGGACGCCGTGGGCGTGGTGTTCTTCCTGATCCTGTTCGCCTGGTTCCTGTTCTACATCCCGAACTACCTCGGCCACGCCGACAATTATGTCGAGGCGAACGCTGCGGTGACCCCGGCTCACATCGTTCCGGAATGGTACTTCCTGCCGTTCTACGCGATCCTCCGCGCCATTCCGTCCAAGCTCGGCGGCGTGCTGCTGATGTTCGCGGCGGTGCTGATCCTCGCCGCCCTGCCGTGGCTGGACACCTCCAAGGTCCGCTCGGGTCGCTATCGTCCGATCTTCCGCATCTTCTTCTGGCTGTTCGTCGCCACCACCGTGGTGCTCGGCTGGCTGGGCGCGAAGCCGGCGGAAGGTGGTTACACCCTCGCCGCGCAGATCCTGACGGCCTTCTACTTCGCATACTTCATCGTCGTGCTGCCGCTGCTGGGGCTGTTTGAAACGCCGCGCCAGTTGCCTGGCTCCATCGCCGAGGACGTGCTCGCCCGCAAGGCGAAGAGCGCGAAGTCTGGCGACGCCACGGCCAAGGCCTGAGACGTGAAGGGGAATCGTCAAATGAACGTTACGAAACTCCTGACCGCCGGCGCGTTTGCGGTGGTTCTGGGCGCCCTGTCTGCACCGGTGAACGCTGCGGCCCCTGGCCCGCAGCCGCCGCAGGAAAGCTGGTCGTTCTCTGGCCCGTTCGGCAAGTTCGACCCGCAGCAGCTGCAGCGTGGCTTCAAGGTGTTCCGCGAAGTCTGCGCCGCCTGCCACTCGCTGAAGTACGTCCACTTCCGTAACCTGTCGGAGCCAGGCGGCCCGCTGTTTACTGAAGGCCAGGTCAAGGCGCTGGCCGCCGAGTACAAGGTGCAGGACGGCCCCAACGACGCCGGCGAGATGTTCGAGCGGCCCGCCCGCCCGGCCGATCCGTGGCCGAGCCCGTTCCCGAACAACAACGCAGCTGCGGCGGCGAATGGCGGCGTTGTCCCGCCGGACCTGTCGCTGATGGCCAAGGCGCGCACCTATGAGCGCGGCTTCCCGACCTTTGTGTTCGACATGTTCACGCAATATGCCGAGACCGGTCCGGACTATCTGCACGCCCTGCTGACCGGCTACGTCGAGAAGCCTGCGGACTTCACGCAGCCGATTGGCCCTGGCCAAGCGTACAACAAGTTCTTCCCGGGTCACATCATCGGCATGCCCAAGCCGATCAATGACGGCCAGGTTGATTACAAGGGCCCGGACGGCAAGCCGCAGGCGCCCGAGACGGTCGACCAGTACTCGCGCGACGTCACTGCGTTCCTGATGTGGACGGCCGAGCCGAAGCTTGAGGCCCGCAAGGCCCTGGGCTTCAAGGCGATGATCTTCCTGATCCTGCTCGCCGGCCTGACCTATTTCACCAAGAAGCGCATCTGGAAGAAGCTGCCTGATCCGGCCTGAGCCAGATCACAGCATGATCTTTGAGGGGCCGGGAGTTGATCTCCCGGCCCTTTTTGTTTGGCTGGCCTAACCCAGGCGTTCGTCCCCATGTTGGCCTGCCTGGCAGTTCCCGCCCTGTGCTGCTTGCATGCGGCGTCGTTCGCCCAAGTCTCTGCTGTGGTTGCGCCGGGCCCAGGCTGCGGGCGATACTTGCGCGCAAGGACAGACGCCTGCCCCGGTCGCGACAAGAACCGGTCAGGCCAGGGAGTGAAACCATGGGCTATTCCGAGATCCTGTACGCCGTTGAAGATCGCGTCGCCGTCATCACCCTGAACCGGCCCGATCGGCTCAACGCCTGGACGCGGCATATGGAGGGCGAGCTGCGCCATGCCAGCGAGACCGCCGCCGCCGATGATAATGTGCGGGCCATCATCATTACGGGCGCCGGGCGTGGCTTCTGCGCCGGCGCCGACATGAATTTGCTGTCAGGCATCAGCACCGGCCAGCGGTCGGGCCAGGGAGAGGAAAAGGACGCAGGCCGTTCCAACGCCACCGGCATCGACGCCAATTATAACCGCCGCTTCTCGTGGATGCTGCGGGTCGAGAAGCCGATCTTCGCCGCCATCAATGGCCCGATCGCCGGCATGGGCGTTTGCTTCTCGTCGTTCTGTGACTTCCGCTATGTGGCTGAGGGGGCCAAGTTCACCACCGCCTTCGCCCGACGCGGCCTGATCGCCGAGCATGGCGTGTCGTGGATGTTGCCGCGCATCGTGGGTCTGACCAATGCGCTGGATCTGCTGATGTCCGCCCGCACCGTGGAGGCGGCGGAGCTGGAGCGCCTCGGCTTCGCCCGCAAGCTGCCAGCCGAAGGCTTCCTCGACGCCGTCAAGGCCATCGCCCGCGACCTCACGACCAACGCCTCGCCGCGCTCCATCGGCGTGATGAAGCGCCAGGTCTATGACGCGATGTTCCAGAACCTCGATGAGGCATGGGAAATCGCCGACGCCGAGATGCTCCGCTCCTTCGACAGCGAGGACTTCAAGGAGGGCGTCGCCCATTTCGTCGAGAAGCGCGCTCCGGCCTTCACCGGCCGCTAACGCGCGCGCCGTGGGCAAACGGGTCTGGCGCCTGCGTGCGCCAGGCCGCGAAGATGCTGACGCATCGGCGGCCTGAATCGCCCGGTCGCCGCACGGGCTAGACCTATGCCCGATTATTCAGGCCGAGCGGGCGCTGGCGTCAGCTTGAGGTCGCCGCTGTGGCGACCCAGGGTTTGAGGTCGCGCTGGAAGGCGAGGGCGCGCTCCAGCATCAGCGCCTGGCCCGCGTCAGTGGCGGCGCCGCGCAGTGCGAGAGCGAAGCCATAGCCGACGCCTGGCTGCAGGCCGCGCAGGTCGAGCTCGCCATTGATCCAGTGCAGCATCACCGAGCGGAAGATGTAGTCGAGATTGGCCATCATCACCCCGGTGTCGATGTCGTCGAGCAGCCAGTCTTCGGCCTTCGCCACATCCAGCAGGCCGATCCAGAACGCCGTGCGCTTGGGGTTGAAGATGATGCGCCGCTCCTCGGCGGCGGTGGCGCGCAGGATGCTGCTCCACAGCACGCGATAGAAATCCGGATCCTGCTCGTAATAGCTCACGGCGATCTCGGCGGCCTTCAGCACCCGGTCGAGCGGGGTCAGGCCGGCGTAGCGGGAGAACTGGGCCCCGAAGCCGCGAATATCCTCGAGCACCGCCAGCAGAATAGCCCCCTTGGAGCCAAACAGATTGTAGGGGGTGGCGAGGCTGACGCCTGCGCGGGCGGCCAGCGCCCGCATTGACAGGCCAGCGTCGCCGGTCTCGCTGATCAACTCGCGGGCCGCGCGCACGATGCGCTGGCGTCGCTCGGCTTTCGCCGCCTCACGGCGACCCAGCGGCGCATGGACCTGCGGCGCCTGGACTTGCTGGTCCATTGTTTCCCCCTCACCTGGTCGCGCCATCCCCGGCTCCTGGGGACGCGGCGGAATCTGTGCACCCATGCCGACAAATCCGCATTGACGCTGATACAGTTTTATATCACGTTTCAAAAATGCGCAGGAAGCCCCCGAAAGAGGTCTGCTCCGGCGTGTCCCGTCTTTCCGGCCCGCCTGGCGCTCCAGCGCGCAGGCGATGGGGGCGATGGGCGCGTGCACTGGTCCGCGACCAGACACGCAGGGTGGAGCACAGCCTTATGCGGCCCCACCCTGCAGCCGGAGACAAGCCGTAGCGTGAACCGGAACCATCCGGCAAGCGCATCGACGAAAAGGGGCAGGGCGCAAGGGGAGGCACAGATGGTGATGGGGCGACAGCTACGGCGCGACGCGCGCGTGGCGCATCATGTTTCGCATATTCAGGCAGGACTGACCCGGCGCGCGGCGCTGGGCCTGTTCGCCACAGGCCTTGCGCTCGCCGCATGGGCGGGCGCGCCCGGGGCGGCGCTGGCGGCGGAGAAGCCGCAGATCAAGATTGGCAATCTGGCGCCCTATAGCGGTCCTGCATCGGCCTATAGCGCCTTCGCCAAGACCCAGGCGGCGTATTTCCGCATGCTCAACGCCAAGGGCGGCATCAATGGCCGCAAGGTGGAGTTCATCTCCTACGATGACGCCTACAGCCCGCCGAAAGCGGTGGAGCAGGCGCGCAAGCTGGTGGAGCAGGACGGTGTTCTGGCCATCGTCCAGGCGGTCGGCACGCCGCCCAATTCGGCGATCATGAAATATATGAACGCCCAGAAGACGCCGCAGCTGTTCGCCGCCACCGGCGCCACCAAATTCGGCGACTACAAGAACAATCCGTGGACCATGGGGCTGTCCACCTCGGTGTATCACGTCGAGGCGGCGATCTATGCGGACTATATCCGCAAGGAATTCCCCAACGCCAAGGTCGCGGTGCTCTATCCGAACGACGATTACGGCAAGGACATCTTCGAGGGCTTCCGCAAGGCCATGGGCAAGGACTACGACAAATATGTCGTGGCCACCGCGACCTATGACAATTCCGAGCCGACCATCGATTCGCAGATGACCAAGCTCAAGGCCTCCGGCGCCAATGTGTTCGTCAATCTGTCGACGCCGCGCTTCGCCGCCCAGGCCATCCGCAAGGCGGCGGAACTGGGCTGGAAGCCTGATCTGCAGATCGTCAACACCACCGGCGCCTCGATTCCGATGGTGTTCAAGCCGGCTGGCATTGAAAACGCCAGGGGCATCGTCACCTCCACCTCGCTGAAGGAGCCGACCGATCCGCGTTACGCCAATGATCCTGATGTGAAGGAATATTTCGCCTTCATGAAGGAGTGGTACCCGGAAGGCGACGCCACCAATAACCAGAACGCTTACGGCTACATGTGCATCAAGCTGGTGCACAAGGTGCTGGAGATGGCCGGCGATGACCTGTCGCGTGAAAACGTTATGAAGCAGGCGGCCAGCCTGAAGGATGTGAAGCCGGGCCTGCTGCTCGACGGCATCACCGTCAACACCAGCCCGACCAATTACTTCCCGATCACCCAGATGCAGCTGATGAAGTTCAACGGCGAAAGCTTTGACCCCATCGGCCCGGTGCAGCAGCATGCGGTGAAAATGTACGACTGATGCCACAACCCGATGAGCTTCACTCATCGGGTTCTGGCCAAGCCCGTGCGGCGCCTGAGCATTGCAGGATGCAGATGCGTTAGCATCTTCGCATCCTGGCATGATCGTGCGCCGCGCCAGCGCGCCTGGCTGCGGCGACGGACAAGCAGCGGTGTGGCGGGGCAAGGGTCCCGCCGCGCCGCCAGAACACAACAATAACATCGGGAATAACGTCCATGACCATTCCGCCGATCGTGCCGCCCAGCGACTTCATCCATGTGCGCTATGAGGTGCGCGACCATATCGCCGTTGTCACCCTCAACCGTCCGGACCGGCATAACGCCCTGAACCGGCGGGCCTATGATGAGGTGCAGTCGGCCTTCGCCGCCGCCTCAGCCGATGACGACGTGCGGTGCGTGGTGGTGACTGGCGCCGACCCGGCGTTCTGCTCCGGCGAGGACGTCAAGGAGATGATGACCGGCGAGAAGCCGGCGGCGCCGCCGCTGAACGTGCAGTCGCGTCGCCCGCCGACGCCGGCGGCGCTGTCGGCGCTGGAGTGCTCTGTGCCGGTGATCGCCGCCGTCAATGGCGCGGCGGTGGGCTGGGGCATGGAGCTGGCGCTTTACGCCGACATCCGCATCGCCTCAGAGAAGGCCAAATTCGCCGAGCTGTTTATCCGTCGCGGTCTGATCTGCGACGTGGGCGGCCTGTTGCGGCTGCCGGCGATTGTCGGGCCTGAAATGGCGGCGCGGCTGCTGTACACCGGCGATGTGATCAGCGCCGCCGAAGCCGAGCGCATCCGTCTCGTCAGCGAGGTGGCGCCGCATGCGGAGCTGATGGACCGGGCCATGGCGCTGGCCGGGCGCATCGCCGCCAACCCGCCGCTGGCCCTGCGCTACATGAAGGAAGGCCTGCGCAAGGCCCATGGCGGCGATCCGCGCGAGATCGGCGGCTGGGCCATCGACGTCATCTATCGCCTGTTCGCGACCGAGGATCATCGCGAGGGCGTGCGCAGCTTCCTCGAGAAGCGCGAGCCGGTGTTCACCGGCCGCTGAACGGCAAAAGCACGGCAGGCTCCGCCGGCCATGGCGGCTGGCGGGCCCCAGGTAACAGACAAGCGCAACAATGCGCGACAACAGGTGGAGTTTAGGGATGGCGACGCAGGCGCAAGGCGCGGAGCAGGGCGAATCCTCGGTGCGGATCGGTGACGATGTCCGCGCCAAAACGCAGATCGTCAACGCAGCGGAAAAGGTGGCGCGCGGCCTGCGCAATCTGGGGCTGGGGCGCGGCGATGTCATCGCCGTCTACATGCGCAACTGCTTCGAGATGATCGAGGCCACCGTGGGCGCCGGCCTGATCGGCGCCTATGTCACCCCGGTCAACTGGCACAACACCGCTGACGAGGCGAAGCATGTGCTGTTGGATTCCGGCGCGCGCGCCCTTGTGATCCACGCTGATCTGTATCGCGTGGTCAGGCATGTGGTTCCTGAAGGCGTGGTGGTGATCGTCGCCGAGACCCCGCACAATCTCCGCGCTGGCTACCGGGTCAGCGACGCCGACGCGGCCGTGCCCGAGGGCGTGGTGGAATGGACCAGCTGGCTCGCTTCGCTCACGCCGCTGGAACCGCCGTTCGAGACTTCGCCAGGCTCGATGATCTACACCTCCGGCACCACCGGCAATCCGAAGGGCGTGCGTCGCAACCCACCGACCCCGGAAGAGCAGGTATCGATCGGCGAGGTGCTGTCGATTGTCGGCGGCTTCGCCGACTGGCCCCGGCCGCTCAACGAAGCGACCATGCTGATCCCCGGGCCGGCCTATCACTCAAGCCCCAATGGCTGGCTCTACGCCTCATTCGGCATGGGCGTGAACCTGATCGTTGAGCCGAAGTTCGATCCGGAGCGCATGTTGCAGCTGATCGACCAGCACAGGATCAGCCATGTGCTGGCGGTGCCGACCATGTTTGTGCGCATGCTGGCCCTGCCGGAGGAGACGAAGCGCAAATACGATCTGTCGTCCGTGGTGCATGTGATGCATGTGGGCGCGCCATGCCCGCCGCACGTCAAGCACGCCATGATCGACTGGTGGGGGCCGGTGATCTCCGAGCATTATGGCTCGACCGAAGTCGGCGCCGTCACGCTGTGCTCGGCCCAGGAGTGGCTCGATCATCCTGGCACCGTCGGCAAGGTGGTGCCGGGCACCACCGTGGTGATCATGGACGAGGACGGCAATGTGCTGCCGCCTGGCCAGTCGGGCGAGGTGGTGTGCGTGCGGCCGACCTATCCGGATTTCACCTATCACGGCGACGACGCCAAGCGCCGCAAGAGCGATCGCAACGGCCTGATCGCCACCGGCGACGTCGGCTATTTCGATGAGGATGGTTTCCTGTATCTGTCGGGCCGCGCCAGCGACATGATCATCTTTGGCGGCACCAATATCTATCCGGCGGAGATCGAGGCGGAGCTGATGCGCACCCCTGGCGTCGCCGATTGCGCCGTGTTCGGCATTCCGGATGCGGAATATGGCGAGCAGGTCTGCGCTTTCATCCAGCCCAGGGAAGGCGCTGACCTCGACGCGGACGGCGTGCGCGCCGACCTGCGCCAGCGCCTCGCCAGCTACAAGATCCCGCGCCACATCGAGTTTTCCGACACGCTGCCGCGCGAGGACACCGGCAAGATCTTCAAGCGCAAATTGCGTGAGCCCTTCTGGTCGGGCGTGGGCCGCTCGATCTGACGCACCGCGTTGATCTGACGCCGGAATCCGGCGCCAGATGCCAGAGTCAGGGCGGCGCGCCTGCCCACACATGGTTGGTCGCCACGGACGCGGCCAGCGCCAGCGTGGCCTTCCCGTGAGGCAGGCCACGTTTGACTTCAGCGGCGTCGGGAAAATATAACCGGACGCAATGACTAATACGGCTGGATAAACGGCCGTGCCGAGGAAACGGGCGAAGCGCGAACTTCGTCACAAGGCCAGGCCTGGCTGTGACGGCGCCTGGCGAAGAGGGCGTCATGGAATACACGCAGATCCTGTGCGAGCAGGACGGCCCGGTGATGGTCATCACCCTCAACCGTCCCGACAAGCTCAACGCATTCACTGGCATCATGGGCGCCGAGATGGCGGACGCCTTCACCCGCGCCGACATGGATGATAGCGTGCGCGCCGTGGTCGTCACCGGCGCGGGCCGCGCCTTCTGCGCCGGCGCCGATGTGTCGGCGGGGGCGAAGAGCTTCGACACCACCGATCCGCATGGCGCGACCAATTTCGGCCAGCGACTTGCGGGGGCGAAGCCAGGCAAGGCCTCGGGCGTCGGCTTCGTCCACGCCATCATGAACTGCCGCAAGCCGTCTATCGCCGCCATCAATGGCGGTTGCGTCGGCGTCGGCGCCACCATGACGCTGCCGATGGATGTGCGCATCTGCTCGTCCAGCGCCAAGATCGGCTTCATTTTCGCCCGGCGCGGCCTGGTGCCGGAGGCGGGCAGCGCCTGGTTCCTGCCGCAGATCGTCGGCCTGCCGCAGGCGCTGCGCTGGTCGATCACTGGCAACACCTTTGGCGCCGATGAGGCGCTGCGTGGCGGCCTCGTTGAGGAGGTCACTGCGCCGGAGGATTTGCTGGCCCGCGCCAAGGCCATCGCCATTGAGATGACGGCGGAATCCTCGCCGGTGTCGGTGGCGCTGACCCGGCAATTGCTGTGGCGCTACGCCTGCCAGCCCGATCCGTCCCATCTGCTGGATATTGACGGGCCGATGTCGATGGAGCGCGGCGCCCATGGCGACGTGCGCGAGGGCGTGCAGGCCTTCCTCGACAAGCGCAAGCCGCAGTTCCCCGGCAAGGTATCCACCGACATGCCGAGCCAGTATCCGTGGTGGCCACAGGACGCCGCCGAATGACGGCGCCGCAGGCGGCGGCTCCGGCCCGCACCACCCATGAGGAGGCGGCTTTCCTCACCGAAGGTCTGTCGCGCATCGCCAGCCAGCTCGCGCCCGGGGCGACCGCCGTCGCCGGCATGACCCGCCTGTCGGGCGGGGCCAGCCAGGAGACGTGGGCGTTCCACACTGTGGGCGGCGGCGAGGCCGAACTGATCTTGCGCCGCGCCCCTGGCGGCTGGCGCCAGGCTGAAGGCGCCGCTGGCCTGGAGACGGAGGCTGCGGTGATCCGCGCCGCCGCCGTCCAGGGCGTGCCCGTGCCGGAGGTGGTGCATGTGCTCGGCGAGGCTGATGGCGTTGGCCGCGGCTTCATCACCCGGCGGGTGCTGGGCGAGACCATCGCCCGCAAGATTTTGCGCGACGCGGAGTTCGCCCACGCCCGCAGCTTTCTGGCGCGCCAGTGCGGCGAGATTCTCGCCCGCATCTCCCAGGTTGATGTGAGAGGATTGCCGCCGCTGAAACTGGCGCCGGCGCAGCGCAAGCTCGCTGATCTGGAGCGGCGCTGGCGCAGCCTTGGCCAGCACAAGCCGGTGTTTGAGCTGGCGTTTCGCTGGCTGCATGAGCGTTGCCCCGCCGATCCGGCGACTCCGGTGCTGGTGCATGGCGATTTCCGCAATGGCAATCTTATCATCGGCCCCGATGGCGTGCGCGCCGTGCTCGACTGGGAGATCGCCCATCTCGGCGATCCGATGGAGGATCTGGCCTGGGTCTGCGTCAATTCCTGGCGCTTCGGCGAGCTCGACAAACCGGCGGGCGGCTTCGGTTCGCGCGAGGACATGTTTGCCGGCTATGAAGCTGCTGGCGGCGTACGGGTGGATCCGGAGCAGGTGCGGTTCTGGGAGGTGATGGGATCGCTCAATTGGGGCGTCAGCTGCTCGGCGATGATCGACACCTTCCGCTCTGGCCTCGACGCCGGGGTCGAGCGGGCGATGATCGCCCGCCGCGCCTCTGAGACGGAGATTGATCTGCTCAATCTGATTGTTCCCCGACCGGCCGGCCAGGCCGGCGCCAAACTCTGAACGCCGGCTGGAGGAGCCATGCAGGACCAACCCACGCCGCAGGAAGTGTTGACCGCCGTCGCCAACTGGATGCGCAATGAGTTGCTGCCAGTTGCGCCAGCCTCGGTCAGCTTCCACGTCCGCGTCGCCGCCAACGCCATCGATCTGGCCTTGCGCCAGCTGGCCCAGGAGCCCGGCGCCAATGCCGCCGAACTGGGCCGGCTGGGTGCGCTGCTCGGCCAGCAGGGGGATCTTGAGACGCTGAACGCCGCGCTCGCCGCCGCCATACGCAGTGGCGCGGTGGACGGAACGGCGCCGGAGGTGGCGGAACACCTTTACGCCGCCACCCTCGAGAAGCTCAGCGTCGATCAGCCCAATTACGCCGCCTATCGCCGGGCGGCGGGCCTCGAAGGGCGCTGAGCTTTCACGAGCACGAAATGCTGGCCTGATGCGGGGCCGCGAGATGCTGGGGCGTCCCGCGGCCTGCAATGCGCAAGGCGGCCTGGGTCTGGCCCGGGCTGTCGTCTCATACCAGGATGTGAAGATGCTGACGCATCCGCATCCTGAAATGCTCAGGCCCCGCACGGGCTTAGCCAGAACCCGATGAGTTACGTTCATCGGGTTCTGGTATCAGGCCCATGTTAACGCCGCCCGGCACAGGGGCGGCGGCGCGGGCGCCTCATCCCACACAGAATGGGAGGGCGTCACGTGGCTGCGCAGTCTGGATCCGGAGGGGGCAGGCGCGCGGTGATGCTGACGTTCGCCGCTGGCGCGCCTGAGGCGCGAGGCCAGCGCAACGTCATGCAAGGGACGGAAACATGTCGTGCGCACGGGCGGACGGCCTCCCTATGCGGGAGGGCGAACACCCTGTGCTGTTTCAGATGACAGGGCGCCCGAAGGCGCGCCTGAGAGTTGGCGCGGGCCAGGACCTGGACCCGCGGGGAGGACAAGGATGATCAAGCTGCTGCGCGCTCCGGCGTTGCTCGCCGGCGTAGCCCTGATGCTGGGCGCAACCGCTGCTACCGCCGAGCCAAAATACGGCCCCGGCACGTCCGACAAGGAGATCAAGGTCGGCCAGACCATCGCCTACAGCGGTCCGGCTTCGGCTTTTGGCGCCATGGGCAAGACCCAGGCCACCTATTTCAATTGGCTCAATGAGGCCCAGGGCGGCATTAACGGCCGCAAGGTCACCTATATCAGCCGCGACGACGCCTATCAGCCGCCGAAGGCCATCGAGAACGTGCGCTCGCTGGTTGAGGGCGATGAGGTGGCGCTGATCTTCGGCGTGCTTGGCACCCCGCTCAACACCGCCATCCGCCCTTACCTGAACGGCAAGAAGGTGCCGCACCTGTTCAATGCGGCCGGTTCGCCTACTTTCAACAACCCGAAGAAGTTTCCGTGGACCACCGGCTGGCAGCCGAACCTGCATGACGAGGCCAAGTTCTACGGCCAGCACATCGTCAAGAATATGCCAGGCGCAAAGATCGGCGTGCTGTATCAGAACGACGATTTCGGCAAGGACATGCTGGCTGGCCTGAAAAAGGGTCTCGGCGACAAGGCTGGCCAGATCGTCAGCGCCCAGATGTTCCAGCCCACCGACCCGACCGTCGACAGCCAGCTGGTGATCCTGAAGAACGCCGGCGTCGACACGCTGATGCTGTTCACCTACCCCAAGCAGGGCGCCCAGGCGATCGCCAAGGTGGCGGAGCTGAACTGGAAGCCCGCGACCTTCCTGCACCTCGGCTCGGCCTCGGTCGGCGCCACGCTGAAGCCGGCGGGCCTTGAGAACGCCAGGGGCATCATGACCGCAGGTTTCATCAAGGATCCGGTCGATCCGCAGTGGGACAATGATGAAGGCATGAAGACCTTCAAGGCGTGGATGGCGCAGAACATGCCGGGCTCGGACATCAGCGACTCGCTGTTCATCTCTGGTTACGCAACGGCGCAAACGCTTGAGCACGTCTTGCGTATGGCTGGCGATGACCTGACGCGCGAGAACATCATGAAGCAGGTCGCCAATATCAAGAACTTCCGCTCCGAGGTGCTGTTGCCAGGCAGCCTAGTCAACACATCGCCGGATAACTATGCAGTGGTGACCTATATGAAGCTGCAGAAGTTCGACGGCCAGAGCTGGCGGCTGATGGATTGACAATATGATATAACATGTTCTGATCCTCCCAGGTCGAGATGATGGGCGCGACAGACGCCCGCCCTGCCTGGGAGGATGAGATGAGTAACCGTGGAACGCTGACCCGCCTGTGGCTGGGAGCGGCCGCTTTGCTGGCGGCCGCTTCGTTTGTTTCCGGCGACGCCATGGCCCAGCCCAAGTATGGGCCGGGTGTGACAGACAAGGAGATCAAGGTCGGCCAGACCATCGCCTATAGCGGCCCGGTGTCGGCCTATGGCAATCTTGGCAAGGTGGAGGCCGCCTATTTCAAATGGCTGAACGACAAGAAGGGTGGCATCAACGGCCGCAAGATCACCTTCCTGAGCCGCGATGACGGCTACCAGCCGCCCAAGGCCATTGAGAATGTGCGCTCCCTGGTGGAGGGCGACGAAGTGGCGCTCATTTTCGGCGTGCTGGGCACGCCGCTGAATATGGCGATCCGCCCCTATCTCAACGGCAAGAAGGTGCCGCACCTGTTCAATGCGGCGGGCTCCTCTGCGTTCAACGATCCCAAGAAATTCCCGTGGACGACGGGTTGGCAGCCCAATTTGCATGATGAGGCGAAATTTTACGCCCAGCATGTGCTGAAATCCAATCCCAACGCCAAGATCGGCGTGCTGTATCAGAACGACGATTTCGGCAAGGACATGCTGAACGGTCTGAAGGATGGGCTTGGCGACAAGGCTGACAAGATGATTGTCAGCGCCCAGGCGTTCCAGCCGACCGACCCTACCGTCGACAGCCAGATTGTGATCCTGAAGAACGCCGGCGCCGACACGCTGATGCTGTTCACTTACGCCAAGCAGGCCGCCCAGGGCATCAGCAAGGTGGCGGACCTCAACTGGAAACCGGCCACCTTCCTGCATCTTGGCTCGGCCTCGGTCGGCGCGACGCTGAAGCCGGCTGGTCTCGACAAATCGACTGGCGTGATGACCGCGGGCTTCTACAAGGACCCGAGCGACCCCAAGTGGCAGGATGATCCGGCGGTCAAGGAATGGCTGGCGTGGATGAAGGAAAACATGCCAGGCGCCGATACCAATGACGCGCTGTACATGCTGGGCTTCGCCGCGGCCCAGACGCTGGAGCAGGTGCTGAAGCAGGCCGGCGACGACCTCACCCGTGAGAACATCATGAAGCAGGTCGGCAATCTCAAAGATTTCAAGCTCGACCTGTTGCTGCCGGGAAGCGCCATCAACACCACCCCGGATAATTTTGCCATCGTCACCTACATGCGTTTGCAGAAGTTTAACGGCAAGAGCTGGGACTTCGTGGATTGACAATGTCTGACAGTCTGATCTGATTACTGCAAGCGAACAGGCGGGGCGCCTATAATGCCCCGCCGACGCTTGGGAGGAATTCATGTCAGACTTTAGCTCGCGCGCCCGCGCGTGGTTGGGCGCGGCCGCGCTTGTCGCTGCAGTTGGCTTCGGTGCAGGCTCCGCGATGGCCCAGGCCAAATACGGCCCTGGCACGTCGGAGAAAGAGATCAAGATCGGCCAGACCATCGCCCATAGTGGCCCTGCGTCGGCTTATGGACGTCTGGGACAGGCCGAGGCGGCCTATTTCAAATGGCTCAATGAAAAGAAGGGCGGCATCAACGGCCGCAAGATCAATTTCATCAGTCGTGACGACGGTTTCCAGCCGCCAAAGGCTGTCGAGAACGTCCGGTCCCTGGTGGAAAAGGACGAGGTCGCGCTGATTTTCGGCAACCTCGGCACGCCCATCAACATGGCGATCCGGCCTTATCTGAACGCCAAGAAGGTGCCGTTGCTGTTCATCGCGGCTGGGTCCTCGGCGTTCAACGATCCCAAGAAATTCCCTTACACCATGGGGTGGCAGCCGGCGCTTAACAAGGAATCGGCCTTCTACGCCAAGCATCTGCTGAAGACCAATCCGAACGCGAAAATCGGCGTGCTGTATCAGCATGATGACTATGGCAAGGATTTGCTGACAGGTCTGCGCGAAGGTCTTGGCGACAAGGCCGACAAGATGATCGTCAGCACCCAGAGCTTCCAGGCGACCGACCCGACCATCGACAGCCAGCTGGTGATCCTGAAGAACGCCGGTGTCGATACGCTATTTCTGTTCGCCTATTCCAAGCAGACCGCCCAGGCCATTTCCAAGCTGGCCGATCTGAACTGGAAGCCAGCCACCTTCCTGCATCTTGGTTCGGCCTCGGTCGGCGCCACGCTGAAGCCCGCTGGTCTTGAGAACTCCAAGGGCGTGCTCACCGCCGGCTTCATCAAGGATCCGACCGATCCGAAGTGGAAGGATGACGAGACCATCAAATGGTATCTCTCCTGGATGAAGGAGAACATGCCGAATGCTGACGTCACCGACACGCTGTACATGTCTGGCATTGCTTACGCCATGACGCTGCAGCATGTGCTGGAGAAGGCCGGCGACGACCTGACGCGTGAGAACATCATGAAGCAGGCGGCGAATATCAAGGACTACAAAAACCCCTTCCTGCTGCCGGAAGGTTCGATCAACACCACGCCGGATGACTACGCGATCATTACCTACATGAAGCTGCAGAAGTTCAACGGCGAGAGCTGGGATTATGTGGACTGAGGCTGGGCCGGGCGCATCGTGCGCCATGGAGTTCTGAGCCGTTCAAAGGCCGGTCGCGTGTGGCGCGACCGGCCATTTTTCTGGCGCGCGGCCGCCTGCTCGAGGCGCAGTCGACACAGAACGCAAAGGGAGACAGGGATGAAACGCCTTGAGGGCAGGGTGGCGCTGGTGACCGGCGCCGGACGGGGCGCTGGCGCGGCGTTGGCGCTGAAACTGGCGCGGGAGGGCGCGGCTGTCGTGGTCAATGACCTCGACGCGGCCCCCGCCGATGAAACGGCGGCGGCCATCCGCGCAGCGGGCGGCCGGGCGCTGGCTTTCCCCGGCGACGTCACCCGGCCTGATTTTGCTGAACGCTTCATCCAGGCGGCCACCGACGGGTTGGGCGGCGCCGATATCGTCGTCAACAATGCTGGCTATATCTGGAACGCTGGCATCGCCAACAGCACCGACGAGCAATGGGACGCCATGCAGGAGGTCCACCTCAAGGCGGCGTTTCGCATCGCCCGGGCCTGGGCGCCGTGGCTGGCCGGGCGATCGCGCCAGGAGCAAGCGGACGGGCGTGGCTTCACGCGCAAGATGGTCAATATCTCATCGGTGTCCGGCACCCATGGCGCCTGGAAGCAGATTGGCTATTCCGCCGCCAAGGCTGGCCTGATTGGCCTGACCAAGAGTCTCGCGCGCGAATGGGGGCCGCTGGGGGTCACCGTCAACGCCGTGGCCTTCGGCCTGATCGAGACCCGACTGACCCAGGTGATCGAGGGCGAAACCTCCATCGAAGTGGCTGGCCGCCGCCACAGGGTCGGCCTGACGCGCGAACTGCTCGACGGCCTCTACGCCCAGACGCCTCTGCGCCGCGGCGGCACGCCCGACGACGCAGCTGGCGCGGTGCTGCTGTTCTGCCTGCCGGAGTCGGACTACATCACCGGCCAGATCATCGAGGCTGATGGCGGCGTCGGCATGTAATGTGAGGGAAGAGCGCCGAAGGCGACGTGGCGGCGTTAGGACGCAGCGTGGCGCCTGCCTGCTGCTGTGCCCGTCGCGCGCTGCGTGTCTCTCGTGCCGCCGCGAAGCTGATGCGCCTCGAAGCCGATCGCAGCGGCGCCCACGGCAGTGGCTGGAGGCGCCCCAGCCATCAACCCGCGCAACTCCGCCCCAACCGTCATGCCCGCGCTTGTCGCGGGCATCCACGCGTTTTACGTCGCGGTGTTTGTCACGACGGCGAAGACGTGGATGGTCGGGTCAAGCCCGACCATGACGGCTACAGGTGCGTGGCTGCAAGCAAGCGGCTGCAGGTGAGCAGTGACAAGTGAGCGGTGGCAAGTGAGCTGCGGCAAGCGTTGGGCAGCAAGCGAGTGTGGCGGCGCAGGTCTGACGCCCGCCCGGCGCCCACTCGCTACGCCAGCCCAGCTGTCGCGGCTTACCGCGTCTGGCCACCGTCCACGGGCACCACGGCGCCGGTGACGAAGCTGGCCAGCGGGCTGAGCAGCCAGGCGGCCATGGCGCCGATTTCTTCCGGGCGACCGAAGCGGCGGAGCGGCACCTCGCGCCTGATCCATTTGTTCCAGGCGTCGGCGCGCTCGCCGTTGGCGCGCGCTTCCCAGTCGCCACCAGGGAAAATGATATTGCCTGGGGCGATGGCGTTGACGCGGACGTCTGATGGGCCGGCGATGCGGGCCAGCTCCTTGGTGAGATGGTTCATCGCCGCCTTGGAGGTGCCATAGGTCAGCGTGGTGCCAAGCGCGCCAAGCCCGGCGATCGACGAGATCATCAGCACCGAGCCCTGCTTGCGCGGCGTCATCAGCCGCAGCGCGCCGCGCGCCAGCCGGAAGGCAGAATCGAGATTCTGCATCATGCCGGCGTCCCAGGTCTCGTCATCGACCTCGAAACCTGGCGGGCAGGGGTGCAGGCCGACATTGGCTACGGCGCCCCAGATTGGGCCCATCTCGGCCTCAACCCGGGCCAGCGCCGTGTCGATCACGTCGCTCTGGCGCATGTCGCCCGCCATCGCCCACACCCGGTCGGCGCCATATTGCGCGGCCAGTTCGGCGCGCGCCGCTTCCAGCGCCTCTGCGCCGCGCGCCGTCATGGCCACGCGGGCGCCTTCGGCCAGCAGCGTGTCGACGATGCCGCGGCCAATGCCACGGCTGGCGCCGGCGATGAAAATCACCTTGTCCTTGAGTTGCAGATCCACCGGTCGTTTCCCCTGTTTGATGGCTGGTCGCGCGGGCGCGCCTTGTGCCTGCGCGCCCGCGCTGATCTGGATAGCTCGCCCGCTGCATCAGGATCAGACCCTGACCAGATTGACCGGCCAGGCTGATACGTGCGGGCGGCGCGCCATGCGCAATGGCGCCGCTTACGGCTCGGGGCTGATCTGCACCAGCAGCTTGCCGTCATTGCCGCCAGAGAACAGCAGGTTCAGGCTGTCGGCGGCGTTTTCCAGCCCCTTCACCACATGGGTCTTCCATTGCAGTTTGCCGTCGCGCACCAGCGGCGTCAGCACGTCCATGGCTTCCTTCATGCGTGGGAAATAGTCGATGACGATGAAGCCCTTCACCAGCAGCCGGTGCATCAGGATACGGCTGAAATCGGTCGGGCCGGCCACCGGCCCCTCGCCATTATAGGTCGAGATCATGCCGCACAGCGGCATGCGGCCGAAGTCGTTCATGCGGCTGAACACGGCGTCCATGATCGGGCCGCCGACATTCTCGAAATTGACGTCGACGCCATTGGGGCAAAGCCGGTCGAGCGCCGCGGGCACGTCTTCATTCTTGTAGTCAATGACGCCGTCGAGCTTCAGATCATCCCGCAGCCAGGCGCATTTGTCCGGCCCGCCAGCGATGCCGATCACCCGGCAGCCCTGCAGCTTCGCCAGCTGGGCGACGATGGAGCCGACGGCGCCGGCGGCGGCGGAAACCACCACGGTCTCGCCCGCCTTGGGCTGGCCAATGTCCATCAGGCCGAAATAAGCGGTGAGGCCGGTGTTGCCGAGCACGCTCATCCAGGCGGTCAGCGGCGCGCCGCCGAGGTCGTCCATCTTGCGCAGCAGCCTGTCGGTGGTGTGGGTGTAGTCGCCCCACACGCCAGCCATCGGCTTGACGATGTCGCCGGGCTTGAACATCGGCGAGCGGCTGTCGGTGACCACGGCGATGACGCCGCCGCGCATGGGCTGGCCGATCTCGACCGGCGGCAGATACTGGTCGCGGTCGCTCATCCAGATGCGATGGGTGGGGTCCAGCGACAGATAGATGTTGCGGCACAGCACTTCGCCATCACCGAGCGCGGCCAGCGGCTTCTCCACCAGCTCCAGATCGCCCTGCACCATGTTCTCGTCGGGACGGCGCCGCAGCACCCATTGCCGGTTGACGGTCATGTTCCTGTCCTCCCCTGGCGCGCCGCCCGTGGCTGCTGCGCTTCGCGTTAGCGGCGCACGCTGTTGTGCGCGCAACCATTGTTCGCGCTTCTTTTAGAGCGCTTTCGCTTCAGACGGAACAAAGGATCAGCCAGAACAGGCTCAGGACGAGGAAAACTTCGGCAGTGGCTGGCAGCGCTTTACGGCGTCGAGGCCAGCATGGGGTAGGTGAACAGCAGCATATGGGTGGCGTTGAGGCCAAAATGCGCGATGACCGCCGCGCGAACGCCGCCGCCGCGATAGGCCAGGCCATAGCCGAGCCCGGCGAGGCTGGCGACAATCATATAGCGCCAGCCGGCTGAATGATGGGCGAGGCCGAACAGCCCTGCCGCCGCCACGAGCGCAATCAGGCCCGCCGCTTGTGGCCCTGCTCCGGTGAACCGCTCGAGCAGCCGGGTGAGGCCTCCTTGCAGATAGCCGCGAAACAGCAGTTCCTCGGGCACGCACACCAGCAACAGATTGACCAGCAGCACGATCAGCGGGTCGGGCGGCCCGCCGGGCGACCACGCGACCAGGCCGAGCATGAGCGCCAGGCCGAGACAGACGAGGATGGTGACGACGCCCCACAGCAGGGCGCTGCGCCACCAGTCAGGCTGCGCGTTGTCGACCAGCGCCCATCCGCACCAGATGGCGATCCAGAACGCGATGAGCGGCTTGTCGAAATTGAGATAGAACGAGGTGGGCACAGCGCCTGGCGACACCACTACTGGCCCCGACAGTTTGATATTGGCGAAGCCCGGCCACAGATGCGTCATCAGCCCGGCCGCCTTGACGATGAACAGCAGATGCCCGAGCACACGCAATGGCCCATTTTGCGGAAAACGCGCCAGAAACGCCGCAAGTCCGAGGGCGGCGAAGCAGGCGAGCGCCGGAAGTGTGATGCGTGTGGCCAGCGCGGCGATCAGCAGCGCCAGCGCCAGTAGCCACGGCGTCAGCCGCGGCGCGAGGAAGATCGTCGCGGCGGCGGCGAGCAGCGCCAGCGACGCCAGAATATCGATACAGGGCATGGGCAGGGTCCCCTGGGTGGACAGTGACGCGCCAGCGGCGCACGCGCTGCTCACATTGGAGCGCGCTGGTCGCGCTTCGCCGCCCTGTCTGGCCGTGCGCGCCTGATCATCACATGACGCATCTGCTGGTTCAGACTGTGATCAGATCACGGGAAGCCCGGGATGATCAGCTCAGTATCGAGCGGTTCATGCGCTGGTTGTGACTGGCGCTGGTCTGGACACTGTCAGTTTGAATGAAATGCTGCGCCATCCCCAAATGGCGGCATGCGATCAATGGCGCTCCCTTGTCCTGCTCATGCCAAATTGTGGCGTGTAAGACGCATTGCAATTTGGCCCAGCCCGCGCGCCGCCTGAGCCTGTCAGGATGCGTATGCGTTTGCAGTCTTGCCTCCTTGCACAAGGCTGGTTGTCGTCGATTGCTGGCGCCGGATCCTTGCTGCGGTTGACCGCAGCCGAGGCGCCACGCTGATCGCCCCGCGTGCTCCCAGCGCGAATGCTCCCCGATGCGCGCGTCGCTGGTCTGCTATTCCGCCGCCATGCTGCGCGGCCGTGGCGGCAGCATGTCCTCGCCTGTGATGGCGTTGGCGAACAGGGCGTCGATCTCCGTTTCCGTAAGGCCCGCCACCTCGCGCAGGGCCTCGACGCTGTGCTGGCCGAGCGTCGGCGCCGGGCGGCGCACGGGCGGCGCCTCCGCCGCGCCCAATTGGCGGAACGGCGTCGAGGCGGTGGGGAAGTCGCCGATCCACGCCCGCTGGCGGATGCGCCAATAGGCGCGGGCGTTGAGCTGCGGGTCGTTGTACAGATCCAGCGCCGGGCGGGCGACGCCCGCCGCCACGCCCGCCCGTTGCAGGGCGGCCATGGCGTCGCTTGCGCAGCGTTGCGCGCACCAGGTGGATATGGCGGCGTCGATTTCAATCTCGCGCGCCTTGCGGCCGGCTGCGGTGGCGAGGCCTGGGTCGCGGCCAAGATCGGGGCGCTCAATCGTGGCGGCGAGGGCGCGCCACATGGCGTCGCTGGTGACGGCGATCACCAGCCAGCCCTCCTGCCGCGCCCCTGGCGGCGGATCGGTGGCGGCGGGCATGGCGACGCCCTGCACCTGCCAGGCGCGGGGTTCTGTATCGGGCTGGCAGGCGTAGCAATTGTGCGGCGCATGGGCCGGGTGGCGGCTGCCAGTGCGCGGCGCAGCCCCGCCGAGCGAGGCGGCGATCATCGCCGGGGCCGTCATCGGCATCAGGCACTCCACCTGCGACAGGTCGACGTGCTGTCCCTCGCCGGTGCGCCATTGATGATACAGCGCGGCGATGGTCGCCGCCGCGCCATTCAACCCGCCAGTGGCGTCGCCATAGGCGATGTGGCCCATGGTCGGCGGATCCTCAGGCTCGCCGGTCACCGTCGGCAGGCCAGACGCCTGCTCCAGCGTCGAGCCATAGGCGCGGGCCTGCCGCCACGGGCCGCCCGCGCCAAAGGCGCACATCGACGTCATGACGAGGCGGGGATTGACGGCGCTGAGCGTGGCGTAATCCAGCCCCAGCTTGGGCAGCACGTCGGCGGCGTAATTCTCGATCACCGCATCGGCGCTGGCGACGAGGCGCTTCAACGCCGCCACGCCATCCGGATGGGTCAGATCCAGCGTCACCCCACGCTTGTTGCGGTTCATGGCGCAGAAGCGACCGGCTTTCTCATACAGCCGCTCGCGAAACACCTCTTCGGTGGCGTCGACGCCGCGCCACCAGTCCGGATAGCGGCAGGCCTCGACCTTGATCACGTCGGCGCCCAAGTCGGCGAGAAACCGCCCGCACAGCGGCCCGGCCCAGCCCATGGACAGATCGATGACGGTGACCCCGGCCAGCGGCGGCGTGGTCGCAGCTTCCGCTTGCGGGCGGGCGTCCCAGCACGGCGCTGGCTGTGGCGGGCGCAGCACCCCGCCCCGGCGCGGCGGCGTGCGGGTCAGCGCCAGCGGGCAGCCGGGGGCAGTGGCGCGCTGGCCGTCGATGTCGATATCGACGATGGCGCCGCGCGCCCGGAACTGCGGATTGTCCGCCAGCTCATCCATGCGCCACACTGGCACGATCGGCAGTCGGCGCCGCAGCGCCTCAGCGAACCATGCCGCCATCGGCCGCTGCGACAGCTTGGCGTTAAAGGCCGCGTCGAGCTCATCGGCGAATTTCAGCCGCATCTCGCCATTGGCCAGGTCGGCGCGATCGGCGTAGTGACCGAGATCGAGCATGTCGCAAAAGCCGCGCCATTGCGCCGGCGTCACCACGGTCAGCCCGATCCAGCCGTCAGCGGCGGTGTAGACGCCCAGCGGATAGGTGGGGGCGAAGCGGTTGACGCCGCCACGCGGAAAGCCGGCGCCGCGCAGCCAGCCATCGGCGCACTGATATTCGGCATGGGCGATGCAGGCCTCGAACACGCTCAGTTCCAGCGCCTGGCCGCCGCCATGGCGCTGGCGGCCATAGAGCGCCGCCATCACCGCGATGAAGCCGGAGACGCCAGCCGTCACCAGCGCCTGAAACTCCGGCGCGGCCAGCGGCGGGCCGTCGACGCGGCCAACATTTTCCACCACCCCGGCCAGCGCCCGGCAGACGGCGTCGGCGCCCTGCCAGCCGGCGTAAGGACCGCTGCGGCCAAACCATGAGGCGTCGCAGATGATCAGGCCCGGATGACGGGTGGCGATGGCGGCGGCGTCGACGGCCAGCGGCCCGCCATCCGAACACACCAGCACGTCGGCGCCGGCGATCAACTGGTCGAGCGTGGCGCGGTCGGCGGCGCTGTCCGGCTGCATCACCACAGAGGTCTTGCCAGCGGTGAGGAAGGCGTAGGCCGCCCCCACGGGCGCGGCTGGGCCCGCTCCCGGCGCCTGACCAATCGCCCCAGCGTCGTCTGCCCCGGCGTTGATCGCGGGCGCGGGGCCGGCGAACGGCGCCTGGCTGAACAGCGGATCACGCCCCGGCGGTTCGATTTTCACCACCTCGGCGCCGAGATCGGCCAACAATCGCGTGAGATAGGCGCCGGCTGGCAACGCGCCAGCCTCCAGCACCCGCAAGCCTGTCAAAGGCATGTGGCCGTCCTTCGCGTTTCAAAGGCGAGGTCCGGCGACGTGTCGCTCGCAGATCTGCGCCCTGTCTCCCCGGCGGCGCTGCGCCATAACGGGCGCAAGGCTGTCCGGAACGCCCCGTCGTCTGGCGCGACGGTAGCGGTTCTCCCCTTGTCCGCGCCGCCCGCTGAACGCCCAGACAACCCAACGACCGTGCTGCGGTGTTCCGGCCCATCACGGCTGATGGCGAAACCTGCTGCGGCTGCTGGGAGAGTTCGTGGCGGAATGGCGCTGCGCCGGTTCTGCGCCGGCGACAACATGACGATGGCGCGATGCACTGGCGCTGGCAAGTGAAATGAGATTTTGTATAACGGAATCGCACAATGACGCGGGCCAGCCAGGCCTGCGCGGGGCCATCAAGGCCCGGAGGAAACGCAGCAGCGGACTGGCGGCGCAAAGTCGCCAGTCGCGCCGTATCCGGCTTTGGCCGGAGCGCACGTCCGGCTCTGGCCGGTGGAGGAGCGTCACGATGGTTTGGCAGGCGGAAGTCGACGAGTTGCACCGGCGCGAGGCGCTGGCGAAGGAAATGGGCGGGCCGGACAAGGTCAAACGCCAGCATGACGGCGGCCGCCTGACGGTGCGCGAGCGCGTCGATCATTTGGTCGACGCCGGCAGTTTCCATGAGACCGGCGCCACCGCCGGCATGGCCGAATATGACGCCAGCAACAATCTGGAGGCCTTCACGCCGTCCAATTGCGTGTTCGGTCGCGCCCGCGTCGACGGTCGCCCGGTGGTGGTGGTCGGCGATGACTTCACCGTGCGCGGCGGCTCCGCCGACGCCTCCATCGCCGCCAAGCCCATGATGGCCGAGCAGATGGCCGCCGCCTATCGCATGCCCATCTTCCGCATCATCGAGGGCTCGGGCGGCGGCGGCTCGGTCAAGACCATCGAGACCAAGGGCCGGGCCAATCTGCCTGGCGGCATCGGCGGCGGCGAGAGCTTCGATCTGATGACCAGAAATCTGGCAGAGGTGCCGGTGATCGGGCTCGGCCTCGGCTCGGTTGCAGGCCTTGGCGCAGCGCGGCTCGCCTCAACGCATTTTTCGGTGATGACCAAGACGTCGGCGATGTTCGTCGCCGGGCCGCCGCTGGTGGCGCGGCTCGGCCAGACGGCGGAGACGCTGGGCAAGCAGGAGCTTGGCGGCTGGGAAATCCAGACCCGCTCCGGCGCCATCGACATGGCGGTCGACAGCGAGGAAGAGGCCTTCGCCGCCGCCCGCAGATTCCTGTCCTATCTGCCCAATTCGGTGCACGAGCTGCCGCCGGTGATCGCGCCGACCGACGATCCTGAGCGGCGCGAGGCCAGCCTGCTCAACGCCATCCCGCGCGATATCCGCAAGGTCTACAAGATGCGTCCCATCGTTGAGGCGGTGGTCGACAGGGGCAGCTTCTTCGAGCTGGGCAAAATGTTTGGGCGCTCGCTGATCACCGGCCTTGCCCGCATCGACGGCAAGCCGGTGGCGGTGATGGCGTCGGACCCGTATTTCTACGGCGGCGCCTGGACGGCGGATGCCTGCGAAAAAGCCATCCGCTTCATGGATCTGGCCCAGAGCTTCCATCTGCCGGTGGTGTATCTGCTCGACTGCCCCGGCTTCCTGATTGGGCTCGAGGCCGAGAAGGCGGCGACCATTCGCTGGGGCGTGCGGGCGCTGGCCGCCATGAACCAGACCACGGTGCCGTGGTGCACCATGATCGTGCGCAACGCTTTTGGCGTCGCCGGCGCGGTGCACAAGCCCGCCGGCCGCTTCGGCTTCCGCTACGCCTGGGTATCAGGGCGCTGGGGCTCGCTGCCGCTGGAGGGCGGCATTGAGGCGGCCTATCGCGCTGACATTGAGGCTGCGGCGGATCCCAAAGCGAAAATGGCCGAGATCGAAGACCGCCTGAACAAATTGCGCTCGCCGTTCCGCAGCGCCGAAAGCTATTGGGTGGAGGAGATCATCGACCCGCGCGAGACCAGGCCCCTGCTGGTGGATTTCGTCAATCTGGCCTGGCCGACGCTGGAGACCGGTCGCAGCGCTTTCGCCATGCGTCCCTGACACACAAACGCCCCGGCGCAGGAAGCGCCGGGGCGTTGTCTCAACAAGGCTTGTAACGCTGCCTGCGCCACGCGCGCCTGTCGTGGCCTAATTCGGCGCGGGCTCGGGCCGCACGTCGACAATCTCGCCCTTGACCATGTCACCGGCGCCAGCCGGGTTAGTGGCGGGGGCTTCAGCCAGCTTTTTGCCCGCCGCAACGGCTTTGGCGGCGTCGACCAGGCCTGCGCCGAACTCAGGATCGCGGCCAGTCGGGCCAAGGTCCTGCGCCGTCTCCATCAGGATCTTGCGCAACGCCGCCGGGGTCAGTTTCGGATTGGCCTCCAGCATCAGCGCCGCCACGCCCGAGACATGGGCGGCGGCCAGCGACGAGCCCGTGGCGAACTGATAGGCGTCGCCGGGTTTGGGGCCGATGATGTCCGCGCCTGGGGCGGCGAGGGCCACGTGCGTCCCGCGCGCCGAGCTGGCGACGCGCTCGTCGCCGGCATTGGTGGCGACGACGGCGATCACATGGGCGTCCGCCGCAGGAAAGGCGGGCGGCGCCTCAGGGCCGCCATTGCCCGCCGCCGCCACCAGCACCACGCCCTTGGCGTCAGCAGCCGCCAGCGCCTTGCTCAGCAGCGGATCACGCGGGCCGGCGAAGCTCATATTGACGACGCGGGCGTTGGCCTTCACCGCCTCATCCAGCGCCAGCAGAATGGCGAAGGTCGAGCCATAGGCGCCGCTGCGCGCGCCACTCTCTCCCGTCTCGAAGGCGCGCAACGCCAGAATCTGCGCCGCCGGGGCGACGCCGCGCATCTGGTCGCGGGCGGCGATCACTCCTGCGATGGTGGTGCCATGGGCGTCAGGCTTCGGAGCGGCCGCTGCGGCCTTGCCTTTGGACGCGCCAGCCGCCTTGCCTGTGGCCTCCGCTGCAGCAGCGGCCACATCGACGGAGCGCAGGACGGCGCCGCGCAATTCGCGATGCCCCGCGTCAACGCCGGAATCGATGACAGCGGTGAGCACGCCGTCGCCACGGACGCTGACATGGGCGACGCCAGCGCGCACCCGGGCGAGACCATATTGCGAGGCGGCGAGGGCGCCGCCGGCTGAGGCCGGCTGTGCAGGCGCGCCCTGGGACCCGCCCTCTGACGTGCTCACCAATGAGCCAGTCGATGCGCCAGCACCTTGCGGGCCGGCCTGTTGCGTGTCTTGCGCCGCGGCGGCTGGGGCAGGCGTACTGGCTGAGTCAGAATTGCCGGTCGCGCTGGCCCCGGCGTTGAGCGTGTAAAGATAGTTCGGCTGCGCCGACAGCACCCGGCTGTCGCGCTCCAGCTTGAGGATGACGTCACGCACGCTGCGCCGGTCTGGAATGCGATAGCGCGCCATGGTGACGCCGGTCAGCGCCAGCGGCTGCGCCTTCACCAGTTGCAGGTGCTCGGCGCGGGCGAGGTTCTGGCCAAGGCGCGGGTCGGCGCTGGCGATGGTGACCACCACCTCTGACGGCGCTATGCGGGTTTCGCCCTGTGTCGGCGCGCCGCTGTCGGCGCGGGGTGGCGGCGCAGGGGCGGCAGGCGGCGGCGTGGGAGGTCGGCGCGGCGGCGGGGTCGGCGTAACGGCCCGTTCGGGTCGCGGGCGCAGCGCCGGCCGGCGCGGCGGCGGCGCGTCAATGTCCTCAATATGGCCGTCGTAGATCGGGGGCGGCGGGGGCGGCGGCGGATAGGCGGGCCGCCAGTCCGGATCGTAGCCGTGCGGCCGGTGCGGATAGGGGTAAGGCCGCGGCTGCCACGGTCGCGGGCGGTGCTCGGGATAATAATCCGGTCGCCGCTCTGGCCCGGCGCCGGGCGGCGGACGCCGTGGCCGGTCAGACCAGTCGTGCGGATGGGGGCGGTCGCCGCGCTGCTGGCGCTGGCGGTCTTCGCCGCGTCGCCAGTCCTCCGGTCGCTCGCGCTGCATGCGCTCACCTTCGCGCGACCCTCGGTAAGGGTCGTCGCGCCGGTATTGCTCCCGTCCCGGGCCGCCATCCCGACCGCGCCGCTCGAAATCGCGCCTGAACTCTTGCGGTCGTTCGCTCTGGCCATAGCCAGGCGCGCCATAACCATCTGGCCCACGCCGTCCGTCATATTGAGCGAGGGCGACGCCCGCCGGCGCCAGCAGCATGGCGATGGCCACGCATGGGCGCAGCGCACGATAGGCAGCCTGGGAAAGCCTGTGGGGCGTCATGGTCGTCTCCTGCCATGGGGTGCAGCGACGTCAATCATTGTCCACCGCATATGGTTTTGTCGCGGCGAACTGCAGGCAGGTTCAGTCAAGGCCAATAAATTTTCCGCGAAACCTCATCGGGTCGGCGCGCGTTGACCCTGCAAAGGCAGAGAACAGGCACGAAATGGCGCCAACGGGCGCGCACGCACGCGAGGCCCGCCGGCGTCGCGCCCCTCGCCAGTGAGCCGCCGTCAGGTTGGCCGGAGCCTGTTGGCCGCTGCTTCGTGCCCGGTCGGCCGGCCTGGCCGGAAATTACGCTGGCGGATTGGGTCGCAAAAATAATGCGGCGACCAGGTGAACCAGATCGGCGTCGGCCACGACCCACTGTCATGGGCGGCCGGAAACAGCCGGTCGATGTACCCGACGCGTGAGCGGCGGCGACCAGGTCGATGAGCGACCTGATGAGCGACCTGGGCTTCGCCGCCAGACATTGCGGGACTGGCCCGACAAGGCCGGAAATGACCCTACACTGGGAGATATGTCATGTTGAACAATGCTTTCCGTACGGTTCTCGCTAACCGCGCCGTCCGCGCCATCGCGCTGGCCATCGGTCTTGGCATCGCCTCCGCTGGCAGCCTGGCGGTGAGCGCGGCGCCCGCCGAAGCCCAGCCGCACGGCTACCGCCATGGCCACGGGCATGGCCATGGCTACGGTCATCATCGCGGCCATGGCCCGCGCTGGGGCCATCACCACCGCCCGCGCCACCATGGCTATTATGGCCATCATCGTGGCCCGCGCTGCGTGATGCGGCCGACCGTCAACCGCTGGGGCGATGTGGTGATGCGTCGTCACTGTTACTGACCGGCGGCTTGCAGGCCATTCATCTGCTGCTTTGCAGACCTTTGCCAGCCATTGGCGAGGCACTGGCCAGCGACTGGCCTGCACAAGGGCGGCGTCCCGGTCTGACGCCGCCCGGCGGCCACCAAGGCGACAGGTTCCGGTTCAAATTGCGTCGGACCTGTTCTAGCCTCTGGCCCCAGGGGCAGGCGCAAGGCGGCGGGCGAGCACGCAGCGGCGCAGCTCTGGGCGGGGGGCGCGGTGGAAGGCCTTACGGACGAGATCGTCATTCAGCGCATCGCGACGGGAGACCGGGCGGCGATGGCGACGCTGTATCAGCGCCACCATGTGCGCGTGCATCGTTTTCTGGTGCGGATGACGCGCAATGAGACAGCGGCTGAGGAACTGACCTCCGACGTGTTTCTCGACGTCTGGCGCCAGGCTGGCAGCTTCGAGGGGCGCTCGGGCGTCACCACCTGGCTGCTGGGCATGGCGCGGTTCAAGGCCCTGTCGCATTTCCGCAAGCGCACCACCGATGCGCTGGAGCCGGAGATGGCGGAGGCGATGGCTGACGACGCCGACGACCCGGAAGTGATCGCCCAGAAAACCGACAAGGCGGCGGTGATGCGCGCCTGTCTGGCGCGGCTCAGCCGCGAACATGGCGAGGTCATTGACCTTGTCTATTACCACGAGCAGGGCGTCGATGAGGTCGCCCGCATCCTTGGCATTCCGCCAAATACAGTGAAGACCCGCCTGTTTCATGCGCGCAAGCGCCTCGCGGGCCTGCTCGCCGAAGCGGGCGTCGACAGGGGATGGCCATGACCAATGATGCTGATCGTAGCCGCCCCGCGACCGCGCAAGGCGCGCCGCTGAGCGACGATGAACTGGATCTGGCGCTGCCGTTCTACGCCATCGGCAAGCTGCCGCCGCAAGAGATGCAGGCTGTCGCGGCGCGGCTGGCCAACGACCCCGGCGCGCGCCGCCGGCTGGAGCTGGTCGGCGAGGAGCGTCGCGAAACCGAAGCGCTGAACGCCGCCATCGCGCCGCCGTCGCTCGCCGCCATGGAGCGGCTGTTCGCCCGCATCGACGCTGAAGAGGCGCCGGTTGAGGCAACCGCCCGGCAAAAAGCCGCCGCTGGCCCGGCCCAGGGCGGTTTTCTGGCGCGACTATTCGGGCCGCGTGGGCGGGCTGCGTCGCATGGCGCCGCGCCACGCGCCTGGGGGTTCGCCGTGGCGGCGCTGGCGGTCATCGCCATCATCCAGTCCGGCCTGTTGCTGCAATTGCTGTCGCGCACGGCGCCGCAGGCCCCTTATGTCACCGCGTCGGCCCCCGAGCCGGCGGGCGCCGCCCGAAGCGGCGCGGCCCCAACCGGCGTGAACCCAACCGGCGTGAACCCAGGCGGCGTGACCCAAAGCGGCGCGGCGCACGCCATGGTGCGTTTCCAGCCGGGCGTATCCATGAGCGAAGTGGAGGCCTGGCTCGCAGCCAATCGGTTGCGCATCGTCGACGGGCCCCGTCCGGGCGGGCTGTGGCGCATCCAGGCCGCCAGCGGCGACGCGGCGGCGCTGGTCAGCCGGTTGCAGGCGGCGCAGCAGCTGTTCGCCGTGACCTTACCGGAATGACGCGGCTGGCCGCCGCCCGCTCCGGGCGGTGGGGCGGCGTGACGGCGCGGCGTCGCGCAAGCTGTAGCGCACAGGCTGTATATGGCGCGCGGCTTGACACAGGCCTGTCGTCAGGCCGGATTATCGCCCCAACAGACCAGATGCCGACACGCCTGCCGCCGGCCGATTTTGTGCGCGCCGTCCACGTCGGACAGCCTGGCTCTGTGGCCTCGTGAGCGCTCCGGCGCCGGATCTGGCCTTGGGACAAAAGGGCGATGCTGCGATGCCTGTGCGGTGGCGACGCCACGGCGGAAAGACCGAGTGATGCGCTTTATCCAGACGTTTGAGCTGCTGCCATTTATCGATTCCATCGTCAGCCTGCTGGCGGCGTTCATTTGCGGCGCCATCATCGGCGTCGAGCGCCAGTTTCGTCTGCGCTCCGCCGGCCTGCGCACCAATGTGCTGGTGGCGGTGGGCGCGGCGGCCTTTGTCGATGTGGCGGCGCGGATCGCTGGCGACAAGGAATCGCTGCGGGTCATCGCTTATGTGGTCTCGGGCGTCGGCTTTCTCGGCGCTGGCGTGATCATGAAAGAGGGCATGAACGTCCGCGGCCTCAACACGGCCGCCACGCTGTGGTGCTCGGCGGCGGTCGGCGCGGCGGCGGGCGTCGATCTGCTGGCTGAGGCCGTGTTGATCACTTTGTTCGTCATCTGCGGCAACACCTTGCTGCGGCCGCTGGTCAACGCCATCAACCGCATCCCGGTCAATGAGGAGAGCGCCGAGCTGACCATTGAGGTGACGGTGATGACCGCGCCCGAGGACGCTGGTCCAATCCGCGAGCTGCTCGGCCAGCGCCTGCGCGCCGCGCATTATCCGCTGGCGGACATTCGCGAGGCGCGGCACGAGAATGGCGACGTCGGCATCGTCGCCATCCTGGCCGCCAATTCGGTGAACCCGTCGGAGATGGACGCCATCGTCACCGCCCTTGAGGCCGAGCCCGGCGTCCGCCACGCCGCCTGGGAGAGCAGCGCCAGCGATTGAGGCGGCGCCTCACCCCTGTTCGCGCAGCTTCCACATGCCCTGGGCCTTGGCGACGATGCGGTCGCCGACGAAGACCGTGGCGGTGGCGAAGGCGACGGCCTTGGTGGCGCGCACCAGTTCGCAGCGGGCCTCGACAAACTCGCCGACCTTGGCGCCGCTGACGAAATGCGTGTCGAGCTGGATGGTGGCGTGCGGGCGAATCTCGGGCGCATCATCGACGATGGCCACGCCGAGAATGCGATCGATGAAGGTCATGATCATGCCGCCATGGATCACGCCATTGCGGTTGCGGTGCTTGGGCAAGGCGCGGAAGCCGAAGATCAGGCCATTGGCGTCGCGGCGATGCCAGATGGGGCCGGCGTGACGGGTGAAGCCACGGCTGCGGATCATCTCCCAGCCTTCGCCAGGCGGCGGCAGCTCCTCCTGCATGCGCGCTGAATCCAGCGCATCGGCGCAGGCCATGGCCAGCTCTTCGCTGCGAAACCGGGCGATGATCTCGCCGCCCGCCGTCACCGCCCATGGGGTCGCGCCGCCGTCGTCGCTGAAGGCGATCTCATGCTCTGGCGGCGGATTCTGGATGCCCATGACGTTGCTCCCTCGCATATCGTTGTCATTTTGCTCTGGTCGCAGTGGCCGGGCGCAGCATCGTGCGCCAGCCAATGCGGCCTGACGTGACTGCGCTTTAGAACATGTTGCGAGGCGGCGAAACCGTTTCCGCAGACGGCGCCGGACGGACGGCGCCCGTGATGTGCGTCACATTGCGGGCAGCGCAGCCGTGCAGCGAGATCGTGCGCCGTCGCGGCCAGTCCGCGCTCTGGCGGCGCAGCGCCTGGCCTCATCACGCCTGACGGGACGCGACGCGCCTGGCGCCCTGGCGGCGATCACATGGCTGGAATGTCCAAAAACGCTGGATTTTGAGCGCCACAGTCGTGCTAGATGGAGCGGGTCGCGCCGTGAGGCGCATCGGGTTGCACGCCTGGCGAACAGTCATTTCGCGAGGTCCTTGCTGTCCGCAACAATGAGATCGGGCGCGAGCTGGCCACGGCCAGGCGCGCCTGCAAGACGTCATCAGGAAGAGGAAGCCCGATGAGCGACATGCGCGACATGTTCGTCGACACGGCCACCCGGCTGTTCAGGGATTATTGCACGCCGGAGCTGCTGCGGGCGGCGGCGGCCGGAACGTTTCAGAGCGCCTTGTGGGACGCCATGGTGGAGGCTGGCCTGACCAAGGCCGCCGCCGCAGAGGATTTTGGCGGCAGCGGCGCCGATCTGGCTGACGCGCTCGCCCTGCTGGTTCCCGCCGGCGCCTTTTCGGTTCCCGCGCCTTTGGCCGAGACGCTGATCGCCGCCCATCTCCTCGGCGAGGCCGGTATCGTCGTCCCCGACGGCCCGTTGACCATCGCCGTGCCCCGCCCAGGCGAAACCCTCGTGGCGGCCATGGATGGCGGCGGCTGGCATATTACGGGCGCGGTGGCGCGCGTGCCATACGCCCGCCACGCCAGCGGCGGCGTGGTGGCTGTCGCCCAGGGGCCTGAGGGTCCGGTGACGGCGCTTGTGCCGCTGGCCCATGTCTCGCTGACCGAGGCCGAAAATCTGGCGCATGAACCGCGCGACGACGTGCGTTTCGCCGCCGCGCGCGCCGAAGCCGCCGGCGTGGCCCGCCATGACGCCGCCGATGTCTACGCCATCGCCGCCGCCGCGCGCAGCGCCCAGATGGCCGGCGCCATGCAGACCATTCTGCAGCTGTCGGTGCAATACGCCCAGGAGCGCAGCCAGTTCGGCAAGCCGCTCGGCAAGTTCCAGGCGATTCAGCATTCCCTGGCCACGCTGGCTGGTCAGGCCGCCGCCGCCACCGCCGGGGCTGACGCCGCCATTGAGGCGGCGGAACAGGGCGCCGCCGCCATGGCTATCGCCGCCGCCAAGGCGCGGGCCGGCGAGGCCGCCTCCATCGGCTGCAACATCGCCCATCAGGTGCACGGCGCCATCGGCTTCACCGCCGAGCACGCGCTGCACTTCAGCACGCAGCGGCTGTGGTCGTGGCGCGATGAGTTTGGCAATGACGCCTTCTGGCAACAGCAGCTGGGCGACCGGGCGGTCGCCGCTGGCGCAGATGGCCTGTGGGCCATGCTGACCGCCGCCTGATCCCATAAGAACAATTGAGGGAGTTGAGCCATGGATGCGCTCAGTTTCGCCCCGCCGCCGGTGTCAGAAGACGCCGAGAAGGTCCGCGCCGAGGTCCGTGAGTTCCTGAAAGTCGAACTGGCCAACCGCCCACCGTTTAAAAAGGCGGATTCGTGGAACGGTTCGGATCCGGAGTTCAGCCGCAAGATGGGCAAACGTGGCTGGATCGCCATGACCTGGCCGAAGCAATATGGCGGCCATGAGCGCAGCGCGCTCGAGCGCTATGTGGTGCTCGAAGAGATGCTCGCCGCCGGCGCGCCGGTCGCCGCCCACTGGATCGCCGACCGCCAGAGCGGGCCGTTGATCATGAAGGCAGGCACAGATGCGCAGAAGCAGGCCATCCTGCCGCGTATCGCGGCCGGCGAGTGCTATTTCTGCATCGGCATGAGCGAGCCAGACACCGGCTCCGACCTCGCTTCGGTCCGCACCCGCGCGGTGAAGACGGACGGCGGCTGGGTGGTCAATGGCACCAAGGTGTGGACCACCGGTGGCCATATCGCCCATTACATGATCCTGCTGTGCCGCACGGCGGAGCAGACCGCCAACCGGCATGAGGGTCTGACCCAGATGCTGGTCGACCTCAAGAACACCCCCGGCGTCGAGATCAACCCGATCATTGATCTCGCCGGCCAGCATCACTTCAATGAAGTGGTGTTCCGCGACGCCTTCATTGCGGATGAGGCGGTGCTGGGCAAGCCTGGCGACGGCTGGAAGCAGGTGACCAGCGAGCTGGCGCTGGAGCGCAGCGGGCCTGAGCGCTTCCTGTCGTCGTTCACCCTGCTGGTCGAGCTGGTGCGGGCGCTGGGACCAGACCCGTCGCCGGCGGCGCGCATCGCCATCGGCCGGCTGGTGGCCCACATCTACACGCTGCGGCGGCTGTCGCGCTCGGTGGCCGGCATGCTGCAGCGCGGCGATGACCCGGCCATCCAGGCGGCGCTGGTCAAGGATCTGGGCGCGCTGGTCGAGCAGGAGATCCCCGAGATCGCCCGCAACCTCATCGCCGCCGAGCCAGACGCCAAATCCACCAGCGATTTCGTCGCCGTGCTGGCCCACACCGTGCTCAACGCCCCGTCGTTCTCGCTGCGTGGCGGCACCCGCGAGATCCTGCGTGGCATGATCGCGCGCGGCCTCGGCCTGCGCTGATCGTCACGCATCACCCCGTACCGCGCCCGGGGCGTAAGGCCCCGGCGTCTGGGCATGAGCCGCCGCTCAGGCGTTCATGCGCCCCATCTTTCGCCGGTCGCGAGCTTGCCAGGCCACAGGGTCTGGGCGCCGCGCGCTGGCCCCGTCAACTGGAAGGAAGCCCCATGCAGTCGCCGCTCGATTACGCCCAGGATGGCCCAATCGTCACGCTCACCATGAACCTGCCGGACGTGCGCAACGCCATCTCCTCCGAAGAGATGATCGACGCGCTGGAGGACGCCTGCGCCCGCATGAACGCGGACATGAGCGTGCGCGTCGCCATTCTCACTGGCGCCGGCCCGTCGTTTTCGTCGGGCGGCAACGTCAAGAAGATGAGCGGCGAGGGCGGCCTGTCCGACAAGCTGCCAGCCCAGACGCGGCGCAATTACAAGCTCGGCATCCAGCGCATCCCGCTGGCCTTCGACAAGCTCGAAGTGCCGGTGATCGCCGCCGTCAATGGCCACGCCATCGGGGCCGGTTGTGACCTGGCCTGCATGTGCGACATCCGCATCGCCGGTGAGAGCGCCAAATTCGCCGAGAGCTTCGTCAAGCTCGGCATCATCCCCGGTGACGGCGGCGCCTGGCTGCTGCCGCGCGTCGTTGGTTACTCCAAGGCCTGCGAGATGGCGCTGACCGGCGATATGGTCGACGCCGCCGAGGCGCGGGAGATCGGCCTCGTGTCGAAGGTAGTGCCCGACGCGGAGCTGCTCGACGCCGCCCGCAGCCTGGCTGCGCGCATCGCCGCCAACCCGCCGCATGCGGTGCGCATGACCAAGGCGCTGATCCGCAAGGGCCAGGAGACCTCGCTGCCGGCGCTGCTCGATCTCTCCGCCGCCTATCAGGCGCTGTCGCACGCCACCGCTGACCATGAGGAAGCCATTTCGGCCTTCCTCGGCAAGCGCAAGCCGACCTTCACTGGCCAGTAAGCGGTCTTACTGATCGCGCCCGCGCCGGTGGCGCAGGCTGACGCAAGCGCCCTGGACCCATGGCCCGGGGCGCTCCTGTTTTGCGCCGCAGTTGCAGGCAGATTTGACCTTGATGCAACCAAAGCGGCGCAACGTCGCCGATCGCGCCATTGTTGCCATTTGGCAACGTCATGAACTGAAGCGATCTCAAGACGTTGCGTCAACGCAATCTCGCCTCAATGGGTTGGGAATGCTCGGGCTCATTTTCGCCACGTCGCGTCCCGGTCGCCATGGTTCCGTCACAGGCAGGCCGGCCAGCGCCTGAAACGAGCTTGCCGCAGCCAGCCCTGGCGCGCGGCGTCGTTCAGGTGGACGCACATCACTGGTCAGGGCGCGCGCGGGCTCCAGTCAGCCCTGCGCCCTGGCCGCAATCCAGGACCCGAGAGCATGATTGATCGTCGCCGTTTCCTGCTGGCCACGCCACTATTTCTGGCGGCCTGCGCTGACCGTTCGCGCCCGGAGCTGGCCGCGCCGCCACCGGTCGATCCTTATTACGCAAGGATCTACGGGCCGGTTGACGACGGACGCTTCCAGATCGAGGCGCTCGACCTGGCGACGGTCGATCCGCAGTTCCTGCGCCGCGAAGTGGACTATCCGACCCAGGAGCGTCCGGGCACCATCGTCGTCGATCCCACCAATCACTTCCTGTATCACGTGCGTGAGGGCGGCAAGGCCATGCGTTATGGCGTCGGCGTTGGCCGCGAGGGCTTCCGCTGGAACGGCGCGGCGACGATCGCCCGCAAGGCGGTGTGGCCGACCTGGACGCCGCCCGCCGCCATGGTCAAGCGCGACCCCAAGGCGCGGCCGTGGGCGAAGGGCATGCCGGGTGGTCCGGAAAATCCGATGGGTGCGCGCGCGCTATATCTGTACCAGGGCGGTCGCGACACCCTGTATCGCATCCATGGCACCAATGATCCGTCGACCATTGGCCTGTCGCTGTCCAGCGGCTGCATCCGCCTGCTCAATCAGGACATTATCCATCTGCACAGCCAGGTCCCGACCGGCACGCGCGTCGTGGTGCTGAAATATAACGGCCCGATGCTCGACGCCGAGCCGACCGATGAGGCGGTGCCGGATCAATATCGCAGCAGCGCCGCCGCTGGGACAGTGGTGGCCAGCGAGAACTGACCTGTCTCAGATAGCGCTATGATCGCAGAGCCGGCGGCCGTCCGCGGGCTCTGCGCAAATGGGTTGCCCAAGGGCCGACCCTTGTAGCGGCCAGCTGACCGGTGCGCGCGGGGGCGGCGTGCGCCCGCGTCAGTTGACCGGCGCGCGGCCGGAAGGTAACGCCGCAGTCATGACGGTTTCAATTGCATCTTCCGCCGTGGCCGAGGCGACGGCCCTTGCCGGCGAGGCGCCGCTCGCAGACGCGGCGGCCCCCGCGCGTCCGCTGCCGCCGGGCTTCAAACTGCTGCGCGTCGGCACGTATAACGACTTTCTGGCGCTCACTGGCCCGTTCGCCATGAAGCACGAGAATGGCGTGCTCAACCTCGGCTTCTACGTCGAGCAACGCCATTGCAATATCGCCGGCATCTGCCACGGCGGCATGATGTTGACCTTCGCCGACATCCAGATGGCCATCGCCGGCAAGCACCAGGAAGACCTGCAGGGCTTCCATATGACCGTGTCGCTGACCTGCGATTTCCTCGGCGGCGGCAAGCGCGGCGGCTGGATTGAGGGCCGCACCGAGGTCATCCGCAACGTCGACCGCTTCCTCTACACCCAATGCATCATCACCTGCGATGGCGAGCCGGTGCTGCGCGGCAATGCGGTGTTCCGCGAGGGCAAGGCGACGCCGGAGATGATGGAGCAGATGCGGCTGAAGCCATAATACCAGGATGCGAAGATGCTGACGCATCCGCATCCTGAAATGCTCAGGCGCCGCAAGGGCTTAGCCTGAACCCGACGAGTCACGCTCATCGGGTGCTGGTATAACACGACGCGCATTGTCAGGGCGCGCCGGACCGAACCGGCCGCCCCTGCGCCGCTCCAGCGCGACGACCAGGCGCCCAGACGCCCTGGCGCGTCGTCAGCCCCGGCGCGGCCGTCCGAGCTTCTCCGATAAAAAGATGCCGCCCAGCACCAGGGCGATCGCCGCCGCCTCATACAGCCCGAAGCGTTCGCCCAGCATCAGCACGCCCAGCGCTGCGCCGAACACCGGCGTCAGATTGAGGAAAACCGCGCTGCGGTCCGGGCCGATCAGTTCGACCGCCCGCATGTAGAACATCTGCGAGAACAGCGACGGGAAGATCGCGATGAACAGCAAGATGCTCAAGCCCTGCCAGTCGGTGGGCCAGATTACCCGGCCGAGCGCGATCTCCCCGGCCACCAGCGGCAGCGACGTCAGAAACGCCGCCAGCGCCATGCCAGCGAACAGCGTGGGGCCGGTGACCGCCGGTCGCTTGCCCAGCCCCACCGTATAGATGGCGTAAAGCACGCAGGCGATGAGGATCAGCACGTCGCCAAAATTCAGATCGAGCTGGCGCAGGCTTGCCAGATCGCCATGACTTGAGGCGATGGCGACGCCGGCCATGGTCATCACGAGGCCGGCGATCTGCACCGGCGTCACCCGCGCCCGGTTGATGAACACGCTGCCGACAAGAATCATCGCCGGCATGCTGCTCTGGAAGAGGGTGAGGTTGATGGCGCTGGTATAGGTGCCCGCCGCATAGAACAGCGCGTTGAACATGGTGTAGCCGACCGCGCCAAGAAACAGCACCGTCGGCCACGCCCGCGCCATGACGCGCCATTCACGCATAATTGCGCCGCGGAAAAACGTCGCCATCAGGCAAAGCACGATGGTCCAGCGCAGGCAGGTCAGCAGCATCGGCGAAATGTGCCCAGGGGCCAGGCGGCTCGCCACCGCATTGCCCGCCCAGATCAGCGTGGTGATGACGAGCAGCAGCGGCCCGTTGGAATAGAATGCAGCGCCGATGCGGCGGAGGGCGGTCATGGGCAAGGCCTTGGCGAGGAGCTGGGGCAAGAGAGCGGAGGCAAGAGAGCTGGGCAAGGGGGGCTGGGCGAGAGCGCGACAATGGTTTGGCGGTGGCGGTCAGGCCATCACGCGACCGCTCGAACCCAACATGTGGCTGGGCTTCGAACTTATGTGGCCAGGCTCCTGTCTCAAACATGTACCGATCGGCTGCATGCCTGGATGTCGCAGCCTAAGGGTTGCGAGCCGCGCAGCGCCTTTGGCTGTGGTTTCGCAGCACCGGGCTTACGCTGTTGACGACAGGCTGGCGACATGTTGGCGGGGCGGCGACTGATGACGACATGACCCCGGCGGTGTTCGACGTGTGGTTGGGCGCAGGTTTAGTGTTAGCTCGGAAAGGGTTCGGGCAGAACGTCGCACACTCGGGCGCGCGCCGCCATAAGGCGCATGCTTTCGCCCTGGCGCTACTGCCGGCAGGAGAGCGCGTTCGGCCACGTCGCCGCCGCACGGAAGATCGCCCCAGCTACGCCCGGCGCCGCCGTCCTCGGGCGTAGCCTTGCGTCCCCGGGGCGCGGCGCGGCGCAATCCGCGCCAGCGGCGCCCGAAAAATCCTCTGCATGGCGGCGCCCTGCGCTGCCCCGGGGCGACCACCGATGGGACGTCGCCGCGCAATGGCGGTGGCGACGCCTCGGCGCATCCGCCCTTGACCTCGGCGGCCGAATGAAGGAAAGGGAGGTGCAAGACCCTGGCCTTGCGCCGGGGTTTTTTTGTGGAGGCCATTAGCACATGGACCTCCGGACGATCGGACAATCAGAGAGTTCGCGATGACCAATGTCGTGGTGGTGGGCGCCCAGTGGGGCGACGAAGGAAAAGGCAAGATCGTTGACTGGCTCTCGGAGCAGGCCGACGTCGTCGTGCGTTTTCAGGGCGGCCATAATGCCGGCCACACCCTTGTCATCGACGGCGTGACCTACAAGCTGGCGCTTCTGCCCTCGGGCATCGTGCGCAAGGGCAAATTGTCGGTGATCGGCAATGGCGTCGTGGTCGATCCATGGCACCTGGTCGAGGAAATCGCCAAGCTCACCGGCCAGGGCGTGGCGATCACCCCGGACAATCTGAAGATCGCCGACAACGCCACGCTGATTCTGCCGCTGCACCGCCAGCTGGACGAGCTGCGCGAGAGCGCTTCCGAAGGCCTCAAGATCGGCACCACCAAGCGTGGTATTGGCCCGGCCTATGAGGACAAGGTTGGCCGTCGCGCCATCCGCGTCGTCGACCTCGCCGACATCGGCGCGCTGCCGGCCAAGGTGGAGCGCCTGCTGGCGCATCACAATGCGCTGCGCCGTGGCCTTGGCATCGCCGAACTCGACGGCGCCGAGCTGATCGCCGCCCTGGCCGAGATCGCGCCGAAGATCCTGCCCTTCGTCGACACCGTCTGGGCCCGCCTCGACGCCATGCGTCGCGATGGCCGCCGCATCCTGTTCGAAGGCGCCCAGGGCGCGCTGCTCGATATCGACCACGGCACCTATCCCTTCGTCACCTCCTCGAACATCGTCGCCGCCCAGGCTGCGACCGGCTCGGGTCTTGGCCCGTCGGCAATCGGCTATGTGCTGGGCATCGCCAAGGCCTACACCACCCGCGTCGGCGGCGGCCCGTTCCCGACCGAACTCAACGATGAGATCGGCGAGCTGCTCGGCACGCGCGGCAAGGAATTCGGCGTCAACACCGGGCGCAAGCGTCGCTGCGGCTGGTTCGACGCAGCCCTCGTGCGCCAGACCGTGCGCACGTCGGGCATCCACGGCCTGGCTCTGACCAAGCTGGACATTCTGGATGGATTTGAGACTATCCGGGTCTGCGTGGGCTATGATCTTGACGGTCGGCGAATCGACTATCTGCCGGCTGGTCAGGCCGAGCAGGAGCGCGTGAAGCCGATCTATGAAGAGATCGAAGGCTGGTCCCAATCGACCGCCGGCGCCCGCAGCTGGGCGGAGCTCCCTGCGCAGGCGGTCAAATATGTCCGCCGCATTGAAGAGCTCGTCGGCGCGCCGGTTTCGGTGTTGTCGACCAGCCCTGAGCGCGATGATACCATCCTGGTGCACAATCCATTCGAGGGTTGACATCCTGACAGGCGGGAGCGATTCCAGCAGCCATGGCGGACTTTTATCCTCTGTTGGATCGGGCCATCCGCGGCCTGCCGGACAATACACCTGAAGCGCGCAACGCCCTGTTTGCGCGCGCTAGGGATGTGCTTATCGCCCAGCTGCGGGGCATCGACCCGCCGCTGGCCGAGGAGGATATCGCCCACGAGCTGTCGGCGCTCAATGAGGTGATCGCCCGCATCGAGCGTGAGCAGGCGGCGCAGGTTGCTGCGCCTTCGCCTGCCGCCGCCGCTGCGTCGCCGCAGGTCCCCCAGCCGCCTCTTGCCCCCCAGCTGCCGCTTGCCGCCGCGCCGCCTCCTGCTGCCTCGTCGCCACTTGCCGCCACGCCGCCGCAAGCCCAATCCGCGCCGTCCGTGACGCCGCCGGTGCGCCCTGCGCCGCCGCCGGCGCCGCCCGCCGCTACGCCGTCACCGGCGACCCAGCCGGGCGTTGCTGGAGCTGGCGCTACGCACGGTCCTACAGTCGCCACGCCTGGCGCGCGCCCTGGCGTCGCCGCCCCATTGTCCGGCGCAGGCTCGCCGCCCGCCCAGCAGACGGTGTCCGAGGCAGGCGTAAAGCCGCCGCCGTCGCAATTGGGGCATACCGCTATTCGTCCATCGGGCGCAGCTCCGGCTGCTGCCGGGGCTGCTGCTGCGGCAGCCTCAGCCGCGTCTGCGCCGCGCCCCGCCGCTGACGTCGCCGCCCCGGCGCGTTCTGGCTCTGACGCCGCAAGCAGCGACGCCGCAGGTAAAGAGACCGGCTTGCGCGCCCCGGCCCCTGCCGCCTCCGGCAATGGCCGCCGCAATCTCATCATTGGCGGCGTGCTCGCTGTCGCCCTGCTCGGCGTCGCTGGCGTCGCTTATTGGGCCAACAAGGTGAACGCCCCGACGCCGCAGGTCGCCGATCCGGCGCCTGCAGCCCCGACGGATCCGTCGTCGGATCAGAAATTCGCCCAGCGGGTGGATGGCGCCACGCAGAACCAGCCTGCCGCCCAGCCCGGCCAGGCGGTGGAAGGCGTGCAACGCGCCATCCTTTATGAGGAATCGCCTGACAATCCGCAGACGCCGCGCGTGCTGCAGGGTTCGGTGAAATGGCGCATGGATTCGGAGAATCCTGGCGACAACAAGCCGCTAGACAACGTGGTCCGGGCTGATGTCAGCATCCCCGAGGCCGGTCTCGACCTGCTGATCACCATGCGAAAGAACAATGACGCCGCGCTGCCAGCCTCGCATCTGATGGAGCTGACCTTCCGCCGCACCGCCGAAGGCGAGGGGCGCGTGATCCGTGACGTCGGCGTGCCTCAGTTCAAGACCGAAGAGAACGCCCGTGGGGTGCCGCTGGCCGGCCTGCCGGTGGCGGTGTCGGAATCGGTGTTCCTGGTCGGCCTGTCCAATCTGCCCAACGATATCGAACGCAACGTCGACCTGATCCGCAACCGCCCGTGGATTGATCTGCCGGTTCGCTATGACAATGGCCGCCGCGCGGTGATCGCCCTCGAAAAGGGCGCGGAAGGTCAGCGGGTGCTGAACGAAGCCTTCGGCTCCTGGGCGCCAGCGCAATAAGGTTTCAGGGCGCTTGAGCCCGACGCCGGACCTGCGTCGCCGCGAGGTTTGCTTACGGGCGCAGGGCGAGGCTATCGCCTTGTCAGCGTTAGCTCTCCACGCCGATCTGCGCGCCGCCCAGCTTGATCCACGAAAAAAAGCCCGCGACTGGCGGGCTTTTTGCTGGGCGTGTGTCGCCGAATAGTCGTGTCTGCCAGGCGGTCCCGGTTAACGCGTCGCCAGCTGCGGACGCTTACGGACGTCGCCGCCTTCGATGCCGGCCAGTGAGCGCTTGACCGCCTCCTGCACTTTCTCAAACGCCCGCACCTCGATCTGGCGCACGCGCTCGCGGGAGACGCCGAACTCGCCGGATAGCTCCTCAAGCGTGATCGGATCATCGGCGAGGCGGCGGGCCTCGAAGATGCGCCGTTCGCGCTCATTGAGCACGTCGAGGGCCTGGGTCAGCGCCAGATGGCGATTGTCCTTCTCTTCCTGCTCGACCAGCAGATGTTCCTGGCTGGCGCTGTCGTCCACCAGCCAGTCCTGCCATTCGCCATCGCCTTCACCGCCGGCGCGCAGCGGTGAGTTGAGCGAGGCGTCGCCGCCGAGGCGGCGGTTCATGTCGATTACATCCTGCTCAGGCACGCCGAGCTGGGTCGCGATATACGCCACATGTTCAGGCTTCAGGTCGCCGTCTTCCAGCGCGGAGATGCGGCTCTTGGCCTTGCGCAGGTTAAAGAACAGCTTCTTCTGATTGGCGGTGGTGCCCATTTTCACCAGCGACCAGGAGCGCAGGATATATTCCTGGATCGCCGCCTTGATCCACCACATGGCGTAGGTGGCCAGCCGGAAGCCCTTCTCGGGCTCGAAGCGTTTCACCGCCTGCATCAGGCCGACATTGCCCTCGGACACCACCTCAGCCACCGGCAGGCCGTAACCGCGGTAGCCCATGGCGATCTTGGCGACCAGGCGAAGATGTGAGGTAACGAGCTTGTGCGCAGCCTCACGATCCTCCTGATCTCGCCAGCGTTTGGCGAGGTCATATTCTTCCTGGGGCTGCAACATCGGAAACTTGCGGATTTCGTCGAGATAGCGCGAAAGTCCGCCTTCGTTCGCAAGAACTGGCATCGATGTGGTGGCCATAGCACACTCCTTTCGCGCCCCCCTTCGGGCAGGCGCATGTACGGTCGCCGTTGTGGCCGACCGCAGAACGTAATGGTCTCCGTCCAGAATGGCTGAAAATTGACCGGATCGCCACCATAACGTGGCGCAGGCCCTGGACCGTCGAGGTCGTGCGTTCTGCGGCGTCAGCTGTGACGCTGGCGCTGGCAGCCGTCTGCCCGCTCTAAACCTAGCGATTGCCGGCGGCTGTGCGGTGCGCTGCCGCACCTCACGGATCGTGCGCGGGCCGCCGCGGCGGCCGACGAGGTGGGTGGCTTTGGCCCGCTCTGGGCTCGCGGTCTTTGCACACGCCTTGCTCGGCAGGCGTGGATCAATCCGAAAGCGCAGCGTCCAGTATGGCGATGAGCGTCGCCAGATCGTCAGGCGGCGACGCTTCAAATGTCATGGTCTCGCCGCTGGTCGGATGGGCGAAACCGAGCAGGCAGGCATGTAGCGCCTGTCGACCCAGAAGTTGCAGCGCCTGTTGCGCTTCTGTCGGCAATCTGTTCGCGCGGGTGCTGAAGCCGGCCCCATACAGCGGGTCGCCGAGCAGGGGGTGGCCGATCGCCGCCATGTGCACGCGAATCTGATGGGTGCGACCGGTCTCGAGTGAACAACGCACCAGCGACGCCACCGGTTCCCGTTGCTTGCTGGCGTCATTTGCGAAGGGCCCGTAATGATGCTCCACGCTGACATGGGTGATCGCCTCGCGGCCCGCGCCCTCCTTGACCACGACAATCTTCTCGCGATTGTGCACGCTGCGCGCCAGCGGCTTGCTGATGGTCAGACGCGCCGGCTGCGGCGCGCCCCAGGCCAGCGCCAGATAGGCGCGTTGCAGCGGCCCGCTGCGACCATGGTCGGCGAATTGCGCCGACAGCGCCTGATGGGCGCGATCATGCTTGGCCACCACCATCACGCCGGACGTGTCCTTGTCGAGTCGGTGGACGATGCCAGGCCGACGCACCCCGCCGACGCCCGACAGGCTGTCGCCGCAATGGGCGAGCAGGGCGTTGACCAGCGTGTCGTCATGGTGCCCGGCGGCCGGATGCACCACCATGCCCGCCGGCTTGTTGAGCACGATAAGGTCCGCGTCCTCATGGAGAATGTCGAGCGGTATAGCCCGGGCGACAGGCAGCGCCGGCTCCGGCTCGGGCAGCGCCAGCGCCAGCGTCGCCCCTGCGGTCACCTTGGCCGACGGCGTCGCCACCACCACGCCATCAACTGACACGCCGCCAGCCCGCACAACCTGCTGCAAACGACTGCGCGACAGCTCAGGGAAATGGCTGGCCAGCAGGCGGTCAAGCCTTCCCGCTTCCTCCACCGTCACGCAGACTTGCTGACCAGGCGCGATATCGGTGGGCGCTGGCGCGTTGCGCGCTGCAGCCGGCGCCGCATCCTGCCTGTCGTCAGCCTCAGTGATCGTCTTGCGTCGGCTCGCCAAGGTAAGTTCCAGCTTTGCTCGGAGCCCCGCGCCAGCCTGGATCAGGCGGCATCGTGACGTGCATTTATCGGAGTAGCGGAAGCCGCCGCTATTGGTGGACGCCGCTGGCGTCACCTGAGGGCGACCGCCATTGAGCCGCAGCATTAGAGCATGCGGCGCAGGAATTGAACCTGAACGTGTAGCCTGATGTCCGCCGCCGCCCTGGCTCCGCCCGCAACAGCAGCCGCGACCACCGTTGCCGCAGCGATGCGCAATGCACATGCGGCATGCGGCTGTCGGGCGCCAGCGCACCTGCGTGTTGCGCAGCCAACGGCAAGCCACGGAAATGTTGAGCAAAATCGCGGTCCCTGCGCTCTTATCCCAACGTCAGAGCGCCGCCTGTGCACAGGAAAACGCGGAAACCGCTTGAAACCACGCGAAAGGCTGGCTATACGCCATCTCACCGCAGCGGCTCCCATCGTCTAGCGGTCCAGGACGTCGCCCTCTCACGGCGAAAACAGGGGTTCGAGTCCCCTTGGGAGCGCCACGCGCCTTGCTTGATCCGGTCGCCATATGGCGGCGCGTGTGATCGTTGTGCTGGCGAAGCGGTTGTATCAATTCCACAAATTGATTGGTTGGTCCGGGCGTTTGGCCTGGCTTCATCGCCTGTCGTCGCGCAACCAGGCCTCCTGTCAGGCGCTCAGGCGGCGGCGCGGCGTAGGGTTGCGTATTCTTCGCAGATGACGTCGCTGATGCGGATGAAGTGATCGGCCAGCGGGCTGGTCTTGCGCCAGATCATGCCGATGGTGCGGCTGGGACCTGGGGCGGGCAGGCGGGTGATGTGGACGTCGGCGCTGGCGGTTTCGCTGGGGGCGGCCATTTCAGGAATCAGCGTGACGCCGATGCCGGCGTCGACCATGCGCACCAGCGTCGACAGGGACGAGCCTTCCATCAGATCCTTCACCACCCCCGGCCGGATATTGCAGAAGCTCAGCGCCTGGGCGCGGAAACAGTGCCCCTCTTCCAGCAACAGCAGGCGCATCTCGCGCAGTTCCTCCAGATCAGGTGGCGGCATGTCGCTGTCGGCGGCCGGGCGCACCAGGATGAATTCCTCGTCGAACAGCCGGTGCTCGTGCAGCAGCGGCTCGGAGACCGGCAGTGCCACTACGGCGCAGTCAAGCACGCCGTCATTGAGATCGCGGATGAGTTTTTGCGTCACGGCCTCGCGCGGGCGCAGGTCGACGCCCGGAAACAGCGTCATCAGCTGCTTCAGCACCGACGGCAGCAGGTAGGGGGCCACGGTGGGGATCATGCCGATGCGCAGCTTGCCGATCAGCCCCTGGCCGGAGGCGCGCGCCAGGTCCTCCAGCTCATCCACCGATTGCAGGATCTCGCCGGCGCGAATGGCGAAGGATTCGCCAAGGCTGGTCAGCCGGATCTGCCGGTGATCGCGCTCAACCAGCTGCGCCTGCAGTTGCTCCTCCAGATCGCGGATTTGCAGGGACAGCGCCGGCTGGCTGATGGCGCATGCCTCCGCTGCCCGGCCGAAATGCCTGTGCTGGGCGAGGGCGGCGAAGTAGCGCAGGTGCTTGAGCGAAATCATAAGGTAAGCTTATCAAGCTGATTTGAAAATTCAAGTTCCTATTATTGGTCGCGTGGGCTAGAACCGCTCCAGACAAAGCACGGCACAGCGAAGCCAGCGGTTCTTGGCCGCGGCCTGACGAAGGGGATGAACATGGACAACCAGGACAACCGCAACGCGGGCAAATGCCCGGTGATGCACGGCGGCATGACCACCACCGGCGCCTCCGTCACCGCTTTCTGGCCGAATGCACTGAACCTTGACATCCTGCATCAGCACGATGCCAAGACCAATCCGCTCGGCGGCCAGTTTAACTACCGCGAAGAGCTGAAGAAGCTCGACGTTGAGGCGTTGCGTGCTGACCTTCTGGCGCTGATGACCGACAGCCAGGACTGGTGGCCGGCCGATTGGGGTAGCTATGTAGGCGCCATGGCGCGCATGACCTGGCACGCCGCCGGCTCCTACCGCAACACCGACGGCCGCGGCGGCGCCGGCACGGGCAACCAGCGCTTCGCCCCGCTGAACTCGTGGCCGGACAACGCCAACACCGACAAGCCGCGTCGCCTGCTGTGGCCGATCAAGAAGAAGTACGGCAACCGCGTCAGCTGGGCCGATCTGATCGCTTTCGCCGGCACCGTCGCCTATGAGAAGGCCGGTCTGAAGACCTTCGGCTTCGCCTTTGGCCGCGAAGACATCTGGGCCCCCGAGAAGGACACCTATTGGGGCGACGAGAAGGAATGGCTGCCGCCGTCCGACACGCGCTATGGCGACGTCAACGACGCCAAATCGCTGGAGAACCCGCTCGCCGCCGTGCAGATGGGCCTGATCTACGTCAACCCGGAAGGCGTCAACGGCCAGCCTGACCCGCTGAAGACCGCCGCCATGATGCGCGAGACCTTTGCGCGTATGGGCATGAACGATGAGGAGACCGTGGCGCTGACCGCTGGCGGTCACACCATCGGCAAGGGCCATGGCAATGGCGACGCCGCCAACCTCAGCCCTGCGCCAGAAGGCGCGGATCTGGAGTTCCAGGGCCTCGGCTGGATGAACACCAAGGGCCGTGGCATTGGCCGCGACCAGGTGGTCTCGGGCATCGAGGGCGCGTGGACCACGCATCCGACCGTCTGGGACAATGGCTTCTTCGAGATGCTGTTCAACCACGAGTGGGAGCTGCGCAAGTCGCCGGCGGGCGCATGGCAGTATGAGCCGGTGGCCATCGCCGACGCCGACAAGCCGGCTGACGTGGAAGATCCGGCGATCCGCCACAACCCGATGATGACCGACGCCGACATGGCGCTGAAGGTTGACCCGATCTATCGCGAGATCTCGCTGCGCTTCCGCAACGACTTCAACGCGTTCTCGGATGCGTTCGCCCGCGCCTGGTTCAAGCTGACCCACCGCGACATGGGTCCGAAGTCGCGCTATGTCGGCCCTTACGTGCCGGCTGAAGACCTGCTGTGGCAGGATCCGGTGCCGGCAGGCGCGACCGACTACGACGTCGTCGCGGTCAAGGCCCGTATCCTGGCGGCTGGCGTGCCGGCGGCTGATCTGATCGCCACCGCCTGGGACAGCGCCCGCACCTTCCGTGGGTCCGACAAGCGCGGCGGCGCCAATGGCGCCCGTATCCGGCTTGCGCCGCAGAAGGACTGGGCCGCCAACGAGCCGGCGCGTCTGGCCCGCGTGCTCGCCGCGCTGGAGCCGATCGCCGCCGACACGGGCGCCAGCATTGCTGACGTCATCGTGCTGGCTGGCAATGTCGCCGTCGAGCAGGCCGCAAAGGCTGCTGGCTTCGATGTCAGCGTGCCATTCGCGCCGGGTCGTGGCGACGCCACCCAGGAGCAGACCGACGTCGAATCCTTCGCCGTGCTGGAGCCGGTGGCTGATGGCTTCCGCAACTTCCAGAAGGAGCGCTTCATCGTTGGTCCGGAAGAGCTGATGCTCGACAAGGCCCAGCTGCTGGGGCTGACCGCCACCGAGATGACCGTGCTGGTCGGCGGCCTGCGCGCCCTGGGCGCCAATTACGCCGGCGGCAAGGATGGCGTGTTCACCGATCGTGTCGGCGCGCTGACGAATGACTTCTTCGTCAATCTGACCGACATGAACTACAGCTGGGTTCCGACCGGCGCGAACAAATATGACATTCGCGACCGCAAGACCGGCGAAGTGAAGTGGACGGCGACCCGCGCCGACCTCGTGTTTGGCTCGAACTCGATCCTGCGCGCCTATGCCGAGATCTACGCCCAGGACGACAACGCCGAGAAGTTCGTAAAGGACTTCGTGGCGGCCTGGACGAAGGTGATGAACGCCGACCGCTTCGATCTCGTCTGAGGTTGGCGCAGCGTCCGCTCCTACCCGGGAGCAGCTGGCGCGAAAGCTTACGGCTGATGCATAGTGAAGGCCCGCAGTTCGCTGCGGGCCTTTCCACTTTCTGGCCCCTTATGGCCACGAGCGACCGCGCCCGGGCCGCATCGTCAGAAGGAACGCTCAACCCGGCATATGACGATGAGGTCTGGCTTGCGATCTGCCTTCTCCAGCATGTCAGGCAGGGACGCCAGGCTGTGCCCCCAGTGGCCGACATAGCGCACCTGCCGGAAGGTCGCGTTGAAATAGGGCCGCAGCCCGGTGGTCAAGCTGTCGCCGACCATCCAGACGTACGTGTCTGACGGGGCGTTGTCATTGCGCGAAAGAGATACTGGGCCGAACGGGGTCCCCGCAGGTCCAGGCAGCGGCTGTTCCTGCCAGTGCGCAGGTGGATCAAAATTCACGCCCCAGCTGTCATTGTGGCCTGGCGGAAAATCCTTGCGGCCGGAGATGTCGATGAGGTCGCCAGGGCGCGGCGCCGCCGGGGTGAAGGTCACTTGCGGCGTCGGGGCGCCGACCATTTCTGCGAGGCCGCGAAACGCCAGCCACGCGCCTTTCGGGTTCCAGTGCGTGTCCGTCTGATAGTAGAGCAGGCCATCGCCCTTGCCGGCGTGCAGCGCCTGGGTGGGCTCATGGATGCGCAAATTGGCGATCTGCCGCAGCGGGGCCAGCGCCAGGTCGATGTAGCGGATAGGCGAAGGGCGCAGCCGGTCCGGCAGATGCTCCGGGTAGATGCTGGACTTGTTGGGGCCAATGAGCAGCGCCACGCCTGCGCCATAGCGCGCGGCCGTCGCGGTGATCTGCTGCAACTGACTGGCGAGCGTCGTAAGCTGCGCCGGGTCGGGCTCCAGCGCCAGCTTCAGTTTGGCGACCGTATTGTCATGGCCGTCGCCCAAAAACAGCCAGTTGTTCTTGCCTTCAAACCAGTAAAGCGATGGCCCCAATGCGTGCTGGTAGCCGCGGCGCACGTGCGCCAGCTGCTCGGCGCCATGGCTGGCGATCAGGTCCACTCTGCTTGCCAGCAGACCGGCGCAGGCGAGGCTGGCCAGGGCGAGGCACGGGGCCGCCACGGTGCGTCGCCAGCCCAGTTCGCTGCGACGGAACAGCGATTCAATGTAGCGAACGCTGAGCCACGCCAGGCCGATGGAGGCCGCCACCGCCAGCAGGCGCACGCTGACAGGCGGGGCCTTGCCGTAGATGATGCGCAAATAGGTCAGCACCGGCCAGTGCCACAGATACAGCGAGTAGCTGATCAGGCCGATCCACACCGCTGGCGCCGACGACAGGATGCGGGCGTTGAGCCATGCGCCAGGTCCGGCGGCGATGATCAGCACCGCGCCGGCGACAGGGATCGCCGCCCAATAACCGGGGAAATGCATGTCCTTGCGAATGCCGGCATAGGCGAAGACGAGCAGGGCGCAACCGGCGGCTGACAGAATGTCTGCCGTTCGCCCGCTCAATTGCGGTTGGCGATACCGCATCACCCAGGCCAGCAGGCCGCCGCAGATCAGCTCCCAGAAGCGGGTGAACGGCGCATAGAACGCCACCACGGGCTCGCGCGTGATCAGATAAACATTGGCGTAGAATGACAGCGCGGCGACGACAAGGATCAGCCAGAGCGCCCACCGCCTGATTTTCCACACGCCCCACAGCAGTAACGGCCAGAAAATATAGAACTGCTCTTCAATGCCGAGGCTCCACAAGTGCAGCAATGGCTTGATGTCGGCGGCGCGGTCAAGATATCCGGCCTCACCCATCAGCGCGACATTCGACAGGAATACAGCGCCAGCGGCGACATGGCGCCCCAGCTGATTGAGCTCGTCGGCTGACAACAGCAGCCAGCCCGCGACAAGGCTCGCCAGCAACACCACAGCGAGGGCCGGGAAAATGCGCCGCACGCGTCGGGCATAAAAAATGCCGAAGCTGAAATCGCCGCTATCCCGACCTTGGAAAATAATGCTCGAGATCAGAAAGCCAGAGATGACGAAGAACACGTCGACGCCGGTGAAACCACCTGGCGCGATCGCCGGAAAAGCGTGAAACACCACGACGGACAGCACGGCGACAGCGCGCAGACCATCAATATCGGGCCGATAAACCAGGGGGGAGGCATGTGACATGGACGCGAACATCAGGCTGGCGTGCTCAACGAGCCGCGCATGCGCCAATCCCTGGCGCCGCCGACAATCGGCGCTGTCTGCAGGAAAGCTGGCGTGGTGAGACAATACTGGGCCTGTTAAATTAACGCCCAGTTGTGGTGTGCGCCCGATCTAATGGCCGATGGCCGCGAATGTCCAGTTGTTGCGCGTATTTTTCGTATCGCCCGAAAATTTAAAAGCCTTGAACATTGTATTTGCGGCAAAATGTTCACGGCGCCGGTCGCGCTATGCCGCCTGTACGAGGTTGATGCTTGCGTCGTCGCAAACAGCGCGCCGGGATCAGCCGGACGACTTGAGTAACGGTGATCACGCGCCGTCACTTCTTCGGAAACGGGGTGGCGATGGGCGCCTCGGGTGGATGTCGCGACAGGGCCGGGTGTCCAGGCGGGGCGAAGTATTCATTATCCTGTGGGAGGCCGATCCGCCTGTCTTCAGGCGCAAGGCCGCGTCATGCACATGGCCAATAAGGCGCGGGCGGCTCGCCAGTCCAACCGCGCGCGGTTGTTGCGTCAAACCAGAACCCGATGCGTATGACCCATTGGGTTCTGGTTAGGCCCGTGCGGCGCCTGAGCATGGCAGGATGCGGATGCGTCAGCATCGTCGCATCCTGGCGTCAGGGGGTGATTACTTCACCGAACAACTCCCACACTTTGCCATTGAAACGTTGCAGTTGCAGGCTCTTCAGCGGGTAGTAATCGGTGGGCGTGGTGTGCAGCTTGATGCCAGGCAGCAGCATCGGCACGCGGAAGTCGAGGCTGGCGGCCTGTTTCATGATGCCGTCACGGGTCAGGTTGTCGCCGGCTTTCTCCAGCATCCGGGTCACGGTTGCGGCGACGACATAGCCGTAGACATTGCCGGAATCGAGCAGATTGCCGTCTGGATGGTGCCTGGCCATGAAGGCGCGCCATTCATTGGTTTCCGGATCGTCTTTCCACTGCGGATCAGTCGGATCTTTCAGGTAATTGGCGGTGATAATGTCTTTTGACGCCTCCAGTCCCGCTGGTTGTAACACCATG
>NZ_JCAWFG010000043.1:0-20562 GCF_059740505.1 Camelimonas sp. FR25 | reverse complement strand
CCAACGTACCGCCCACAGGATCACCACCCCTTCAAAGCGGCGCCATTTGAAGTCCGTCATATTCAATCCGCAGCAACCGTGACCCGGCAATCTCGGAAGATCGCCAAAACTTTGCAACAAAGCCGTTTCACCCCAGTGCACTCAAAGCGCCAGGTTTTTCGAACCCTCCGTTAGGAAAATACTCGCTCTGGTTGTATGTGTTCCGCTATAGATTGGATCGTCGGAGATAATTGCTTCTACCTCGCGTAGTGGTGTTCAAAGTACGAAATTGCATCCGGCCAGACGGGTCTCAGTCCTTCCTGGGGGGGAAATGATACATCTCGCACGACCGCTGCTATTGACCGTTTTCGTCTCATGCCCGCTTTACGGGGCAGGTGCGCAGACATTCACGTACTCAGATGGCCAATATGACCAAACCCTTGGCGGCGTGTTCACGGGGACGGTCGGCCACGACGGCAATAACAACAGTCCAGACGCCGGGCCAGGAACTGCGGGCCCGTTGGTCAGTGTGACGCTTGACGGCAATATCTCCTATCCGAGCATCGTTGTATCGACCACCGGAAGCACCGGGCTGATTGCGGGTAGCAAGGGCGGCGCCGGAGGTGCCGGAGGCCAGGAATCTGGCGACGGTCCGACCTATGGCGGTATTGGCGGCAATGGCGGCGGCGGGCAATCGGTCACCGTTACCGGGTCAGGTCAGTTCACCATCTCCACTTCTGGCGAGAACGCCGTGGGCCTGCATGCCTACTCTGCAGGTGGTGTTGGCGGGACTGCCGGCAACTCTGACGCTCATCAACCGGGCGCTTGGGGCGGATATGGCGGCGGCGGCGACGTAGTGACTATCGACCTGACCAACAGCTCATCCACCATCACGACCAACGGCTCCGGGTCTGCGGGTATTTTGGCCGCCTCGATCGGCGCAGCGGCGGGCAGCAGCGGCATCAATTACAATTCCGATGCACCGGTCCAGACGGATGGTGTGTCGGGCGGCTCGTCCAAGGGCGTGTCTGTCACCATCATAAACGGCAATTCGATCGTTACCTACGGCGACAGTTCCAGCGGCCTTGTGGTCCAGTCAGTCGGCGGTCTTGGCGGATCAGGCGGCTCGGTTGCTGGCGACGTCACAGATGCGATTGCGGGCAATGGCGCCAATGGCGGCAACGCCGGAGCCGTGACCATCCACGCGGGCGGCCAGATTGCCACCCACGGCGACAGTTCATTCGGCATTGTGGCGCAATCCATTTCGGGGGCGGGCGGCGCTGGCGGCTCCGCCCAGTCTGCGACCGAGAGCCATGCCGGTGCTGCCGGCAATGGCGGCTCCGTTGGTGTAATCACTATCACCAACTCGGGGGAAATCTCGACTTCCGGCGCTTATGCGGTGGGGATACTTGCGCAATCGCTTTCAGGCAACGGCGGTGTCGGCGGCGATTCGACCGGGCTGCTGAACAGTCAGGCCGGAGGAGCAGGCCAAGATAGCCCCGGTGGCGAAATCGCCATCACCTCGTCGGTCCTGGTCCAGACCAGCGGCGACAATGCCTATGGCATCGTCGGCCAGTCGCTTGGCGGCGGCGGCGGACTGGGCGGCTCGTCTGGTGGCATGCTCTACACCAATGCTGGCGACGGAGGCGCTGGCGGCGACGGCGGAACCGTTACAATCACAGCCTCTGGAAAGCTTGTGACGGCCGGCCAGACCGCTCATGGCGCTGTCGCCCAATCCATAGGCGGTGGCGGTGGGCTTGGCGGCGTCGCAACGGCTGCCGGCGCTAACGTTACGACTGCTGTGGGCGGCATCGGCGGCGGTGGCGGGGCAGGTGGCGCCGCGACCGTCACTGCATCTAACCTGTCGCTGCAGGCGACAGGCTCTGGTGCACGCGGTTTGATGGCCATGTCCATTGGCGGCGGCGGCGGTAGCGGCGGCGGGGCCTATTCGACATCGGCAGGCATGCTGGCGGATGTTTCAATCGCGGTTGGCGGCAGCGGCGGGACCGGCGGCGACGGCGGTGCCGCGACCGTTACGGCGACAGACTCCACGCTGGCCATCGGCGCCAATCTCAATGGCATACCCTCTGGCGCCTACGACGCAGTAGGTGTGCATGCCCTGTCCATTGGCGGCGGTGGCGGCAATGGCGGCGCGGGCTCGGCGAAAGCATATGCGATCGCTGTCGCCAATCCCCTGGAAAACCCGGCATCTAAAATCACCTTCGCCGGCTCCTTTGCCGTCGGCGGCTCCGGCGGCCCGGGCGGGAACGGGGGATCAGCAACGGCGTCAGTAATCGGCGGATCGTCCATTACCGTTATGGGGGATGGCGGCTCTGGCGCCATTGTTCAGTCCATTGGCGGCGGAGGCGGTAACGGCGGCGACAGTTCGGCGATGTCCGCCACGATTGGCTATGGCCTGAACATTCCGCACTTCAGCAATGCGGCGACGCCGGCAACTAACGCCATCAGCGTCACGGTGAGTGTCGGCGGCCAGGGCGGGACCGGCGGCCACGCCGGCTCAGCAACCTTTACCCTGGGTGACAGCGGGGCCGCGGCAAACAATTTGTCGACCTGGGGAGACGTGGCGCCCGCCGTGCTGGTTCAGTCTATTGGCGGCGGCGGTGGCAATGCAGGCGTCGGCAATTCGGGGGTGAAAAACGCCGCAACCAGCCAGGACGCGAAGGTTGAACTGACCGTGGGTAGCCATGGTGGCGACGGCGGTGCTGGCGGTGCGGCTTCGGCCACGATCACGGCAAACGGCGCCATCACCTCCCATGGCAATGGTTCAGCAGGCGTCATTGTCCAGTCGATTGGTGGCGGTGGCGGCGTCGGTTCAGGCTCCGCGCTCAACCTCACCGGACTGGACAGTTGGGTCACATCGGTGTTCCAGGTCAATCCGGACCTGGAAAAAGACAGCGACGGCAACAAGATCGTCCCCGGCTTCAATCACAATCGCAAGTTTACCCTGGGCGCCAGCGGCAGCCCGGGCGGCGCCGCTGGCGCAGTCACCGTTACCCACCAGGGTTCGATCACCACCATGGGCAATGACGCGCCAGCGATCATTGCACAATCGATTGGCGGCGGTGGCGGTATGGTTGGGTCGGCCGGCGCCACCTCCTCGACGGGTGGTTCGGCCGACAGCACGTCAGCGTCTCCGGCCGGGCTTGTCGGCGATGGTGACAATGACAATCCCTGGTCGATCACGGTTCCCGTGATGCTGACCACTACCATGAATATTGGCAATCACACCGGGACCGGCGGCGATGGTGGCGCAGTCACTGTCAACGCCAGCGGCCTTATCTCCACCAACGGCGACCATTCTCCAGGCGTGGTGGCCCAGAGTATTGGCGGAGGCGGTGGGCGCGCCGCCGTTGCGAATATCGGCGCAGAAACCGGCGGGGCGTTGGCGCAGGTCGCTCCTGTCACGACGCAAACCAGTATTCAGCTCGGCGGCGGCGTGATCGCCGGACGCGACGGATTGCATGGCGAAAACGTCGATATGGGCTCGGCCGACTCTGTCACGCTCAATTTGGCTGGAGCGAGCATTCAGGCGGGGCCAACATATCTGGCGCAATCTGGCCCCCCAGTCGGAACTGATTTTCCAGGCTTCCTGTCATTTGGCGCCCTGCTACAGTCGATCGGCGCTGGCGGCGGCGTCGCGGTGGATGGATCGCCCGATCCCCATGTGGTGGCGGCGCTGGGCCTGGTGTCATCAGCAGGAGAAGGTGGCTCAATGCCATCTGTTTTGACCGGCGGTGCAGGCGGGACGGTCACACTGACCGACAGCGGCATGTCGCTGGTCACAACCATTGGCGACGCTGCGCACGCCGTCGTACTGCAATCGATTGGCGGCGGCGGCGGCGTGTTCGGCGCCGGAGTCTCGGGCGGGCCACCGGTTTCAGCCAGCACACGCGTCGTGGAGGTGGCTCTTGGCGCGGACAACAACACCTATGCCACCTTCCAGAACAGTCTTGCGCCCAACGGCGGAACCGTTAACGCCACGTTTGCGTCCAACTTACGCACCTATGGCGCAGGAGCGTCCGGGATCGTCGCGCAGAGCATCGGCGGCGGCGGCGGCCTGGTGAGCGCCAGCCAAGGCGTGAACCTGAAAGTCGCCAGACTTTCATCAAACAGCGGACAGAATGTCGGTGATGGCGGCGCCGTGACGGTGACGGTCCAGTCTACGGCAAGTTCAATTTATACCTATGCGGTGGGGGCCCATGGCGTCATCGCCCAGTCCATTGGCGGCGGCGGCGGTCTTGTCACAGCCTATAATGCGGGCCATGTCCCGGAATTCACATCGACAGCGCCCGTCGCCGTGGGGCCGGCCTGGTCCGCGACCGCCGATGGCGGCCCGGTCACGGTCGACCTGAACACCCAGATTAGCACCAGCGGCGCCGGCGCCCATGGCGTCATCGCCCAGTCTGTCAGCGGTAGCGGCGGCTTTACAGCACTTGGTGGAAAAGTCTTTCTTGGCAGTACCCAGCAATACGCGGGAACGTCTGGTGACGTCACTGTTAACGTACAGGGTGCGATCCTCAGCACTGGCGAGAACGCCGCCGGCATTGTCGCGCAAAGCGCCGGCGCCAGTGGCCAGGGCGCCGTACGCATCAACATTGGCGGCGCCAGCCCGGGCACAGTTACCGGTGGTTCGGGCGCCCAGGGCGTTGGCATCCTTGTCATCGGCGGTAACAGCGACAACGCCATCACAATCGCTGAAAACTCCTGGGTGTGGTCCGGGGCAGGCAATGCCATCAAATCCGTGGGAACGCTCAATGTCGACAAGGTCACTGTCACCAACAATGGCCAGATCTACGGCAATACATGGCTCAATGGCGGATCGATTGACGGCAATTATCAGAATACGTTTGGCACACCGCCGGGCGTGAACGGCGGCGCACTGATCAACGCAGGCGACATTATTCCCACCCCTGGCGCGACGTCGTACATTGACGGCCATCTGCGCCAGACCGCCAGCGGTCGCATCAGGCCGCACCTTGATTTCAGCAATTTGCGCAGCGGGCGCTATGAGGTCACTGGCAACGCGGAACTGGCCGGAGCAATCACCCCCACCTTGGTGAGCGCGATGCCCAACATTTTCCTGCCAGTGCTCAAGGTAAACGGCACGGTGACGGGCGCGCTTTCGGCCCCGGACAGCCCATTATTCTCCTATAGCGTCCGGGAAAGCGGACAGCGCTACGACATCGCGATTTCCGGCGCGCATTTCGCGGATCCCCGGTTTGGTCTGACTGCCCACAAGACAGGGCTGGCTTCATCGCTGTACGACATGTTCATGCAAGGCAAGCCGCAACTGGGAACCTACTTTGCTGCGCTGGACGCCATCGCGGGGCAAGGCGCGGCCCAATACCAGCATGCGCTTGGCCAGCTCTCCCCGCGCAGCGCGATGACCCTGTTTGCCCGCAGCGCAGCCGATGCGTCGCGCATCGCGGATTCCGCCATGAGTTGTCCGCAGTTTGCAGGAGCCGGAGCCGGCGTCGGCGCCCAGGCGTTCCTGAGTGAGGGCACCTGCGCCTATGCAATGACCCGGGGGCAAACCACGGGCATGAGTGGCGACCGTGACAGGGGCAGCTCACGTCTTGACGCCGCGTCCTGGCAGGCTGGCGCCCAGGGCTTCATCGCCTCCGATCTGCTGTTCGGCGGCGCCATCGCCTATCAGTCCAGTCGTTTTTCCGGCAAGGACGGCGTGTCCGCCACGGGCTCGACCGTGCAGGGCGCTCTGACGCTGAAGCGACAGACTGGCGGCTGGCTGTTCACAGGCGCGTTGTTCGGCAGCTCCGGCTCCTATAATCTGCGGCGTAGCCTTGCCTTACCCACGCTTGCGGCTACCGGACAGTCCACGGCGCCATTCTACACGGCTGGCGTGCGCGCACGTGCGGCTTACACCTTTGGCGCGGACCAGTTTTACCTGCGTCCCTATCTCAATCTAGACCTCATTCACGCCCGCAACGGCGGTTTCTCGGAAGGCGGAGCCGGCGACCTCGGGCTGCGTATTGATGAGGGCAAGTATAATGCGGCCGTCCTCACGCCTGCACTCGACCTTGGCGGTCGCACGGTGTTTGACAGCGGCGTGGTGTTGCGGAGCTTCATATCCGCTGGCGCGAGCTTGCGATCCAGCGACCAATGGAAGGGAAACGCGGCGTTCAATGGTGCATTCCGCCGTAACGGCTTCGCGCTTCGCGCGCCAGTTGATCCGGCCTCAGCGAGGCTGAGCGCCGGGTTGCAGCTGTTCCAGAGTGAGAAACTCGACGTCAGGCTGCAGTATGAGGGGGACTACGGCCGGCGGGCGGTCAGCCATGGCGCCACAGCTAGCGTCAGCTATCGCTATTAGGGTTCGGACTGATAACCAGCAGCTGATGGAGGGAGTGGTGGTCCCGGAATTTGGGACCAGTCGTTAAGCTCGAACACCTGACGAAGGACGAGCAATATGACGACACGCAAACGCTATTCGGCCGAGTTCAAGGCAAAGTTCGCCTTGGAGGCCATTCGCGAGGAGCTGACGACGGCTGAGCCGGCCAAGAAGTACGATATTCATCCGACGATGATCAGCGGCTGGAAGCGCACCGCGATCGAGAACATGGCGGCTGCATTCGGTAGTTCTGCGCCGGCTGCACCCCAGATCTCCAAGAAGTAGGTTGAGAAGTTGCATGCTAAGATTGGCCAAGCCGGCGCCAGCTGCGCATGGCTCAAAAAAGGTTGAGCCATTGGACCCGATGGCGCATCAACTAAACTGGAGGAAACGCTTGACGAACAAAACGCAATGGAGAAGTCAGCGAAGGGTGGGCACAGTACCGATTTCTACAGCTTGGCCGTTGTATAGCGTGCTAGCCGCCAGTTAGCGGCATCGTGTGTTTTGCTAGCCGCTGGCCAGCAGCTAGTCACCTGCATTCCTGCTGACACACAGCCGGTGCCGCACGCTCGATTGTCTCAGCCAGCGTTATGTCGTTTGATGGAAGTGGAGGTCGGCTTCAGAACCGGCGACGCGCGGAACACCTTCCACCTTGTGGGGTGAAAGTGGCTTTATAATCCTCCAATCAAGGTCTGTCATTTCCACAATTTCCGAACGAACTCGAAGCTTGACGGCATAGTCTATCTCGGAACATTTGAAGTTCGGGTTTTGCAATCGGTGGGGATGGATTGTGAGAGGGTATTTGGAAGAACGTCGTTCTGCGGCCCAGGTAGCTGTTTTGCTCTTGGGTGGGGCCAGCGTTGTAGCCTTCACGGTGGCCTCCCCCCAAGTAAATGCAAGTGATACGTTGCCGTATATCATAAAGAACGGCGCCAATGGTCAGGATGGCGTGGCGCCGCCGTGGTACTGGCCATGGGGCGATTCCAGGGCGCCGACCTCGGGCAGTTCCGCAGAGAATCTTATCTATAGCAATACGGTGCCCCACCGCGACTTTCGGGTTGACTACCAGAGCGCGATCCTTCTTGGATCTGTCGGCGGCAACGGCGGCGATGGAAAGTCCGTTGAACAGGAGCGGGGACCGCCATATCGTCAGCCCGGTGGTCACGGCGGCGACGGCGGCAGGGTGTCCTACATTCTGGAGACACCCTCAGGAACGGGCGCCACGCGTGTTCACGGATATGAGGGCCGGTCGCCTATCGCCATCTTCCAACTTTATTCAGTTGGCGGCGCAGGCGGCTATGGCATGACCACGCCCGGCCGAGGGGGTAAGGGCGGAGATGTCGAACTACGCCTCGGAGACGGGGCACTGGTCGGCGCTGCAACCCAACTGACCTTTACCACTGAAGGTTCGAATTTCGCGAGCGCGTGGGCCGTGTCGCAAGGCGGCAAGGGCGGCGACGGCGGGTCAACCTCGAGGTGGAACAACGGCGGTAACGGCGGCAGTGTTGACGTCAAAATAGGCGGTTCGGTCAGCATGACAACCGCCGGAGCGTCTTCTCCAATCGTTGCGCTACAATCGCTCGGCGGAGCCGGCGGATCCCATGACGATCAGGGGCTCTGGCATCCGCCTTCGGGCGGTGGCAATGGCGGCGTCGCAACTCTGACCACTTTCGGAACCCTGGCCAGTACGGGAGCAAACTCTGCTGGCGCACTTGTCCAGTCGGTCGGCGGCGCTGGCGGTACAAATTCGGCGATTGTTGGCGGGGCTGGAGGCTCGCGCGGTGGCAATGGCGGGACTGCTCAGGCTCTGCTGTATGGAACGATCTCGACAAAGGGGACTAACGCGCCCGGCGTTATCGTCCAGTCCGTGGGCGGCGTGGGCGGTCATGGTGGCGGCGGTATTTTCTCAGGCGGCTCCGGGGGCAATGCCGGAGATGGCGGAATCGCCAAGGTCGAAGCAACGGGGGCTATCAGCACTGCCGAAAAAAGCTCGTTCGGCATTGTTGCGCAGAGCATCGGCGGCGGCAAGGCTGGCAACGCTTTCCAGAGCGGCCTAGTGAGCCCGGGAGGCGGTGGCGCCGGCGGCAGCCCGCTTTCTCCATTCTTCAGCTCAGGTGGCCAAGGCGGCACAGGTGGCGCTGGCGGGTCGGTATCCGTGACCAATCGTGGAACGATCACAACGACCGGCGACGATGCTTCCGGTATTTTGGCCCAGAGCATTGGTGGCGGCGGCGGCGCCGGAGGCGACGCCCGGGCATTTGGCATCGGTGGAGCTGTGGCCCTCGGCGGCGACGGCGGCAATGGCGCCCGCGGCGGCGCGGTCGAGGTCAATAATATCGCCCGTGACCTGAACAATACAGGAGGCTGGATCAGCACGTCAGGCGCTCATGCCGCCGGCATCGTCGCTCAGTCCGTTGGCGGCGGTGGCGGTAATGGTGGCGATGCCACCGCCGTCAGCATAGGTCCCTACATTTCCTATGCACGGGCAATTGGCGGCACGGGCGGCAAGGGCGCAACCGGTGGAAGCGTCACCGTTGTCAACGGGCTGAACGTCGTCACCGGTGGTCTGCAGGCGCCCGGTGTGCTGGCGATGAGCATCGGCGGCGGTGGCGGCAATGGGGGCTCGGCAACGGCAAAGGCAACAGCAGTCGCCATCGATCCCCGCATCCCCGGACTGACCATCACCAGTGGCGTCGGCGGCCAGGTAGGAGATGGCAACGCCGGCGGCGCCGTGAAGGTCACAAATACCGCCGCTGTATTCACCGCCGGCTACGGATCGGCCGGCATCATGGCGATGAGCGTCGGCGGCGGAGGCGGCGCAGGGGGTGGGGTCATTCCGCTTCCCACATTTAGCGTCGCAGGATTGACCTCCTGGCTGGCGGGCCTCCGCTCCGGCTCAGTCGATTTCTCCTTCAACAATGCAACCGGCGGCAAGGGCGGCGCCGGCGGTATGGGCGGGGTGGTAGAGATAGACAATAGCGGCTCTATCACAACCTACGGGCAGGGAGCCTCAGGCGTCGTCGCGATGAGCGTCGGCGGCGGCGGCGGTGCCGGGGGAACCGCAGTGCTGAATGCCGCGGCGAACCTGACGGTCAACGACTCGGTCGGCGGAGATGGCGGCTCGGGCAATCACGGAGGCCGGGTAAAGGTGACGAATGGTGTGGGAGCCGCCATTGTGACCACAGGCGCAGGATCATATGCCATTCACGCCCTGTCGATCGGCGGCGGCGGCGGTATTGGTGGTGGGGCCGTGGCGACGTCTGGCGGCAATGAGGCTTATGACACCTATGACGCCTCCCAGGCTAAAGCCCAGCTGATCAACGTGGCCAAGTCGGCCCTGCCACAGCTGAAGGAATGGGTGGCGCAGTACAAGGACTCCAACATCGCGGGCAAAGCTGGCGACGCTCTCATCGGGTTTCTCGCCAAAAATTTTGGAACGACCGCCGAAAAATTTGCCAGCAACAAGGGCATTTACAGCAGGCTGAAACCGTCAGTTCCACTGTCGCTGGCCTGGGAATCCGCCACCGGCGGTAAAGGCGGTGCCAGCGGTGACGGCGGGGGAACCACAGATGCGCCAACAGGTGTGTGGGCGAGTGGAACACTGACCACTTCAGGCGCCGCGGCGACAGCGATTGTGGCGCAGTCTGTGGGCGGGGGTGGCGGCAAAGGAGGAGCCGCCTCGGCAGGCGCAGGCAAGCTGTGGAGCAGCAAGACGGCCGTTGGCGGCAACGGCGGCGTTGGAGGTAAGGGTGGCGTTGTCCGGATAGAGCTTGGGGAAACTGCCAAGCTCAACACCTACGGTAACGCCGCGTTTGGTGTCTTGGCGCAATCAATCGGCGGCGGCGGCGGCATCGCGACAACCGGACGCGATTTGCAGGCCGGCGAAATCGGTCTCGCCAGCGTTTCAACGCTTGGCGGCTCCAATGGAGCGGCAGGCAATGGTGGCAATGTTTTGGTTTCTCATGCCGGAACGATTGTTACGACCGGCGGTCAGTCGCACGGCATTGTCGCCCAGTCGGTGGGCGGCGGCGGCGGTGTTATGGCAGACGCCAGCTTCGACCAACAGGGGTTGCTGGAGATCACCAGGGCGCTTGGGGACCAGACGACGATTGAAATGTTCGACGCTGCTGGCATCGATATTCGGAGTGATCTGACAAAAGCCAAAACGACGAGCGCACGCAGCCCGGCGGGTGTGGAGCAGGTGCGCCTTGGAGCGGACGGTGGCTCGGGTAACGGCGGCGACGTCAATCTCACAATCGGCGGGTCGATCAAGACCTCTGGCGTCAGCGCAGTCGGTGTCATCACCCAGTCGATCGGCGGCGGAGGTGGTTTGGTTGCGGATGGCGCTACGGCCCTTCCTATCAATGGCGCGGTGCTTCTGGGCGGCGTCCATGGCGCAAAGGGTGACGGTGGCGCCGTCAGGCTTCAATTTGACAATGCGGCGCGCATCACCACGACCGGAGACTACGCTGTCGGCGTGCTGGCACAGTCGATTGGCGGCGGGGGCGGTATTGGCGGCGGTGGGTTGCTCGCTGGCTCGGCCCAGGGGTTGGTGTTCGGGCGTGGCGGTTCGGTCGGCAACGGCGGTGCAGTGTTGATCAGTAATACCGGGTCCGGCGTGACCATCGAAACCTCCGGCAAGAGAGCTCATGGTATCATGACCCAGTCCCTTGGCGGTGGGGGTGGTTACCTGGGGCGCGGCATACAGGAAGATCCTTCCGTCAAGGGCTTCTATGACGCCATGGTCTATACCGGCCGACCCACAAACTGGGCCGAACAGTATGATGATCCGCCGGAAGCGGAGCGGATGGCCGCCTTCCTGTGGCGCGAGATGGAAGCGGAGCTGGCAAAGGCCAACGTTAAGAAATCAGAAGACGAACTGTTGCGCCAAAACGAGAGTGAGTTGAAGGCGATGGCGACCGCGCGTCTCAACTCCACGGGGACTGGAGACCGGACCGTAATCGAGTTGCGCGGCGCAACGATCCGCACCACCGGCACCAATGCTATCGGCATTTTTGCCCAGAGTGGCTTCCAAGACGTCGTGGGCATGCTCGATGCCTCGCGGCTGGGCGGCAACATCTCCATTGATTTTACTGGAACAATCCAAGGCGGCTCCGGCGGGGGCGCGGCCATTGCCGTGGATGGTGGCCGGGTCAACGCTATTACCATCAACCCGGGATCAACCGTTAGCGCAGGCTCAGGCAAGGCGATTCTTGCATCATTTGGCTCTGATCACGTCGCCAATCATGGCAAGCTCGTCGGCGAGGTAAACCTCAGCGTTCGCGGTTCCCGCAAGGACGAGGTGAACAGCTTCGACAACCACGGAACCTTTCAGACAGCCGGCAGCGGCCTGATCAATCTCTCCAACGCGGCGGCGACCGGCAAAAGCGTCTTCACCAACTACGGGGTTCTAGACGTTGGGGGCGTTGGCAAGATCGCGACGGCCGAGGTCCGCAATGGCAAAACAGACCTGCGCGGAACGCTGCTGGTTGACGTCAACGGCGTGGCGCCTGCCGGAACCCAGGCGAACGACATTTTGAGAACGACGGAATTGGTCGTCCGACGTGTGGCGGTGAAACCCCAAGCGGTGGAGGGATTGCTGCCTTCCAGCAGCTTCAAGGTGGTGGAAGCGGCTGCAGTGACCGTTGGTTCAGACTGGCTGCTGGGGCCCCACAACGCGGTTTCTGGAGCCAGCGAGGCCAGCCCGATCTCTTGGGATGTCTCTACCACCAATACCGGTATTACCATTGCGCCAGGCGCGGCTAACTTCGCGGGCAAGGCCCCAGGCAATGTTACTGTGACCGAGATGTCGTTCCTCAACAGCCTGCAGTCTGCCTGGGATGCCGGCGTGAGCGGCATGGCAGGCACTTTCGCCGACATGGCCAACGTATCATCGGCGAATGACTATGACCGGATGATCAACAGCATGACGCTGTCAGAAGGTCTTGGCCAGCCGGCTGCCGGGCAGACGATGGCCAGCTCGAAGGCGCATGGGTACGCCATGAGTTGTCCGGCCTTTGCTGGCGGCGGCGTCATGATCCGGGAGGGAAGCTGTGTCTGGGGGCAGGTTATCGGTTCCCGCACCGTCGCCACCGCAGGTCGTGATACGGACGGCTTCAGCCAGACTGGAACCAGCTACCGCCTTGGCGGCCAGTGGGAGGTGTCTCCCGGGTGGTTCGTCGGCGCAACTGGCGGATACAATACGAGCCAGGTGTCGACCAAAGACCGCAACTCTCGTATGGAGGGTGACAGGGGTGACATCGCATTTGCGTTGAAGCGTCAGCTCGGCCCGTGGCTATTCGCGGGCGCGGTCAGCTTTGGCTACGGCAGCTATGATTCAGCCAGCCTTTTCCACATGGGTGACAGCAGCTGGCAGGCGCTCAACACATCAAACGTCTGGACAGCGGGCCTCCGGATACGCGGCGCCTATGAGTTCGCCTTCACCAACTGGTATGTGCGCCCGTTCGTGGATCTCGACGTGGTGCAGACCATTATGCCGGGTTACCGGCTATCTGGCGACGGCGCGGTTCTGAGCGCACAAGGAATGCGGTCGTGGACAACCGCGGCCAAACCGGGCGTCGAGATCGGCGCCAGGATAAATCTGGATGATGCCAGCTGGCTGCGTCCTTACGCCAGCGTTGGAATGACATTGAACGGCGGCAGCGGCCTGCGGCAGCGGGTATCTTTTAGCGAAGACGGTGCCCCCGGAATTACGTTCACGTCCAGTTCGGGGATTCCGGATCGTCTTCTGGATCTGGCCGTCGGCACTCAGTTCCTTGCGCACAGCGTCTACGAGCTGCGCGGAGAGTACAAGGCCCAACTGGGAAAGGATTTTGTTAACCAAGAATTCAGCCTCAGGGCCGCGATTCGGTTCTGAGTGCTCTGTCTGATCGGGTCAAGCCGCGCTTTCTTCCGAGCGTGTCAGCCAGCGATCCCGCGCTTCGCCCTTGGGCGGAAGCCAGACGCTGACAGCGCCGCGGTGTAGTCCTTCACGCGCATGGTGTTTCACAGCGGCTCGGAGGTCTTCAAGGTCGCGCCGTGCGCCACCATGGCCGCGCCGGTCTGCGCCAGACGGTGCGACACATATTGCCGGCACGTGTCGCCGCTGATGTCGGACAGCATCCTCCCGCCCCACCACTCCGTAAGGCGGATTAAGCGAGCGTCAAACGTCCGCTTGTTCGCCTGGCTGTCGCGGCAGTCGTCGTTGTAGATCAAGAGCACGTCGGCGATGTCGACGTGCTCTATATCTCGTTCCTTGCGTCGAGGCTTGTAAACGTTGTTTATGTAGTCGCGAGTGCTCGCGTTGCTGCCGCAGCTTCGCCAGGGCCTCACATCGGCGAATGTAGGTAGGTTACAACGAGTATGGTCCGAAGCCCTGCCCGCTGATCCCATCGTCGTACGGCGACCAAGCGCAAGCTGGAGGAAACATGAGGAGCGTTTTAGCAGTCGCCCTATTGGCAACGACATTGGGTGCCGCCCATGCAGAGCCGCGGGCATTCGATGTCACCCCAGTCATCGAGCTTTTCGCCGACCAGTTACCCAGTATCCGTGAAACGCTTCGCAAGTATTATGAAGCACCTGAAGGAGGCTGGTTAACCTATTTTGACAAAGGAAAATACCAAGCCCAACTAAATGCCGCACTGGACACAGCCCTTACGGCGATAGCACCTCGACAGTATCAGTCGACCAGAGCACGGCTTTTTGAGCTCGACAAAGCCATTGAGCAGGGCAAGATGGAGAGGTCAGAGCTTGCTATCAAGCTGGATCTGGCCCGGGACGACCTCGCTCCCACGCTTGTCGACCGAGCACTCATGCGGGATGCGCCCGCCGGTTCGCGCCGCGCCTTGGAACTCCAGATTTCAAGGCTGAATACGGAGTTGGAGGCCGCGATTCAGACGCGAGAGGAACTTATTATTTCCTTTCAGAAGGCGCTGGAGAGTGAGTATCAAATTGCACTCGACCGAAAACAGGCCGAGGCCACACTTTATCAGCTAAACGGCTCAGCAATCGTCGAGGCTGTCGTCGTCAGCAAGGCCTTATTAGAAGTTGAGACACGGCTACGTGCGATCTTATCCAAGGGCATAGACCCGGCAGTGGCACGAAAATACTACGGAATTTCTGCAGTTAATCGCCTGCTAATCGTTCGCATGCATGAAAGACATCTGGCTAGCTATACCCAAGATTGGCTACCGCGACTAGATAAAATTGAATCCGAGAACCTCGCTCACATCAAGGAAATAACCGCTTCAATTAACAATTTGAGGTCGAAATCAAATGTAGCAGCATCTAAGGCAAACTTACAGCTCCGCGAAAATATTGCAGGAATTATTACGATATATAAGAAGATACTTGTCGATCTACAGAACAGTATAATGCGCTCACACAGAATGGCGCTTGAAACCGCACAGGTTGCAATTCAAACCTTGAAGGCATTGGAGACGGCCGGGGAGCTGGGGATTCTGCATGCGGAGAGCGCCGCCGAGTTCAATGCACTCATGCAGATTAAGGCTCCGGATCTGTTACCACTCGATGACGACAAGGTTCTGGAGCAGTTTAAGGATATTTCGCGGAGCGCCGGGACGTAGCATCGGCATGTCGCCCCTGCGGTCGTTCAGGTTTGGGTGCGCTGGATGTGGCGGACGGGGGGTTGAGTTGTGGCTACCGCCGTCCCGTGCCGCTGCCGCGCTATGGGTCAACGGGGCAACCGTCGAGCCAGTTAACCCAGCGTGACGTTGACGGCACGCCAACCGGCCCTAGGCTCGACAGCGAGAGCAGACGCCGGAGTGCGCAATGGGGCTTTTTCTGCAGGTCGTAGCCGTATTTATGGTTTTGGCTGGAATGGCGGTTTTCGGCATGGCCAAGAGCGCGATTCACGAGATACAGGCGTGGCTCGCCATGGGGTTGGGCGCCATCGTGTTTGGGCTGGGAGCCATAACCAGCCGCCTGGCCGGCATCCGCGACGCATCCGTAATTTAGGCACGCATTGCTCAAGGGACGCGGCCTCCGCAGAACAATGGTGCGTGACGAATCAAGCCCCCCTCAGCAATTGCATTGAGAAGGCAAAACGGTTTTGTGAACATGCTTTGTACGTACACGGCATGATGCTGGATGTGGACAGGCAGGCCTATGGAACGACCGCATATATGGCGGGAAACGTATGCGTAGCCCACGCATTAGCGTTGTGCAAATACTACGCGCCCGTCCCCACTTTCCACACGTGGAGATCCCAGCGCAACTGACATATTCCCGTTTTGAGGAGGCGCAGACAGTCTGGAATGGCTGTGCTCGCTTGGGTTTGCTGGCGTCAAGAGTATCTTCAATCTACTGCTTGTAGGGCTGCGCCCCGGTGCATCCCCTATATATAGGGTTTGATTGCGAGGTCAGGCGTTCTCGTCTAGCGTTTCTCTCGCGCCAACCATTGGTAGCGTGGCGAGAAAGGATACGATGGAACTAACGCTTACGGCATTTTTGGCATTTGATGAGATCCACATACGTCTCGTCTTCGCGCTCGGCATCCTTGCAATTCGCAATATTGGCCGTCGCTAATAAGAAACCGCCGGAGGTGCAACTCCGGCGGTTTGTCCCAGCAACGTGGGATGGCATATTTGGCATTTGATGCACGGCAAATTTGACCAACCCGATCGTCTCTGTCAACAGACCCCACCCAAAGTCCCGTGCCGCTTGCTTCACTGCCTCCGGCAAACTGGCGACTTTAACGGCACGGTGGGCGGCCATGCGGTTGATGCCAAGTTCTCGGGCAGCGGCTTCGATGCCGGATTCGGGGCGCCCCTCTCTTGCCCGTCCTCCGCTCCAGCGCCCGGAAATTCCCTTACGCGTCAACGTCACCACAAAAATTGTAGCAACGCCTAACCCCTTACCCCGCCCCGAGCAAAACTGCGTTGGTTACCTCCAAAGCCATGGGTCACGCTGTGGCCCAGAGTGTAAGCCGGGCGATTATTTGGAGCATTTCCCTTTCAGTAGGGAACCCGCGAACCTCAGCCGGAATTCTTCTGACAGCCGCCACGGCATGCCGCCGTTACGGGCCGCGCGGATTAGTTGTAAGGAGGGCGACCGGCCCGCCGTGCCGTCCGGTTCCCCTGGTGTGAGGAGAGTGGCCATGAGACTATGGTGGTATAGTTTCAAACGGAAGGACCGCGCCGGCAACACGATAAACATCATCTGGGCTGAGCGGCATCCCGATATGTTTGAAGTCCATGTACGCTCAGATGGTTTTGCGGTTCTGTATCTGAACGCTCGACCAATCGGAACAGGCTACAACATTCTGGAATTGACGGACCAAGCAGCTGCTTTGGTGGCAGGGCCAGAAGACTTGGTAGAGCTGGCGACGCCAGAAGCTCCAGTTCCGGCGAGGCTTACAGGCTAACTACCTTGATGGCTTAGATGCTACGGAAAAACCCGCCACGCGGCGGCATGGCGGGCTAGTGGACGTTCGGTTCACCCGGGAGGGGGTGACGTTACAAGCTATCGGGGGGCTAGCCGTTTGGCCAGCGCCCTGGGTGCATAGGTAAAACAGTCTCGCATCGCGTCACGCGCGCTCATCGTGGCTTTCATCCACCTCAGCATCTGGCCGGTCGTCGCCGGGGCTCTGTTCCTCATGCCAGTGGCCGTCACCGTCCTTGTACTGGATCGCTTCAGGCTCGCCGGGAAACTCCTGCCGAGCAGCGGCCGCCTCAGCCGCAGCCAGTGCATCTGCCTTGGTGGCAAAGGTCTCGGAGAACACATCATCGAGCTTGTAGGCCCAACCGTCGTCGTGCTTGATTACCTCATACGTAACATGTGACATGCTGACCTCCCGTGGCTCTCTACCGGACAATCCGTGCGCCCGCTGCCTGGTTCCCCTAGAGTGCCTGTCAGCCTGTATCACACGGAAAACCCGCCGGGCGTGCGGTTGAAGGCGAAGGGGTGAGCGCACGTGGCTGACGGGAGCCGGAGCTCTATGCGCAGAGCATAGAAGGGTATTGCGGCGTCGCTTCACTGCCCAACGGAGTTCAGCAAGGGACGCGCCTGCGAGGTCGACACTGCACAATTGTTACCCACATCACTAAAAGTTAAATTGCGCCCCTTCTTATAGAATGCTTGGCTGCATCCCCACCGAGCTGTTGCGGGATGAATGTGTGCTTATAGTGTTCAGTGCCATCTGCATTATTATAGCTGTGTCCGTTGTCTACTGTTGGATAACCAGTGATTGACGCTTGATTTTGCCAGATGCGCACTGCTCTTACGATTAGCTATTGCTGAATAGCGCTACCTTGCAAGGCTGGGGCATTCAACATGCGCGCTGGATCAAGGCAAACGAGGCGGAAAAACCTAGTCCACATAGACTAAAGTCTAATTACAGTTGCGCTCGCGACCTTTTACCCAACGTAAGCCATCACGGTTGCGTGATCGGCGCAGATTGTGCTGGAGCTTCGCCGCGTCCGGCACGAGCGGCCCGCTATTACAGGGGGGGTGATAGCGAGCCGCTGCCTATGCGTGCATAGGGACGCACACCGGGTGCGGTGTCGACAGTATCTATGTTGAGCTGACAGGCCAACAGATAGCACAGTTTTTTCTCGATTAAGTGGAAACCGCTGGAGTGCAACCCTGCCGGCGCCGCCACAGCGGCTGGCATAGGGCCGCCATTGCTTCGCGCGTCACGCCGCCATCGCGGCCCGACCACGCGGCCCGGCTTCATCGGGCCACCGCTCCACGACTGCGGTTGTCACCGAGCCCTTGCGGACAACCGTCTTCTGCGCCCAGCCGCCGACCATGCGAATGGCCGCCCCGCCGGCCACTTCATAGGGAAACCTTGCAAGCACGCTGCGCCCGCATAACCGCCAGCCGCTGGGCCTCGGTGTCCGCTGACAGGCCATGGTCGGTTAGTAGGCCGTCACGCTGCAATCGCCGGAATAGTTCGGGCGAGCCGGGCGTGACCAAGATCGCACCAGGCGGCATCAACTGCGCCGCCCATGCCGGGTGGTGCTGCGTGTCGCCCATCGCCACCGACCAGAGCTCCAACCGCTGTCGCGCTTCGCTGTAGCCGGCCGCCCTGAACTGGCCCCCGTTTGAACCGGACACTCAGGCATAGCCATGGAGGCTTGGGCATATGCCTGAGCACGTGCTTATGACTGAGCTAGAAATCATCACGGACGGTGGCCGTCGCCGCCATTGGACTGCTGCGGACAAGGTCCGGATCGTGGAGGAGACGTTGGATGGGCGAGACAGCATTTCTGTCGTCGCCCGCCGCAATGGCGTTGCGCCAAATCTACTGTACCGTTGGCGTCGGCTCATGCTCGAAGGAGGGAGTGTCGCGGTGGCGGGATACGATGAGGTCACCAGCAACAAGGTCGTCCGGCAGTTGGAGGACCGCATCCGCGAACTCGGACGGCAACTCCGCCGCACGACGCTCGAAGTCGAGATCCTGCGCGAGGCCCTGGACAAGTCCCGCTCACAAAAACAGATATTGCCTGGGCGCGCGCTCGCTGCTGAAGGAGGATTTCCGGTGAAGGTGGTGGCGGACACTCTGGGTGTGCTCCAACCTGATCCAGCGACTGAAGGGCGCCACAAGGCCACGCCGGCGCTATCGCAAGGCGCAGGACGGAGTGATGGCTGCGAGGATTACGGCGCTGGTTTCCGAACGCCCCACTTACGGCTACCGGCGGATCACGGCGATCCTGAACCGCGAGCTGCGTACGGAAGGCTTGCCGCCAGTCAATTACAAGAGGGTCTACCGGATCATGCAGGCCCACAACATGCTGCTGGCCCGGAAGTATTCCGTGCGTCGCGAATATGCCCACGATGGCAAGGTGATCGTCATGCGCTCAAACTTGCGCTGGTGCTCTGACGGGTTCGAGTTCACCTGCTAGAACGGGGACACCGTCCGCGGCGCTTTTATCATCGACGCCCACGACAGGGAGGTCATTGCCTGGCAGGCGGTGGCCAATGCGGGCATCAGCGGCTCCGACATCCGTGACATCATGCTCGAAGCCGTTGAGCGACGCTTTGCTGCGATACGCACGCCAATGGCCATTGAAATGCTGCCTGACAACGGCTCAGAGCGCCAGCTCGTGCGGGAGATCGAGGTCAATGTCGCTTATCGCTGGTTTCTGCGGCTGAAGCTGACGCAAAAGGTCTTCGACGCCTCGACGCTGTCGCAGAACCGCCGCCGGCGCTACCAGGACGAGAGCGTGGCGCAGGCGATCTTCGACCGCATCGTCGAGCAGGCGATGACGCTCGGTCTGGTCGACGGGCGTACGCTGTACACGGACTCCACCCATCTGAAGGCGAACGCTAACAAGAACGGGTTCGATATCGAACTGGCGGCGAAGTCGCGGGCTGCCTACTGGGCGGAACTTGACGCGGCCATTGAGGAAGACCGGGCCGCTCATGGCCAGAAGCCCTTGCCGCCAGCGCCGCCGCGCGAGCCGCCGGTGAAGCCGACCAAGATCAGCCGCACCGACAGGATAGCGGCTACATGGTCCGCGATGGCAAGCCGAAAGGCTTCTTCTACCTCGACCATCGCACGGTGGACGGCAAGTTCAGCATCATCACCGACAGCTTCGCCACGCCGGCCAACGTGCATGACAGCATCCCCTACCCCCCGCAGAAAGCCGACTGCACCGATCTATTTTACATCATCACGCGAGCGACGAACCGATTTATCCGTCACTAAGCGATAGAAGCTGCGCGGGCACCTGCCGCTCACGCGGCAGCGCAGCGGTCAGACCGTGACTTGGTGCTTTTTCTGAACGTGTAGCCCCTGCCTACAGCGGGGCAGGGCGCCCAGGAGGACAGAATTCGTACCTCAGTGTCTGATCAGAAATTAAGTTGAGTGGTATCAGTGGGTTGGCTTGACAACCTGGCCTGTCGTTGATTCACGGGTTTCGCCAAAAACTTCCTTGGATCAACGATGTGGACTGACACCACTCGTGCACTTCATGCGCGAAGCGGACTGGCTTTGCCAAGCGATTTGACCGATGCCGAGTGGGCGGTTCTTGAGCCACTGCTCCCACCCGCGTCGCACGTTGAACGGCCCCGTAAATGGCCGCTGCGGCGCATTGTCGAGGCGCTCCTGTATCTGCTGCGCGGAGGCTTGCCCTGGCGGATGCTGCCCCCCAGCTTCCCGCCCGTATCGACGGTGCGACGCTGGTTCTACCTCTGGCGTGACGACGGACTGTGGCTGACGCTCAATCACACCCTGCTGATGGCGGTCCGTG